>CAMDLY010000014.1 GCA_945902115.1 Lishizhenia tianjinensis | reverse complement strand
TCGTTGCGTTGCTTGAGTTTATTTCCCTTATCGGTAATTAGGTCTATGGTTAGGTCTAAGTCTTTCGCGCGATCTTTAAGGCATTCACCAATGAGGCGAACCTGGTCGTCGGAGACACAAAGTATTAAAGCTCTTGGAGAACCTTCTTCTGCTTTAGGCACAAAATGTTCTATGATATCCGACAAATCGGGCAACACCCCTTCAATATTTCCATTAACCAACACGTGATTTCCGGCTTTGAGTAGTTTCAATAGGCTATTGCTCATGGTTTTAGTTTGTCGTTGCTGAGGTGTCTTTGCGCATCGCGCACTGTTTTCTTTTCAAGGTTTTTTTTCAGCGCCTCTTCAAGGTTAATTCCTGTTTGATTGGCTAGGCAAATCAGTACAAACAGCACATCTGCAAATTCATCTCCTAAGTCTTGCCCTTTGTCACTTTCCTTTTCGCTTTGCTCTCCATAGCGTCGCGCCATGATGCGTGCTACTTCCCCCACCTCTTCCATCAATATGGCGGTATTGGTTAGCTCATTGAAATAACGAACCCCTATCGTTTGGATCCATTTATCAACGATAGCTTGCGCTTCGCGAATTGACAATTCATCATTCATGAGTCAAATTTACGCAAGGCGTTTCACTTTCGCACGCCGATTGAAATTCTTTTCCGAAATTTGTTTCTTACAACACACATGGAAAAACTACAGAACTTCGTGAATGGCGTATATTGTCCGCCGGTTTCAGCAAAATATTTCGATAATTTTGAGCCTGCAACGGGAGAAGTCTATAGCCTTATCCCAGACTCAGACACACAAGATGTTGACGCAGCAGTTGACGCGGCAGAAAAAGCGTTTCCGATTTGGAGCGGCATGTCGCTGGAGGAAAGAAGCAAAATATTAGTCCGTCTTTCGGAGGGCATAGAAAACAGGATGGACGAATTTGTTGAGGCTGAAAGTCGTGACAACGGAAAACCCATGTCTCTTGCTGCCCATGTCGACATCCCCAGGGCTGTTTCGAACTTTCATTTTTTTGCTACGGCCATCTTGCATTTTGCCTCTGAATCGCATTACATGGAGGGAGTTGGCGTTAATTATACTACACGAAAACCTATTGGCGTTGTTGGATGTATTTCGCCATGGAATTTACCGCTTTATCTTTTTTCATGGAAGATTGCACCTGCCCTGGCAGCTGGAAATTGTGTGATAGCGAAGCCCTCGGAAGTAACTCCTTACACGGCATATTTACTTGGCAAAGTCGCTCAGGAGGCAGGGTTGCCCCCGGGAGTGTTGAATATCCTTCACGGAACAGGAGCACAAGTAGGTGACGCCATCGTAAAACACCCAAAAATCAAGGCTATTTCCTTCACTGGTGGAACAAAAACAGGAGAGTACATCGCGCGAACAGCAGGACCAATGTTCAAGAAATTATCCTTAGAACTAGGAGGAAAAAATGCCAACATAATTTTTGCTGATTGCGATTTCGAGGATATGCTAAATACCACCATTCGTTCTTCGTTTGCCAATCAAGGGCAAATTTGCTTGTGCGGATCAAGAATATTTATCGAACGTCCTTTGTATGAGAAATTTAAGCAGGCATTTGTAGAAAAAGTCAGCCGTTCGAAGGTTTCCTTTCCTATGGACCCGGCAGCAAAACTTGGAGCTGTAGTTTCAAAATCGCACATGGAGAAAGTCCTGAGCTATATAGAACTAGCGAAAGAAGAGGGTGGAGCGGTGCTCACAGGTGGGCATCGGGTCTATTTAGAGGCCCCCTACGAAAATGGTTATTACATTGCACCGACTATAATAGAAGGATTGGCATATACATGCCGCACCAATCAAGAAGAGATTTTTGGCCCTGTCGTTACCATTACACCCTTTGATACGGAGGAAGAAGCCTTGATGATGGCGAATTCAACAGAATATGGTCTCGCAGGCACGGTGTGGACGAGTAATTTGAAAAGAGCTCACCGCGTTGCAGATAATTTACACGCTGGTATAGTTTGGGTAAATGCTTGGTTGGTTCGGGATTTACGTACTCCTTTTGGTGGTGTTAAGTCTTCCGGTGTGGGAAGAGAGGGAGGCTGGGAGGCTCTCCGGTTTTTTACAGAAGCTAAAAACATATTTATCAAATCATGAGAGGCTTATTGGGATTGTGCGTTTTTTTATCGACGTATGTATTAACCGCTCAAGAATGGTCTTTAAAAGAGCCCTTACTTTTGCGGGTAAAAACGGATACGATTCACCCACTGTATTATCACTTTGGCGATGAATTTAACGGGAGCACTTTGGACCTCACCAAATGGCACGACAATTATCCGTGGGGAGGAGTAAACCCTCGTTACAACATAGCGCCATCTCCAGAGATGGTTAGGGTAGATAAAGGGCTCTTACAGTTGAATGTTTCAAAAACGGACAGAAAGCAAACCATACCCGATTGGATGCTGACAGATGCCTACAAAAAAGAAAACGCACCCTATATCGTTGAGGGGAATAAGGCTCAACTTTACTACTTAACCTCTGCTATTTATTCGAAGAAAGACTTTCGATACGGGTATTTCGAAGCGCGCGTTAAGGCTCCTGTGGGCAAAGGAATTTGGCCGGCATTTTGGACGTACGGGCATAACAATAAAGACGAAATTGATTTCACCGAACTAAAGGGGGAACGTTTAGACAACTACCACATTGATGTCCACCATCCTGAAAAAAAAGCGGAAACCTATAAGAATGCCTTTGGCGCAAGAGTTCGTTACGGTGCGTGGATTAAATCAAGCTATCCAATCATCGACAGATGGGTAACGTTTTCAGGCTATTGGGAGCCTGGGCGCCTAACGTTTTTTATGGACGGTATGCCTACCGGAGTTTTTGAAGGAGATTTTCCTACCGATCAAAACATCGTTCTCAACTCTTCTTTGGCAGTTAAAGGGCAAGCTTTCGAACCGGGGCCAGATGCCAATACGCCTTTCCCCAATAATTTTTTAGTTGACTATGTGCGCCTCTGGAAAGTAGATTACGAAGTGCAGAAGGGAATTGTTGTGGATCGTAATATTTCCGATGAAAAAGAAATAGCGATAGTGAGTAAAAAACAAAAACCGCAAAGGATGAATGAAAAACGAGGCCTGAAAAACGAGGAGGGTTTTATCTCTATCTTGCCAACAAAGCATAAAGGCACTGTGGTACAAGTCAACTTAGCAGGAATCTCGGAACCTGTTCACCTAAGCATCACGCAAAAAGAAAATGATAAAGAATGGGCATTTTCGCAAACCTTGGTCAACAAAAGCCAACTCCTCAATTTATCCCACTTGCCAATTGGAAAATATACATTACGCGTGGAATTGGGAAAAAAGTCGTGGGAAAAAGCACTCTATATTCGTCATTAATCGAAGCGTTTTCCAGCTACTATCTTAATGCTATAAAAGTACTGCCTGAATGTCAGGTCATTGAACTGCATGGACTTGTTGTCAAAATCGGTAACCATAAACACAAACCAATCTGGAACGGAATATCCACCCATGAGACGAAAATCAAACCTAGGAGCAAGTCCAAGAAAAATACGCTCTGCTCCTGTGGTAGTGCTGTAACCTTTGGCTTGAACTACTGCACCTAATCCCGCCCAACCAGAGAACTGCCAATTATTAACCCGATTTACATAGGCATATCCAGGAATGAGTCCTAAATCAAATGAACCTACATTGTGTGCTTCCGTGCGTGTTTCGTTGTTATCTGTTAGGCTCAACGGCAATAGTGGTTTACCCATGTTGTCTAATCCAAAAATATTAAAACTGCTTTTTACGTACCAGGTTTTAACCTCTTTTAAGTAATGAGCCCGCTTTCCAAGTAATGCATTAATTTTAAAATTCTTGTCCCGAAAATACCATGAACCAATGGATAAGTTGTAGGATAATAAATTGGGAAATAGTTCGTTTTCCGACACCGATGAAGGATTCCACTGAGCCGCATTCAATGCAGCATATCCACGGCATAAGTTTAGTTGACCTTCGATATAGTAATTGCGAAAAGAATAGTCCAACTCTATATTGAATTGATCTGTTTTCGGATATTTTTCTAAGGATCTGTAGCGGGCGAGAACAGGAATCCCAAGCCTTAGAGCAAACCATTTGTAGGCGACTCCGATACCTACGATAGTTTGAAAATTATTTTTGTATTGGATGCTTTCCAGATCACCAGCAAATGGATAGGAAATACGAAACGGAGAGGTTGTAAATCCCACATCCGTATAAACGACCCATTGGTCACGGAAGTCTTGATATACAAGGGAGTCTTTTGAAGTTTGCCCCTGGACAATTCCGGCAAGGCAGAAACTAACGAGTAATACCTTCCAGTCCAAGAATAAATGCATATACTTTAGCCACTTCCAATCGTTCGGAGGTTCTTCCAGATCCGCCGCCATGCCCCGCATCCATATTGCAATCGAAGACTAAGGGATTGTTGTCTGTTTTCAATTCTCGCAATTTAGCTACATATTTCATGGGTTCCCAATACTGAACTTGTGAGTCATGATAACCTGTAGTTACATACATTGCAGGATAATCCATGCGGTGTAGATTATCGTACGGGGAGTACTTCAACATATAATAGTAAAATTCAGAGTCATTTGGATTTCCCCACTCTTCGTATTCGCTGGTGGTAAGTGGTATTGATTCATCCAACATGGTCGTAACCACATCGACAAAAGGCACTTGCGAAACAATACCTTTCCAAAGATAAGGAGCCATATTGGTGATGGCACCCATCAAGAGTCCACCGGCACTACCGCCCTGGGCATATATTTTGTCTTTATCACAGTAACCCATGTGCCCTAAGAATTCTGCCGCATTGATAAAGTCTGTGAATGTGTTGATTTTCTTTTGAAATTTACCATCCTCGTACCAATTTTCGCCCATGTATTTACTTCCGCGAATATGTGCCACCGCAAACACAAAACCGCGGTCTAATAAACTTAGGCGAGTGGCGCTGAAAACATCGGGGAGGGTGTACCCATAAGAACCGTATCCATACAACAAACAAGGTGCTTTCTTTGGGTCTATTCCCTTTTTATAAACCAAGCAAACGGGGATTTTTGTTCCATCGTTCGCCGTTGCCCACACGCGCTGTGAGGCATAGTCTTCGGGTTTAAATCCTTTATCCAATAACTCTTTGCGAAACCAAAGCGCTTTTTCTTGTTTTACCATGTTGTAACGGTACACTGTGGAAGGAGTAGTTAGTGAATTATAGGAGAAAAATAACTCATCAGAATAATAGTTATCGTTTACCCCTAAACCAAGGAAATAGGTTTCTTCGTCAAAAGCAATAGTACTTTCTTTTTGATCGTTGACATTAATCATTTTAATCCCCCTTAATCCGCCGGCCCGCTCCTCAATCACTATAAAATTCTTGAACACGCTCAATCCTTCAAGTAGGACATCTGTTCTGTGTGGAACGAGTTCTTTGCACTTATTTAAATTCCTTGGAAAGGACGGGGAGAAAAGAATTTTTCTGTTACTGGCTCCATCAGCGTTTGAGAGGATATAAAACCCATTGTCGTGATGTGAAACTTCATACATATGGCCTGTTTTTCTAGGAAGGAAGACTTGTGGTTTATCCTCAGGTTTATCCGCGTCTATCCATAGCAGTTCCGTTGTGGTAGAGCTGTAGCAGTATATAAATAGGTATTTATCGGTATTTGTTTTACCAATGCCAACGCCGAACTTTTCGTCTTCTTCCTCGAAAACTAATTCGTCCTTCTTAAAGTCGGTCCCCAACACGTGTTTATAGACTTGATATTCTCTTAATGTTTGGGGGTCTTTTTTTGTATAAAACACTGTTTTCTTATCATTCGCCCAAACCAGACCGGAGGCATCCTCAATCTTATCTGTCAAAAACTTTCCGGTTTTATTAATGCGAAAAGTAATTTGGTACTTTCTTCTCCCCACAAAATCTTCAGTGAGTGCCACCAATTTGTTGTCAGGCGATAAAGTCCAATCAGCTAATTCGTAAAAACTTTTCCCTTTAGCACGCTCATTTTCATCGATGAAAACACTTGTCTTTTTATTGTCGATGACCACAATCTGTTGGTAGTCTTTCCCTTCAAGACTTCTAGTTTGAAAAGTTAAACCATTCAAAATATAAGGAGCGCTTACGTCGTTAGGGTCTATTCGTTGATCAAACTCTTTCATTAGCCCATCAATCAACGGCTCCAATGGCTTGAAATAATTCTTGTTGTGATCATTTTCTTTTGCCAAATGCTCTAACACAGGCTTGCTGTCTCGCTCATTCATCCAATAATAATCGTCCTGACGTTGGTGATTATGCTTAGTTAGTGTATGTGGCTTTTTAGTCGCTGTTGGGGCTTGTGCAAAGGATAGATTTGTCATGACGGCGAAGGTAAAGAAAAGAATAAGGTGTTTCATGTTGTTGATTTCAACAAAAATACGGATAATCTTTTTCGGATTGCGTAACTTTGAGGGGTGAAAAAATTGTACAAGTATTTATTGAATACTTTACCTCGACCTCTGCTTATTCGTTTAAGTTATGTGTTCAAGTTTTTTGCTCCATGGTTGTATCGTGGTAATGCCGTGACTTGCCCTGTTTGTGAGAGGTCTTTTTCTAAGTTTTTATCGTATGGTTCTAATGTTGCCCACAGAGAGAATGTGTTGTGCCCTTACGACTTAACACTTGAGCGTCACCGATTGATGTGGCTCTACTTGAAACATCAGAGCAATTTTTTTACCGCTGAACAGCTTGGTGTATTGCATATTGCCCCGGAGCAGTGCTTCCTCCCCTTGTTTAAAAAACAACCAAATCTAAAGTACTTAACAGGTGACTTAGAATCTCCGATAGCAGATATTCATTTTGATTTACATGAGATCCCCTTGGAGGATAATCGTTTTGATGTAGTTTTCTGCAACCATGTCATGGAACATGTGAATGACCCCATTCAATGCATGCGTGAAATTTACCGTGTGATGAAGGTTGGCGGGTGGGCTATCATGCAAGCACCACAAGATTTCAACAGAGAAGAAACATATGAAAACCCGGCTATTACAAGTCCTGAGGATAGAGAAAAGCATTTTTGGCAGAAAGATCACGTGCGCTTATTTGGTAAAGATTATCCACGATGGATGGAAAAGGCTGGATTTCGTGTAGAGGAATTTGACTTAAACAAACATTTCAGTGTCCAAGAAATTCATCGTTACCGCTTGATGCAAGGAGAGGTTTTGTATATCGCGCACAAAAATTAATTAGGAGCGAAGCTATAAAAGGTCACGCTAATTTTTCAGACATCATGAATTAATCCGAAGTAATTTTATTTGCACTGACCATAGACGTCATTTAAAATTCTTATTACATCTTCGGTAGCTTCTATGTGCGCCATATGTCCCGCGTTTTCCAGTAAGTAAGTGGCGCTTTTACTAACCTTATTGATCAACTCGTCAGACTGAATAAGTGTGTCATCTTTTCCATGGATAAATACAAAGGACGCGGGATTTTCTTGAACTATTTCGGTAAAATCCTTTCGTGTTCTCATGGCTAAGGAGGCGTAAGCGATACCATCAGCAGATAATTGTAGCGCTTCATTTTTTAAGTGTTCAATTTCTTGAAGTCTCATATCTGGTTGAGAAAAAAGTCGCGGTATAGCTTCGTTTATAAAGATTCCCTTCCCCTTGTAGGCAATATCAGCAACCCGAATCCTATCCTTTTTCTTTTCCTCAGAATCTTCCCAGCAGTTCGAATTCAGCATAACCAATCGCTGAATCAACATGTTTTTGCGTGTTAGTAATTCTAAGCCAACGTATCCCCCTAAGGAATGCCCCACCACGATTAATGAGGTATCTTTTAAGTGCGCTAATTCAAACTCAATTTCTCTAGCCATTGCCTCAATGGATGGCGCGTCTTCGGGGTGTGGAAGAGGAGAATGCCCGTGTCCGGGTAAATCTACCAAAACTTTTGTACCGGGAAGAGAGCTCAGTGGTAAATAAGTCCACATGGAAGAGCTTTCCAAGAAACCGTGTAAAAATAACCAGTGTGGCGATCCGTCTCCAAAAAATTTCGTATAAATCATCAGGCGTTCATCAACTCCTCAATCTCTTCTGCTTCGATAGGAATATTAGCCATTAAGTTGAAGGGAGCACCTATTTCTTGCACTACCAAGTCATCTTCCAAACGAATACCAATCGCTTCTTCAGGTATATATATTCCTGGCTCACAGGTGAATACCATACCCGCCTTTATTGGTTCGTGCCAAAGCCCCACATCATGGGTGTCAAGACCTATAAAGTGCGAAGTTCCGTGCATGAAATACTTTTTGTATGCTGGCGAATCGGCAGATTGATTTTTAATATCTTCAAGTGAGATCAACCCTAAATCAACCAATTGCTCTTCCATGAGTATCCCAACCTGTTTGTGATATTCTGTCATTACTGTTCCTGGGACCAACAACTTTTGCGCTTCATTCTTCACGTGCAGCACGGCATTGTAAACGGCTTTTTGACGTTGTGTGAACTTACCATTTACCGGAACGCATCGTGTGAGATCAGAGGAGTAATTGGCATATTCAGCTCCAACATCAAGAAGAATAACGTCCCCACTCATGCACTGTTGGTTGTTTTCAATATAATGTAATACACACGCGTTTTTTCCCGAAGCAATTATTGGTGTGTAAGCAAAACCCTTTGAGCGATTGCGTACAAATTCGTGCGACAATTCAGCCTCTATTTCATATTCCCAAACCCCTGGCTTAATAAAAGAAAGTAGCCTCCTAAAACCAGCTTCAGTAATATTGCAGGCCTTTTGCATCAAATCTATTTCGATATTTTCTTTAACAGAACGGATTTTGTGAAGAATGGGTGCGGATTTATGGACGCTGTGCGCAGGATATTCAGCCTTGATTTTTTTAATGAATCGATCTTCACGTGTTTCCACTTCTGTGTTAGCACGCAGATGCTCGTTGGTATTAAAATAAATTCCCTTGGCTTCCGACATAAGTTGTTTAAAGATTGTATCAAATTGCTGCAGCCAATAAACTGTTTTGATCCCCGATGTCTCAAATGCTGTGAGTTTTGTTAATTTCTCTCCTTCCCAAATGGCAATATGTGCATTGGTTTCCCTCAGGAATAGCATTTCTCTGTGTGCTGGATTACTTGCTTGTGGAAATAATACCAGAATAGATTCTTCTTGATCAACCCCTGACAAATAAAAGATATCCCTATGTTGCTGAAATGGCATGGTAGCGTCTGCAGAAATAGGATATATGTCATTCGCGTTAAAAACAGCTAAATAGCCATTTTCAATATCAGAAATAAATTTCTTACGGTTTTTTATAAATAATTCAGAAGGTATTCTATGGTATTTCATGAACAAGATATTTGCTCACGAAGATAAGGATAAACTAAGGAAAAAATAAATTATCTTCCTTGTTCTGTACTCTTTTTTGCGCCACTGTTTTCGCTGTATGCCTCACATCCAGACTTCTTCGATTTGCACGAAAAGGCAATGACACTTAACATTAACATTCCAAAAATAAAAGCAACTGACTTTTTCATGAAAACAAATTTGATATTACGAAAGTATGAATATATTCTGCCATAAACAAAAGCAGACAATAAAAGTTCATGATTCTTTAAACCAACTCGCGTAGAGCGCATAGTTTTTTGCAATGCGTTGCACTTCTCCCTGGAAAAGTTCGGGGCTTAAAGTTTTTACTTTTTTTGCAGGAATACCCGCATATACACTCCAAGATTCCATGGTTGTACCTTCTAGTAAAACTGCACCAGCAGCCAAGATACAATTTGAGGAGATATAGCAATTATCCATTACAATGGAGCCCATGCCGATGAGAACATTTTCTTCAATGGTACATCCATGAACCAAAGCATTATGTCCAATGGAAACGTTGTCTCCAATATGAACTTTTGTTTTTTCGTAAGTACAGTGGATAACTGCGCCATCTTGTATATTCACGTTGTTGCCAATGCGAATCGAGTTTACGTCTCCCCGAACTACGGCATTGAACCAGATAGAGCAATTCTTCCCGAATTGGACATCTCCAACCACTGTTGCATTTTCGGCAAGCCAACAATCTTCTCCAAATTCAGGATTGAAACCTCGGCAAGATTTGATTAGTGCCATTATTCTTTTAATTTTTTTACCATCGTTAGAATCGTTGCAAGAGCTACTGTCTCGCCTGTTTCATCGTAAACATCAACTAAAAATTTGACGATTCCTTTGGAGATATCGTCGTCACTGCGCTTTTCTTGGTCAATTTTTTCTTTAACGGTAAACCGAACCCCAATCGTTGCGCCTGGGTAAACTGGTTTAGTAAATCGGGCCTCGTCAATTCCATAATTCAATAAAACCGGTCCCTTTTTTGGGTCGACAAACAACCCGGCTGCTTTCGAAAGTATAAAGTAACCGTGAGCCACGCGCTTTTCAAAGATTGTACCTTCCAATGAAGTTGCGTCCATGTGTGCATAGAAATTGTCTCCGGAAACATTGGCGAAGTTCACTATATCGGCATCCGTTACGGTATGTTTGTGTGTGAAAACGGTTTCACCAACTACCAGTTCTTCAAAGTGTTTTCTAAAAACGTGGGGGCTTGCTTCTGGCATTTCTGCGCCAACTTGAAATTGCTTTGTGATATGTGTGATGGTGGTAGGATGCCCCTGAATAGCCGTTCGCTGCAGGTAGTGTAAGACACCGCGTTTTCCACCCATCTCTTCTCCGCCTCCCGCTCTTCCTGGCCCGCCGTGTGTAAGAAGAGGCATCGGTGAGCCATGGCCGGTACTTTCTTTAGCACAGGCGGCGTTGAGTACTAAAATACGCCCATGCATATTTGCTGCACCAACAACGTAGTCCAGAGCTTCAGTATCATTCGGAGTGACAATAGATGAAACCAGAGATCCTTTACCCATCTTTGCTAATTCAATAGCATCGTCAAGAGTTTTGTATGGCATTAAAGTCGAAACCGGGCCAAATGCTTCAATTTCGTGCACATCTATTTTTTTAAATGGATCGTCATTAACGAATAAAATAGGGGAGAAAAATGCACCGATTTCTTTATCTGCACCAATCACATCGACTGTATCTATAGATCCAAAAGCTATTTCTTGACTGAGTGCTAATTTTTGAACACTTTCCCGAACGCGATCTACTTGAAGCCGTGTGGCAAGCGCGCCCATTCTTACACCTTCAACACTAGGGTCTCCAATTTTTGTGGCAGCTAATTTTGCCGATAAGGCTTTCTGTACTTCCTCTAACAGGTTTTCTGGAACTAAAATCCTGCGAACAGCGGTACATTTTTGACCGGCTTTAATGGTTATTTCTTTGACGGTCTCTTTGATGAATAGATCGAACTCCTGTGTGCCTGGATGGGCAGATGGACCGAGAACTGTTGCATTTAAAGAATCTGCTTCTAGATTAAATGAAACACTTTCTTGAGCTATGTGAGGCAGTGATTTTAATTTTTTCCCCGTAATTGCGGAGCCTGTAAAGGTGACTGTGTCGCGTGAGTCTAAGGAATCAAGAATCCCCCTTCCTAGCCCACAGATTAGTTGTAAAGCACCTTCAGGGAGTATTTTTGACTCGATAATATCACGCACCATCACCTCTGTCAAGTAACATGTGTACTCCGAAGGCTTTACCACAGCGGGAACTCCCGCCATTAGATTCACGGCAATTTTTTCAAGCATTCCCCAAATCGGAAAGTTAAATGCGTTAATATGTACAACAACACCCTCTTTTGGCACCATAATATGATGACCAATAAATGTCCCATTTTTTGATAAGGGGGCAGCAACTCCGTCAACATAGTACGGTAAATCAGGAAATTGTTTACGCAGACTGGCATTAGCAAATAAGTTTCCTATACCTCCCTCGATATCAATCCAAGAATCGATTCTAGTTGCCCCTGTCCAGGCACTCACAGTATAGTATTTTTCCTTTCTTTCCATTAAATAAAGGGCAAGGGCTTTGAGCATTCTTCCTCTTTCCTGAAAAGTCATTTTCCGAAGAGTTGGCCCGTTTTTTCTAGCATACTCTAGTACATCTTTGAAAGGGATGCCCGCACTTGATGCCGTTCCAATGAATGATCCATTGATTGCATGGTAAAGATTGGTTTCAACGCCATCTCCGTTGCTCCAATTTCCGAGAATATAATTTTGAAAGATTCGATTTTCCATAAGAAGGTCTTGTTATGTAAAAATACACCAAAAGCTCAAAGGTGGAAATATTGTAGCATAAAAAAACCCACCGAAGTGGGTTTAATATTAGTCTCTTTTTTTCCCTTTGTCTTTTACAGCATAAGCTATTGTAAGGGCGTTAATTCGTTCTAGGGCTTCTCTTATTTCGAAGATTACTCCGGTCGGAGCGTCTTTATCTGCCTTAATACACGTGATTACAGCGTCAATGTCCTTTTTCATTCTTGGTGGTTTCTGAGCTTTCTTATCAAGCTTCCACCTTGAAACTGTATTTACCGTATACAATTCGTCTTCAGAGGCCTGCACAACATTATCAAGTGAAATAGCATAACCAAATTTGAAAGCTTGGGCTCTTGAAGGATTTCTCGGTTGACCTAGATATAAAAAATCGATTTCAGAGCGCTGCTTGTATGCCGTCAAATCAACCGTTCTAGTACCCTCTGGTTGCGTTAGTTTTACGGCAGGATCAGTTTCTTTACTGGTTGTTGCAACCATGAAGAAAAACAAAAGCATGAAAACGATATCGGGCAGTGACGCGGTATTTAACGCTGGACCTGAACCTCTGCCGTCTTTTTTGAATTTTGACATAGTCGTTAATTTTTCGGTTTAACCTCAATAATTCTCGCAGGGAAAAGCATTTCGATCAAATCCATTTTTAATTTATCCTCTTTATACTTTTCTTCATCTTGAATAACTCTTCCTTTGATGATTCCGTAAGACTCTCCAAATTTTGCTTTACACTCCTCATCTCTCACCCTGTAGAGGGCCTCTTCCACTTCAGATTGAATTTTTGCAAAAAGCTCATAGGAGGTTTTTTGTTGTACTTCAATTCGCACGTGTGCTTTATCGCTAATTTCTGGGACTTTTGACGTCCCAAAAAACTGTTTAATTAATTTTTGTTTCTTTTGCACCTCAGAAATTTTCATCGAAATAAATTGGATATCTTTTTCTGAACCAATTTTTTCTGCTTTATCTAATTCTAAATAATAGGCATTAGCCACCAATTTGTATTCTGCCGCTGAACTAGCGGAATACCAAGGAAACTGGTTTTCATACTTTTTCATTTTGTCCGTGGAAGAAACGTTTGATTCGTCGAAAAAGGCTCTATTCGTCATATACCAATCGTATAACATCTCTGAAATAGAATCTGTTTCTTGGATGGGAAGACTCATGTCTTTTCCCAATCGATCGCGTAAGATTAATTCATTTTTACTGTTGGCAAAAATGTGAAAAACATACCGTGTATCAATTTCTTGATTATCGGTTTTTTCTCTTTCAATTTTTTTAGGAATCGATCTGATATATGCCTGATCCTTATCCATTGTTGTCGTTACAAGAAAGAACAGCAACAATAAAAAGGCAATGTCTGCCATTGATCCTGCATTTATTTCAGGGATTTCTCTTTTTGCCATAGCTAATTATTTTCTATAACTTCTATACCGCCCGATAAATGGGCCGATGGCAATAACTATAAAGCCCACTATTAAACATACACCGACAGTATAGATACCTGCAGATGTTGTATCTACAGCCCCTTGTGGTATTTTGTCTCCTCTCAGCGCAAGGGTTTTAACAGTATCGGAGGTGCCTATTATTATGAACACCATGTAAACAACAAAACAAACGACTAAACCAATAATAGATATTATTGTTTTTTTCGGTTGAATGATTAGACTCCAAATAAAAAAACCGACAACTACCGCGACAGCAAAAACTAATAAACCAATTGTAAACCAAATAGCAAAGCTCATTTCTGCTGATTCTCTGTATTCAGCTAATGCAGCCGGACCATCAGTAACAGCAGGACCGCTGAAAAGCAGAAAACTAGCTCCAACACCGACGATGACTAGGGCAAACTTGAGAAGGTTGAAATAATTTAAATTTTTCATTTCTTAAATTTTAGAGGTTAATGAATTAATTACTTAACCGCTTTATTTTTCAATAAGATATCAATTAAGGAGATAGAAGCATCCTCCATTTCATTTACTAAACCATCAATCTTAGATGTAATATAGTTATAAAAAATTTGAAGAAAAATTGCAGCAATGAGACCAAATACTGTTGTTAAAAGAGCTACTTTAATACCATCGGCAACTGTTGTTGGAGAAACTTGTCCATCCTCAACAATTTTATCGAAGGCTTGAATCATACCGACTACTGTTCCTAAGAAGCCAAGCATAGGAGATAGCGCTATAAAAAGTTGTAACCAAGATAATCCTTTTTCCATGTTACCCATTTGCACACCACCATAAGCAACCACAGACTTTTCAACCATATCTAAACCATCGCCTGCGCGATCTAGGCCTTGGAAAAAAATAGAGGCAATTGGACCTCTAGTATTACGACAAAGTTCTTTAGCCGAATCTACACCACCTGACTGAAGAGCTTTTTCCACATCTTCTAAAAACTTTGAGGTATTTATTGTAGACAGATTTAAATAAATAACCCTTTCAATGGATAATGCCATCCCGATAATCATACAAATTAATACAGGTGTCATCCAAAGCACATCTCCTTCGATATACTTTTGTTTTAACTGTTGAGTAAAAGTTAGCTCGGGCTTTTTTACTTCTTCTTGTTTCTTTGCATTGTCTTTTGCGCCTGAACTAGCAGCGTCACTAACTGCAGCGTCCGCAGTTGAGACAACAGCAGCTTCTGCAGCAGCTACCTCTGGAGCAACTACTTCAGTAGTCTCCGCCTTGTCTGTTTTCCCGGCTTTCTTTTTACCTTGAGCGTTTAAATTAGTAATAACACCAAGGGTTAGCGCTAAAGTAATCATCAATGAAGTGGTTATTCTTTTCATGTTTAAAAATTAAAACGTTTTTATATTGACTATTTAATTGGACCCAAAAGTAATATTTTTTTGTAAAGGCAAAAAAAAAACAAAGAAAAATGTATCATTAACATAGATTTAAAATATCTATTAATTCACTTTCATCTGCTAGTGTTAAAGTTTTTGAGACAGAAAACCCTCTTGAAATTAAATATTTTTGAGTGCTTTTGCCCCAAGCGAATACCTGAGCAAATTCTTTAACCTGGTTTTTTTCTAAAAATGCAGCGGCATTGCTAGGACTTGAAAAAATATATACTTCAGCAGGCGGAACTACTTTATGAATGGGAATAGTTTTATAAACAGGGATAAACGTTAATTGCAAGGCATCTAGGTATTGTTTTATGCTGAATAAACTATCTACAGCATGTGGTATGGTAGCTTTTCTGTTCCCAAGCCATGATTTAAAATCACGAAACACTTGCGAAGGATCTGATGATAATATGCCTACAAAACTTGCTACCTTCCCTTTTTCCAATAAGGCGCTTTCGGTCCCTCGCCCCATGCAAGCATAGTCTTTTACAAATAAGTTATCCTGTGAAAGCTCGAAGAAAAAACACACAGACCTCGGACTGCTAAAGAAAACTACATCGTGGTGTTGGGGTACACTTGTCGGAATTATTTCGAAGTTGATAAAAGATTCAGTTATTAAATTGATGCCTTTGAGCCTGCATGCAGCGGCTAATTTAGGAACTTCGACGTGTTGTTTTGAAATGAAAATACTTTTCATTTAACAAAGTTTCAATTTTCTACTGTTTGATGTAATTGTTTAATTATCAAACTAACCATGTCACAGGACTTATTATTTCTAAATCTGTAATAGCGAGATGGCTCACTCCATTTCGGCGAGAATGAAACATGAATAAACTCTCCGTCGTTGAAGACTCCTAAAGGCAATTGACAGCCGCCATCCATGGATTTTAGGATAGAACGTTCAATAAGAATTTGTTGTTGTACCTCCTCATTATTTATTTCAGCAAGCAATTCACTGAGTTTCGTTTCATTTTTACGAATCTGAAGTGCCAAGACCCCTTGAGCAGGAGCAGGCACGAATTCTTCGGGGTCAAGCTTAACTACTTTTAGTCCTCCTAAATCAAGATTCAGGCGAGAAACACCAGCATAAGCCAACAAGATTGCATCGTAGGCTCCCGACTTTAATTTTTCTACCCGCGTTGGAACATTACCCCTTAAGTCTTTTATCGTTAAATCTTGTCTTAACGCTAAAACTTGCGATTTTCTCCTAGAAGAAGAGGTGCCTATCACGGCGTTTTTTTTCAATTCCCAAACTTCATGTTCGCTCCAAGAACCTTCGTTAATTAATAGTAGTTCAGAGGGGTCTTCACGATAAGATACTGCTGCAGTGGTTAATCCCTCTGGCTCGGTTGTTTCGAGGTCTTTGTGAGAATGAACAGCTAGGTCGATTTCTTGATTTAGTAGACTGTTTTCGATTTCTTTGGTGAAAAATCCTTTCCCCTCCATTTTATCGAATCCTAACTCTTGAAACTCATCTCCTTTTGTCTGTATTATCGATATGGAAACCTCACAGCCTTTTTCCTCTAGTATACCCTTAACATAGTTTGCTTGCCAAAGCGCGAGATCACTACCTCTAGACCCAATTCTAATTTTCATTTTTCTGTACATTCGAAAGCAAAATTTCTTTTGCTTTTTTCATTGGACCGCTAATGTACTTTTTTTCCATGTACCCCACTATTTTTTCAAGTAATTCTCTTGTTTCGGGAGTTATATTTTGTAGTTCCGCTTTAAACACTTCGTTTAGCGCTGTTTCTTTTATCCGTTTCACGTCAATAGGTACCTGACGCATAACGAGTTCGACATTTCGCTCTTTATCGATAATGTCAAATTCTATCAGTGCTTCTTGAATAATTTCGTTGACGTGCGACAATTCGCCTTGTCTTATTTTTAAGTATGCGTTTGATATTTGTTGAAGGTAAGTGATAGATATGTATTCTGTGGGGTGTTCCTCAATAATTAAAGACTCTATATCCTGAGGAATGGCTAAATCAATAATAATTTTTTTGGTAAGGTCTCCATTTAACAATGAAGTGTATAACTCCTTATCAATGACATGATGATCAGCAGACGTGCAAGTTACGAGCACATCAAAGCCACCTGAAAAACTCGTTAATTCATGCAAGGAATAGGCTTTTCCATTCATTTCATTGGCTAATTTTTCTGCATGCGCTAATGTTCGGTTGAAAATGGAAAAATGTTTAAATCCATGTTTTTTTAAAAAACGGCACAAGGTAGTGTTTGTGGCTCCTGAACCAACAACTAAAATTTTGGCATCCAGGGGAATTTGAAATCTTTTTAATTCGTGGTAGGCCAAAGAAACTATTGATACCGGCTTATTAGAAATACTTGTTTGAGAGTAAACCTTCTTGGCTGTTTCAATCACTTGTCTCATGACCAGCCTAATTTTATCGCCAGTTAAACCGACAGACTGACAAATTTCGAATGCCTTACGCACTTGTGTTATTATTTCTCTCTCCCCCACCACCATTGAGTCGATCGAGGCGGCTACCGAAATTAAGTGTTCTACCACATGAATATCTCGTTGGAAGGTCGCGTGACCCACTAAGTCGTTAATTAGATTGGAAGATATTTCGGGAAACAAAAAAACCAACAAATCATTCGTGAACGATTTAAGATCTATAACAAGGTTATCAGAGACAAAAGTAAATTCTACTCGATTACAAGTGGAAAGATAATAGAGTTCAGTGAGTCGGAATCGTTTTTTTACGGCTTTAAGTCTTGTTCCATAGTGCTCTTGCTCAATGTGCAACAACCCTAGAGTTTCCACCGGGAGGTGATTGTGGGTAAAGGCTATCGAATAAAGTTTATTCACCGATCGTGTGTGTACTTTGGTGTGCAAATATCTCTCGATTCTGAAGTACATTTGTCATGAGAATGTCACAGAATAAAAATTTCATTTTATGAATACTAATTTAGAATCATTTGAAATAATATTGTTTGATTTAGGCGGTGTGCTGATTGATATAGATTATAATTCTACCTCTTTGGAAATGAGAAAACTAGGCTTTTCAGATTTCGATAAATATTACACCCAATTTGCACAAAATAATTTATTTGATTTATTTGAAACCGGAAAAATATCTGAGCAGGTATTTATTAATGAACTGAAACCATATACTGATGCAACGGTGACTCCGAATCAGTTGGTACATGCTTGGAATAAAATGATTGGGTCCTTTCCGATGAAAAAAATAGACTTATTAACAAAGTTAAGAGGGAAGAGATTGGCTATGTTAAGCAATACCAATGCCATTCATTGGAAAAAAGTAATGCAAGAATGGAACAAAGTCAGTAAGCTACCGATGCAGGAATATTTCGAGAAAATATTTACCTCCCATGAATTTGGTATGCGCAAACCCCACATTGAAACCTTCAAAGAGGTATGCAGCCGTATGGGCATTTCTCCGGAAAAAGTTTTATTTATTGACGACAGTCCGCAACATATTTTGGGCGCCTCCGAAGCTGGTTTAAAAACCTTTTATTACGAAAATCAAGAAGGATTTTTTGAATTCTTTTCTTGACAAAGCTCAATGAGCATTCCCAATCCACTTTTGGGGTGTAAAAAAGCAATTCTTTTGTTATCGGCGCCGTCTTTAGGAGTCAGGTGTATAAGGGAAAAACCTTCTTTTTCTAGACGCGTTATTTCCGTTTCTATGTGATCAACCTCAAAGGCAATGTGGTGAAATCCACCTCCTCGCTTTTCCAAGAACTTAGCGATTGGGGAACTAGGGTCAGTAGCTTGTAATAATTCAAGTTTTGAATCCCCGACACTAAAAAAAGCAGTAATAACAGACTCGGAATCTACTCGTTCTTGTTTATAGCATGGAACCCCAAATATTTTTTCATAAATAGGAATGGCTTGTTTTAAGTCTTCAACGGCAATACCTATATGCTCTATTTTTTTAATCATTTCAGTCGATTTTATAAAACTTTTCAGTTTGGTTATCGAAATTTAAATAATATATACCATTTAGCAGGTTCGAGCAATTCACTTCCTGGCCATATCCTTGCTTCAAAAGGTTTCCGTAGGCATCAAACACCTCGAATTTGGTTTTAACGAGTAGACCATTACTTTTGAAGTAAATAAAGTCTCTTGCACGCGAAGGTGTTTTGATAACTTTTGTCAATTTTGATTCGACACTAACGGTTTTTGAAGACTTTAATTTTTTAGAATTATCACGTTGTGAAATACGCAGGGTGTTTTTACCTGAATGAAGTGTTGTTTGAAAGGCATAACTGTTTTGCTTTGCACCCCCATTACCTTTCACATAACCCATTTCAACCCATTTCCCCCAACGATATTGTTCGATGATAAAATCGAGCACTCCATTTTCATTTACAGTTGTCCAGGTGAGCATTCCTGAGTTAGTACAGCTTATTTTTTCACAAATGAATGTGCTTTTTGGTAACAAAACCTCTGGATTCATAAAGGTGGGTATACATCCAGCGGCATGTTCTAATATAATAAAAATATCTTCCCCGATTTTCAGGTTAAAAAGTTTAAAATTCACTTCAAAAACACTGCTTTGAATGGTTGCGGGAAGAATGTCTCCGTTAACTGTTACCTTAGTAATACAATAACCAAAACCGTCAGATTGGGGAGGATTCGACACAAGGAGATTTCCGCCTTGATATTTTCCCGGAATAGAAAGTAATTCTTCTTGGCACCAAAGCTTGCTGCTTAGAAATAGGATAAATAAGAAACGAAAATAAGGCATATTTAAAGCGAAAATAAGTAAAATCATGCCTAATTCGTTAAATTTTGTTTTTAAAGACGCACAATGCTTTTAACTTTGTGCTATGGATTATCAAGTTGTTAAAGCCTTGCATATAATTTTCGTGGTAAGTTGGTTTGCCGGGTTGTTTTATATCGTGCGCTTGTTTGTATATCATGTAGAAGCATTGAAAGAAGACGAACCAAGGCAATCTATATTAGCAGAGCAATACAAAATAATGCAAAGAAGGCTTTGGTGGATTATTACAACGCCCTCCATGATATTTACACTTTTATTCGGTATTTGGATGCTTTTCTTAAATCCTAGCTTGCTAAAAGAGGGCTGGATGCATTTAAAATTAGGATTTATTGTGTTACTACTTCTATATCATGCGAGTTGCCAAGTAATAATGCTTCGACTCTCATCTTCCACAACCACTGCACTAACATCAACTAAACTTCGCCTTTGGAATGAAGTAGCAACCTTATTCTTAGTCGCAATTGTGTTTATTGTTGTTTTAAAGTCTAATCTTAATTGGATTTACGGAACAGTAGGTTTTTTTGCCACAGGGATTCTATTGATGTTAGGAATTAAAGCATATAAGCGCCTAAGAAAATAATTAAAACCTATGCGGTTTCTTTCGAAAGTTTCATTAAATTTGCACAAATTTTTTAAAAACAACGCTGATTTTATAGTTAAATGATTGGATTTAAAATAGTTAAAGCTCTCGCCTCGTTCATTTTTATAATTTTTGTTTCCTTAAATGCTCAGGCAAGTGTCGAAAAGCACGAGGAAGAATTTAATGTGAGTGAAATGATTATGCATCACGTAAAGGATGCACACGAGTGGCATTTGTGGGGAGACGAGCACGAAGGTAAATCAATTTATCTGCCGGTTATCCTAAGTGATAATGGTTTTAAAATTTTTAGTTCCTATAATTTTTACCACGGCAAGGAAGAAGAGGTTAAAGACTCAAAAGGAAATTCTTATCATTATTACAAGGGGCTTGGTCCTGCAGACGGCTATGCCTTATTTCATGAGAAAGTTTACAAGTTAAATGAAAATGGACAGCTATCATTTAAGGACGATCATCCTGAAAACACAAAACCACTTGATCTATCCATTACAAAAAACGTTCTCTCGCTATTTATAGGGGCCCTACTCATTTTGGTTTTAATGCTCTCTATGGCAAGATTTTACAAGAAAAATGGTCCCGTTGCACCCAAAGGAATAGCTAAGTTTCTAGAGCCTTTTGTCATTTTGATTCGAGATGACATAGCCAAAGAAAATATAGATCACCACAAGTACCACAAATATGTCCCTTATTTATTGACTATATTTTTCTTTGTATGGATTAACAACCTGCTTGGATTGATACCTATTTTTCCGGGAGGAGCAAATTTAACTGGAAACATAACCGTTACTTTTTTCCTGGCCTTGTGCACCCTTCTAGTTACTCTGTTGTCGTCCAATAAAAACTATTGGAAACACATTTTTGCAACCCCAGGTGTTCCGATTGCATTAATGCCTATCATGATTCCCATCGAGATAGTTGGAATCTTCACAAAACCTTTCGCCTTGATGATTCGTCTTTTTGCAAACATGACTGCGGGGCATATTATTATATTGGCTTTAATTTCTATCATTTTTATAAATAAGAGTGCTGCATGGGGAGCGTTATCCGTTCCGATGGCCTTATTTATTTCTTGCTTAGAAATGTTGGTGGCAGTATTGCAAGCATACCTATTTGCTTTGCTTTCTGCTTTGTTTATCGGTGCTGCTGTAGAAGAGGCGCACCATTAGTATTGTAACTTTTAAATTAATATAGTATGTACGGTAGTATAGCAGCAATTGGAGCAGGATTAGCAGTTTTAGGAGCAGGAATTGGCATCGGTCAGATCGGTGGTAAGGCTGTAGAAGGAATTGCAAGAAATCCTGAGGCTTCAGGTAAAATCACCACTACGATGATTATCGCAGCTGCACTTATTGAAGGGGTTGCGCTTTTTGGAGTTGTAATCGGTTTGTTAGGTGGTGCGAAGTAATTGAATTTTGCCTGAACGGTTGGTTCAGGCAAAATTTATTTAAAAAGAAAAATTATAAGTTATGGATTTAGTTACCCCAGATTTTGGATTATTATTTTGGACAGGATTAGTATTTTGTCTGCTTTTATTTGTTCTTACAAAGTTCGCTTGGAAACCAATATTAAATATGGTTAACGAGCGAGAGAAGAAAATTGAAGATGCTCTTCTTTTGGCAGAAAAGACAAAAAATGAAATGCTGGAGTTGAAAGCAGAAAACGACAAAATTATCAAGGAGGCAAATGCCACCCGAGATGCCATATTAAAAGAGGCTAAAGAAGCCGCAACAGCAATGGTTGATGCCGCAAAAAATAAGGCAAAAATTGAGTCTCAAAAACTTGTAGAGGCAGCACATCAATCTATTCAGTCGGAGAAATCTGCTGCTATTGCTGAACTTAAATCCCATGTAGCGACCTTGTCCCTAGATATAGCAGAAAAAGTAGTGCGTGGTGAATTGGCTTCAGATGATAAGCAAAAGGCTTTGGCAGATAAGTTAGCTGGAGATATTAACTTAAACTGATTATGAAGTCCACAAAATCCGCTGCAAGATACGCTAAAGCACTGCTTGAGTTGGCAATAGAAAAAAATAGTCTAGCAGCTGTAGAAAGTAATGTAAACGCTATAATTCGTGCGGGAGAGGAAACAAGTGACTTTTCTATGTTTTTAAATTCTCCCTTGATCACGGGGACTAAGAAATTGTCTATTTTAACGACATTGTTTAGCGACTTTGAGAATGTCACTATGGATTTTTTAGCACTCGTAACCAAAAATGGTCGTGAGAGTCAAATCATGGCTATCGCACATTCTTTCAATGCACAACTGAAAGACTACAGAGGTATAATACCCGTCTCCATAGTGAGTGCACGTAAGTTAGAGGAAGCAACGCGAAAAAAAATAGTTGCCCAAATCCAAAAGACAGTCTCTGGAACTCTTGAGTTGACAGAAAATGTAGACGAGAGTTTAATAGGGGGATTTATTGTGAGAATGGGAGATAAACAAATAGACGCATCGGTTTTGAACCAGTTGGCACGTCTAAAACAAGAATTAATAAAATAAATACTTTAACAAATAAATAAAATGGCAGATATCAAACCCGCAGAAGTATCAGCAATATTAAGAGAGCAACTATCAGGTTTTCGCTCTGAAGCAGAATTACAAGAAGTAGGAAGTGTACTTCAGGTAGGTGACGGTATTGCACGGATTTATGGAATGAATGGTGTGCAATATGGTGAGTTAATTGAGTTTCAAAGCGGAATGCAAGGGATAGCACTAAACCTCGAAGAGGACAATGTAGGAGCGGTATTATTAGGAAGATCTTCTGAGGTAAAAGAGGGACACACTGTTCGTCGATTAGGAAAAATTGCCTCTGTGAATGTTGGTGACGGGATGGTCGGACGTGTTATTAATACGTTGGGAATTCCAATCGATGGCAAAGGCCCTATTCAAGGAGAATTGTATGAGATGCCGATTGAAAGAAAAGCTCCCGGTGTAATATTTCGTCAACCAGTAAACGAACCTTTACAGACAGGAATTAAAGCGGTAGACGCCATGATTCCAATTGGAAGGGGTCAACGAGAGTTAATTATTGGTGACCGTCAAACGGGTAAAACAACTGTTGCCATCGATACGATTATCAATCAAAGAGAATTTTTTGACAGAGGAGAAACAGTATACTGTATATATGTTGCCATCGGGCAGAAAGGATCTACGGTAGCTGGAATCGTAAAAAAATTAGAAGATGCTGGAGCTATGGCTTACACAACGGTAGTTGCTTCAAATGCTTCTGATCCTGCACCAATGCAATTCTATGCGCCTATGACTGGAGCTGCTGTTGGCGAATATTTTAGAGATTGTGGAAAACCAGCATTGATTGTATATGATGATTTATCAAAACAAGCGGTAGCATATCGTGAGGTTTCCTTATTGCTTCGTCGTCCTCCAGGTCGTGAGGCTTACCCTGGTGATGTATTCTATTTACATTCAAGATTATTGGAGAGAGCGGCTAAGATCATTGCAGATGACGATATAGCGAAGAGAATGAATGATTTGCCTGCCTCCTTGAAGGATAAAGTTAAAGGTGGGGGATCTCTTACGGCCCTTCCTATCATTGAAACGCAAGCGGGAGACGTTTCTGCTTATATTCCAACAAATGTAATTTCCATTACGGATGGACAAATCTTCCTTGAAGGAGATTTATTTAACTCGGGCATTCGTCCTGCTATTAACGTAGGAATTTCGGTTTCACGTGTTGGAGGGTCTGCACAAATTAAATCCATGAAGAAAGTTGCCGGTACATTAAAATTGGATCAGGCACAATACAGGGAGCTAGAGGCTTTTTCGAAGTTTGGTTCTGAACTTGATGCGGCTACGAAATCAATACTTGATAAAGGAGCGAGAAATGTGGAAATATTGAAGCAAAAAGAAGGAGATCCGTATCCGGTAGAAAAGCAAATTGCGATTATTTATTTAGGAACAAGAGGTTTACTACAGCGTGTTCCTATTAATAAAGTTAAAGAATTTGAAAAGGATTTCTTAAATGTTCTTGAAGCAAAACACGCAGACATATTGGTGTCTTTGAAAGCAGGAAAATATACGGATGAGATAACCGATGTATTGACTAAAGTAGCAAAAGAAGTCTCAGACAAATATTAATAGATAATTGGTTCCAACATGCCAAACTTAAAGGAAATACGAAATAGAATTCAGTCCGTTGGATCTACCATGCAGATTACCTCTGCAATGAAAATGGTATCTGCAGCAAAACTGAAAAAAGCTCAAGACGCAGTTACTCAAATGCGGCCATACGCAAGCAAGCTGAAGGAGATTTTGGAAAACCTTAGTGCCACACTCGATTTGTCGGAAAATGCGTTTGCAGCAAACCGAGGAGATTCGAAAGTGCTTATAATTGGAATAACATCAAATAGAGGTTTGTGCGGGGGCTTTAATAATAACATTATCAAAAGAGTAGGAGTACTCATCAACCAAGAATATGCCGGTAAGGAGTTAAAATTAATTTGTTTAGGTAAAAAGATAAAAGACTCTTATAAACAAACAAATCATTACCACACCAACGACGCGATTGCACCCGTTGAGGATATATTTTCAGATTTAACGTACGCTCGAATTTCAGTTTTAGTGGAAGAAATCATGCGAGGATTTACAGCAAAAGAATACGACAAAGTGTTGGTTGTTTACAATCGCTTTGTGAATGCTGCTAATCAGGTGGTAGAGACGGAACAATTATTACCGGTCCTTCCTCCGGCATCTAGCCAAAGTGCTTCTGGAGATTATATTTTCGAGCCGGGAAAGCAAGAGATTGTTGAGGATTTAATCCCAAAAGCATTGAAGCTACAATTATTCAAAGCAGCTCGTGATTCATTTGCTGCCGAACATGGAGCAAGAATGACGGCGATGCATAAGGCGACTGATAACGCCAAAGATTTACAAAGAAACTTGAAGTTAAGTTATAACAAAGCGCGTCAAGCGGCAATTACTAATGAAATTTTAGAGATAGTTGGCGGCGCGGAGGCATTGAATGCGTAACTTAGTGGAAATTAATTAAATATGGAAGGGCTAATAAAGGTACTTATAGTCGATGATCACAAACTAATTAGTGAGGCGTGGGCTTCACTTTTGAAGGATGCGCCCGACATTTTTGTTGTGGGAACAGCAGACAATGTAGAGGAAGCGTATAATATGTCAGTACTACATAAGCCCGAGATTGTACTCATGGACATTAACCTTGGCGCAGGCAGTGGTTTTGATGCTGCGGAGCGCATCCATAATACGTTGCCTAAGACGCGAGTGATAGGTTTATCACTACACGACGATATAACCTATGTTAAAAAATTCTTGTCAATAGGGGCAAAAGGGTATCTTACTAAAAACACCTCGAAAAAAGAACTAGTTGAGGCGATACACACCGTTCACAAGGGAGAAGTTTTTATTGCCGCTGACATCAAGGATAGGTATTTCACATCGCTCTTAAATGTTGATGGAAGTGAAACCAAGAAAGAACTCACCATGAAAGAAATTGAAATTGTCAAGTTGATAGCTCAGGGGATGTCTTCTAAGGAAATAGCTGATAAATTATTTATCTCCCACAGAACAGTTGAGACACACCGACATAATATTCTGAAAAAATTAGATATGTCTAATGCTGCTCAATTGAGTAGCTGGGCAAAAGATAAAGGGTACGCTTAGTTCTTTTACAAGGACTTTGTTCTTCCGCCATCAACGGGCAAATTTATACCATTAATATAGGACGCTTCCGGCGATGCTAGAAAGGCAATAGCTGCCGCAATTTCTTCTGGTTGTGCAATACGTTTCATAGGCGATTCTAAAGCCATCTCATCAAAAATTTCGGACACTGTTTCTCCTGTTTTTTGTGATTTTGCGTCAGCAATTCCTTGTAAACGTATCGTATTTGTAGCTCCTGGTAAAACATTATTGACCGTAATTCCATATTCACCAAGCTCATTGGCCAATGTCTTACTCCAACTGGCAACAGCTCCTCGAATGGTGTTTGATACCCCGAGGTTCGGTAACGGTTGCTTTACTGAGGTTGAAATAACATTAATGATTCTTCCATAACCAGATTCAATCATTCCGGGATAAAGCGCTTGAACGAGAATGTGATTACAAATTAAATGCTGGTTGAAGGTATTGATAAACTCTTCTGTTGTCGCATCTTTAATCGGTCCACCTTTTGGACCACCGGTATTATTAACTAAAATATTTATTGTAATTCCTTGCTTGATAAATTCGTTAATCGTAGCTTTTAATGCATCTGGATTCGAAAAATCTGCTACAAAATACTGGTGGTTTTGATGGGCTGTTTGCGGTAATTCGAGTAAAGTTTCTTTGAGTTTTTGCTCATTTCTCGCGAGTAAAACGATTGTGGCTCCCATCTCTGCAAGTTTCATGGCGCTTGCCTTTCCGATTCCTTGCGTGCTACCACAAACCAAGGCGATTTTATTTGATAAAATGCAAGAACTAAACATTATGTATATGTGATGCAGTTGTTAATATTAAATATTTTTATTAAATTTGCAAAGATACTTAAAATATACGCTATGAATTATTTTTTACGATTTACTTTCCTATTCTTAATTTCCCTATCTGTATTTAACACAATTGCTCAGGTTAGCTACAGCGCAAGTTTTCAAGCAAACGCTGGTAATCCAGGAGGTCTTTACAATCTTACAAGCGATGCACCAGGAACTGCGGGATGGACAACATGTGGTTTAGCAGCTTCTTTGGCTGCTAACGCATGGTCTCCTGCAGTTGCACTTCCTTTTGCCTTTGATTTTTATGGCACTCCAGTAACTCAATTTAAAGTTAGCGCAAACGGATTATTAACATTCGATGCAACTGTTACAGGTACACCGCCAAATGTTAATGGTAATTTACCAGATGCCTCTTTGCCGAATAACACAATATGTGCAATGTGGGACGAATTTACAAGTGCTCCACCATTAGGCACCAATGATTTTGTCTATTACCGCGTTTTTGGAACTGCTCCAAACAGACAAGTTTGGGTTTATTGGTATTCGTACGAAATTGGTAATCCTGTTTTGTCATTTAATTATTGGGCTGCTGTACTTGAAGAAACAACAAATAAGGTTTATGTCATTGATACCTACGGAAATGCAACCCCATTACTTTCAACAACCGTTGGAGTTCAGCTTAATTCTACGACTGCCACTCAGTTTGGTATAAATAACATTGCACAAGCAGGAAATGGCACGGGCTTAGCAGATAATGACGTTTGGACATTTTTACCACAAACCCCTTGTGCTGGCGCACCAGCACCAGGAAATACCCTGTCTTCAGTAGCTCAATCGTGCAGCAATTTCAATTTATCTCTTTCTAACAGCAATCTTGGGAGTGGGGTCACTTATCAATGGCAAATCTCATCTGATGGAACAAACTTCAGTGATATTGCCGGCGCAACTAATTCTACCTATACTACTCAGCAAACTGCAACGAACTATTATCAATGCGTTACGACATGTTCGAATGGAGGGGCATCCGCAACTAGCGTTCCTGTAATGGTGGTTGCTGGAACTTATGCTCAGTGTTTGTGTATCCCAGCAACGACAAGTCAAGCTTCTTGGGTTTCAGCTTTTAGCACTTCATCAGGGGTCTCAAATTTTTCATACACTGCAGGTGCAGGAACTGCCGGAGGTTACAATAACCAATTTGGAAACTTTACAGCTAGCAACTACGTTGGAGCCACTACAAATATCGCAATGACAGCTGGTGGGCCCACTTGTGGATTTGCAGTTTGGATTGACTGGAATAATAATGCGACCTTCGAAACCACTGAACGTGTATTTAACACAACCGGATACGTAACTACAACGAACGGTTCATTCCTCGTTCCTGTTGGAACTCCAAACGGTTCTTATCGAATGAGAGTTGTAACAGATTACAATAATTCTAACCCTTCTAACCCGTGTGCCACTTTAACTAGAGGTGAGTATGTTGACTTTACTTTTAATGTTGTTGATGCACCATCATGTCTTCCTCCAACAGCTTTGACAACATCTTCTTTGACATCAACTGGGGTAACAGTTTCTTGGACAGCTCCTACTCCTGCACCAGATAATGGTTACCAATATATCGTATCAACTACTGCTGGGTCTCCTGCTATTGGAGCAACTCCAACCGGAACTGTTGCGGCAGGTGTTACAAGTGTTGTACTTTCAGCATTAACTCCAAATACAACATACTACGTCTTCGTTGCTTCCGTTTGTGGGTCAACGGTGAGTTCGTGGTCCAATAGTGCAACATTCTACACCGGTTATTGTGTTCCAGCGCCAATCTCTGTAGATGGAACAGGAATTACAAATGTTACCTTTGGTACAATCAATAATACCACAGGTGCTGAACTAGGAAACTATGGTGATTATTCTGCACAGTCAAACGACGTTGCTCAAACAACTACTGCAACGGTATTAATTACTTATTCAACAGGATTCACATACGATACCAAAATTTGGGTTGACTGGAATGATGATTTAGACTTTAATGATGCTGGAGAGGAAGTTTATGTTGGCACTTCATTAGCAGCAAATCCAACGACTTTATCAGCTACTTTTACTGTTCCTTTGACAGCACCACTAGGCGATCATAGAATGAGAATTGGTGGTCAAGATACTGGTCCTGCTGTACCTTGCTACACTGGTTCATGGGGGTCTTATGAAGATTATACATTAAATGTAATCCCAGCTCCTAATTGTCTTTCTCCAACGGCTCTTTCTAATTCAGGGGTTAGTGCATCTAGTGCTACAATTTCCTGGACTGCTCCATCTCCGGCTCCAGACAACGGTTACCAATATTTTGTGTCTACTACAGCTGGATCACCAGCAGTTGGTGCTACACCAACAGGAACAGTTGCCGCAGGCACAACTTCAGTAGTCGTAACTGGTCTTAACGCAAATACAACATATTATGTATTTGTTGCTTCAGTTTGCGGTACTGATGTGAGTCCATGGTCTAGTTCTACTTCTTTTTACACTGGTTATTGTGTTCCAACAACAACTTTTGGTTGTACAGATGGAGATGTAATTGCTAGAGTAATATTAAACACATTAGATAATAATTCAGGAACAGGTTGTCCGAGTGGAAATTCAGGATATTCAGACTATACTGTAAACCCATTATTAACTACAACATTATTGCCTTCTACTTCCTATAACTGCACAGTGTATGCTGGCCAATATTCAGAAGGTTATGCAGCATGGATTGATTATAATGATGACTTGATTTTTGATGCTTCTGAAAGGATAGGGTATTCAAATGGACAGGTTGCAGGATCTGGAGCTATAGGCGTACTTGGTAGCTCTGCAACGTTTACAGTATCACTTGCATGTAATCCACCGGCTGGAACTCATAGGTTAAGAGTTCGCGCAATGTATTTCGAAAATGGTATTAATGTTACTCCTTGTACTAACAACTCATATGGAGAAGTTGAAGATTATTTAATTACCATTGCTCCTGCACCAACATGTCCAAGTCCAGGTTCTCTCAATGTGGGATCACCGACTGCCACCTCTCTTCAGTTAAATTGGATTTTAGGCTGCTCGGCTGCTACGAACTATGACATTGAATACGGTCCTGTTGGATTTGTTCAAGGAACAGGGACTATTGTTTCAAACGTAGCTGCAACGGTAACAGCATCCTCTGGTTTCTATACCTTGAACGGCTTAGCACCAAATACGGCTTATGATGTTTATTACAGAGCTAATTGCGGTTTAGGAGATTTTAGTACATGGTCACTTTACGCGAGAGATACTACCTTATGTATTAATACGTCAAGTGCAGTAAGTCAAACATCTTGTGGTAGCTATTCTTGGTTTGGAACTCCTTATACCTCCTCGGGAGTTTACACATACTCAACAAATAATCAGTACGGTTGTGATTCTATAATCACACTTACTTTAACAATCAATTCAATTCCTACGATTGTTGGTGGTCAAACTCAAACAATTTGTCAAGGCGACACCGCGCAATTGGGTGTGACCGACGGAATTGGAGGCCAAATTACTTGGTTAGCGAATGGAGCAATAACGGGAAGTGGAAATTCAATTCAGGTTTCCCCAACTGTCACTACTACATACGAGGTGTTTTCGGAGTTAAACAATTGTGTTTCGGATACTAGCTCATTCACTGTGACGGTGAATAATCCAACAACTTCCAGCGAGACAATAAGTTCTTGCAATACGTTATATGTGTGGAATAATCAAACCTATACACAGTCAGGTGTTTACACGTATTTAGGACAAGGCTCAAACGGTTGTGATTCGACCGTTACACTTAACTTAACATTGAATACGCCGACAACAGTATCCGTTGCTGATACGGCATGTAATTCATATACATGGAATGGACAGACCTATACACAAACAGGGATTTACACCTTTAACGGTCAAACTTCAGCAGGATGTGACTCAACTGTTACATTGAGCCTTGTTATCAACAATGGTGGTGGAAGCTATCAGTTAGTTGAAACATGCCTGTTTCCATATACCTGGTCACTCAATAATCAAGTGTATAGTGCCCCTGGGTTATATTTTGAATATAGTGTCAATCAATTTGGCTGCGATGTATACGATAGCTTGAATCTAGTTCAAGCTGCGGCACCGACGGTATCTGCAACAGCTGATGTAGCAGGAAACATTACGCTTAACCAAGTTGGAGCCTCATATCAGTGGATTGATTGCTCAACAAATTCACCAATAAGCGGAGCTTCGACTAACAGTTATACTCCTTTAGCGAGTGGAGATTATGCTTGTGTAGTAACCTTTGCAAATGGATGTTCCGATACGTCAAATTGTGTGAGCGTTGATTTAGGATCTTTAAGTGATCTTGGGTTTACCATGAATATTAATCCTAATCCCTCCAACGGTATATTTAATATTTCTTTCAGTGAATCAGTTGACGTAACAATCAAGGTAACTGATAGTTTTGGAAGATTAGTTTTGCAAGGAAATGTTAAAGGATCGAACGGTTCAGTTGATCTTTCTACCAACGAGCCAGGAGTATATTATGTATTAATTAATGCAAATGACAATTTTAAAATACTCAGAATTATTAGAAATTAATTGATTATTTTTTTTTGAGAGGAGGGTTATTTTGACTCTCCTTTTTTTTTTCTTTAAACTATCTTATTTTTATTCTATGAAAAAATTACTACTTCTTAACGTTTTCGTCGTTGTATCAACGATTCAACTTTTAGCACAGAATATTACTATTGGAACAGGAACTGCTGCTAGTTATTTTTACGGGCCATACTACAGAAGCAGCGCAACTTCAACCTTTAATAATTCCAAATATGCTTATATATACACACCAGATGAACTGACGGCAATACCTCCCGGTTCTCTTATTACCGCAGTTGAGTGGCAGAAAGCGTCCGGAACAATAACAGCTCCAAATACTTTCCAAATTTTTATGGAAAATAATTCTGCAACAGTCTTAAATGCAGGGACGACTTGGGGCACCTTAACTGCTTCATCAACCAGTGTATACAATAATACTTCACAGGGATTTACGGTTCCGGCTCCAGGATGGGAATCATTTAACTTGACTTCACCATTTATATACACAGGGGGGACGCTTCAAATATGTACAGATCATGTGAAGCTTGGTACTGCAAGTGGGGCTAATAATTACAATTATTCTGCCGCTCCGGGCAAGGCGATTGGCCAGGCAAGTAATGTGGCGGGTTCTGCTGCCACAACCCTTAATACTGCGAATTATGGAAATAACAGACCTAATATTCGTATTTCATATGTCCCTGGAACTTCATGTTCAGGAGTGCCAACAGCGGGAACTGCGGTAAGTAGTTCTAATGCTGTTTGTCCATCGGTAAACTTTGGTTTGAGTTTAAACGGCGCTACGTTAGCCTCGGGTTTAACTTATCAATGGCAATCTTCAACAGATGGTGTAAATTTTACCGACATTACGGGTGCAACAAATTCAGCATTTAGTAATTCTCAAATCACAAATACCTACTACCAATGCATAGTTACGTGCACGGCCTCAGCATCCTCAGACACCTCCTCACTCGTTTTTGTATCCACAAATTCTTTTCTAAATTGTTATTGTACTAGTAATGCTACCTCCACCGCTGATGAAGAGATATTTAATGTTTCTTTAGGCACCTTAAATAACTCCTCTACTTGTTCTACAACGGGTGGGCCTGGTTCTGTATTAAGTCAGTACTCAGACTATACCGCAAGTGTCCCTGCGCCAATTTTATCAGCTTCTGCAGGTTATAGTCTCAGTGTTCAAATAGGATCCTGCGGGGGTAATTTCAGCAATATGATAAAAGTCTTTATTGATTACAATCAAAATGGTCTGTTTACTGATGCTGGTGAAACGGTGTATCAATCAGCAGCTGCAGCAAATGGTCCCCATGTTGAAACAGCCATCATAACAATTCCCGCTAATGTCACTCCTGGCATAACAAGAATGCGAGTTGTTAATGTGGAAACAACAATTATTGGCAATATAAATCCTTGTGGAACCTATACATGGGGGGAAACAGAAGATTATTTAGTTCAACTAGTTCCTCCTCCAACATGTCCTCAACCTACAGCTTTGTCATTAGTTATTGCTGATACAAGCTCTGCAACACTTTCTTGGACACCCGGTGGAAGTGAAACAGAATGGCAAATTGAATATGGTCCTCAGGGGTTTGTACCTGGCACGGGAACGTTTATTTCTACAACAACTATTCCAACTTCTATAAATGGTTTAGCGGCCAACAGCTTCTATCAAGCCTATGTAAGAGCTGTTTGTACGGTGGGTGACACATCCTATTGGGCCGGTTCAATTTCTTGGAATACCTATGGTCAGGGCCAATATATCGAATGGGATAATACATGTCCAAGTGAAGGATTTATTGATATTTCATCTATCGGAACTAATTTAAATACTACAGATGACTCAGAAGCAGGTGTTACACTACCTTTCCCATTTTTGTACCAAGGGACATTGTACTCCAACATTACTGTCGGAAATAATGGCGGAGTTATATTAGGAACTCTTGCTGGTCAGGTAGGTTATACCATGGTTAATGGCAATGCCCTATACCCATATGCACAAGACTTGAATACACCATACGGAGGTGTTTATCAACATGCGGTTGGTGTTGCGCCAAATAGGAAGTTCGTAGTACAATGGGATTCAGTTGCACATTACTTTAATGGCCCAGATGCCGCAAATTTTGAATTGATTATTGATGAGGCAACTCAAGAGATTTATTTTGTTTACGAAGATGTTCAAATGTCCAACCCACTTTGGGATTATGGAGCTGATGCAGAAATAGGAATTAGGGGAACTGCTCAAAACATTAATGTTTCGGTAAATAGCCCAACTTATCTACAAAACAACTCTTGTGTGCATTTTTACTACACTAATTGCCCTAAGCCTACTAACTTTACGATTGCATATGTTTCTCCTGACGAGGTGTCTTTTCAATGGAGCGCGGGATTGTCGGGCGAAACAAATTGGACAATCATTTACGGCCCTGATGGTTTTGATCCTTCCACTGGTGGCACTTCGATTACCACGACTGCAACAAATGCCGTGATTCCCGGACTGATGCAATTAACGCAGTATGACATATACATATTTGCGGATTGTGATACAAACTTGCAGAGTTTATCCTTGACGGGGACTTTTTTAACACCTCCTAACTGCGCAAACCCATTGGGAATGACAAATACGAATGCTGTAGATTCTATTTTTACCGCATGGACATGGACCGCAAGTTCTGCAAATTATCCTTCTACTTCTTTTAACCTTCAGTATGGATCTGGCGGATTCGATTTGTATTCCGAAGGAACAATAATCCCGGTAGATAATAACCTAACTGATTCCATTATTAGTCCTTCATTTTTAGCAGGAGGTGTTTATGATGTTTATGTTCAGGCCGTTTGTGGAAGTGATACATCTCAATTTATTGGACCTTTTTCTATTGTCATGCCTTTAACCAATGACTCGATATGTGGAGCAGAATTGTTACCTGTAAATGGGGTGTCTTTTATGTTCAATAATACAGGGGCAACCGTTGATGTTGGTGACGTGGCTCTTGCTCCCCCGGCAACTGGCGCACAAGCTACGGATGGCTGGCAAAACTCAAATGTGAATAATACCACTTGGTTTAAATTTGTTGCTCCACCATCTGGTGATATTAGGATTGACGGCATAGCAACCAACTATAACGGGCAGATAGCAGTTTATGACCCTGCTTCTTGCTTATCAATTGTACCTACTGATTTAGTCGGAGCAAATGACAACGCAATACAAGGAACGAGTGTGGCACCTAACTTTACCGTATGTGGCCTTACTCCAGGACTAGAATATTATTTAATGCATGATGGATTCATATCTGTTGCAGGAAACTATAGTATTGCGATCAGCGAAATTATCCTAAATGCGGGAACAACTACAAGTCTACTGAACGTATGTTATGGAGATACTGTAAATCTTTTCACCGGTATAACAGGACAAGATGCAGGAGGAGTTTGGACTCAAGAAATACCTACACTTGGTTTGCAAGATAGTTTATTCGTAACAAACGGTCTTGCTAGTGTAATATTCAATTTTACCTACACAGTATCCGATGGTTGTGCTGCAGATGATGAGAATGCTTCTGTAAAAATTTGGAGTCCATCTTCTGCGGGTGTTGATGGAAGTATAACGGTGTGTAAAAATGAACCCTTTAATTTACTTTCTGGTTTGAATGGAAATGTAGACTTGGGAGGAACATGGTATAATCCACAAAATCAAGTTTTATCCTCAAGTATAGATACCGCGGGAGCTTTTCCAGGACAGTTTAACTACGATTATATAGTTTCCAATGGTATTTGTCCAGCTGATACTGCAAATGTATTAATTGTGGTAGATCCTACTTGTGACTATTTGGTTGGTATTGAGGAATTAAATTCTTCTGTGCTTGTTTACCCCAATCCAACTTCTAACGTGTTGTTTATACAAATGAATAATTATTCATTTGAAGCAATTGAAATCTTCGATAACAGCGGAAGACAGGTATTGAAAAAATTAGTCGGCGGAACAAACTCAACAGAGATTGATGTTACGTCACTTGTTTTAGGATTCTATAAAATAAGAATTAAGGCAACAGAAGGAGTGTATCACACATCATTTATTAAACAATAAAAAGAGGGCCCGAAAGGGCCTTTTTTTACAAATAGAATTTACCGTTTTCAGAGAGATAGATGTTTATTCGAATACCAAATAGGGCCGTTAAATACCTGTTATTTTTCTTATTCGTACAATTGGTATTTATAAATTGGGCACAAAACCCATCAAACGATAATTGTTTTGGAGCCATTTCTTTATCTCCAAGCAGTTCATGTTTGCCCTTGACTGGTACTACTTCCAATGCTACACAATCTTTTATAGGATGCACCGGAGTTGCAAATGATGATGTCTGGTATTCTTTTACCGCAACACAGGCTAATTTAGCCGTACAAGTTTCTGGTACTGCAGGGTTTAATCCCGTGGTTGAGGTATTTTCAGGTGGTTGTTCGAATAATTCAAGCTTGGCATGTGTAAATAATACGGCAAATGGGGGTACAGAAATAGCTTCTTTGACAAATCTTATTATTGGTGTTACCTATACGGTCCGTGTTTACCATTTTGCTAATACCGCCCCATCCACTCCAAATTTTACAATTTGTGTTTCACCAATTGCTACCATACCGTCATGCTTAACCGCGACTCCTGCAGGAAATACATGTAGTCAAACAACATTAATATGCAACGTTGATGGCTATTGTGGCAGCACCTCCGCTAATTATACGGCAGACTATTGGCCTGAATTAAATGCAGCCTTCTGTGGCTCCATTGAAAACAACTCATTTGTTAGCTTTGTTGCTAATGCGAGTATTGTTTCATTGAACGTCTGGGTTACTTCAAGCACCCAAAACAATGGGATTCAAATGATGGTGTTTTCCGCACAAAATTGTGCCGGGCCTGTCAATACATTTGCCTGTTACTCTCCGATGCCGCCGAGTCCAAACGCGCAAGTAGTTACGATAGCTGGTCTAACTGCGGGGAGCACATACTATCTCATGATTGACGGTTATGCAGGGGATGTTTGTAACTATGTAATTGGCGTTAATTCCGGAATATTAGTGTCAGGTAATATTTCAGCATCTCAAACAAATATTTGTCTTGGGAATTCCGTTACATTAACCGCAAGCGGTGGAGACGGAAATTATAACTGGGCAAGTTCACCGGATTTAAGCGCATCAAGTGGAAATTCAATTACAGCAACCCCAGCGTCGTTAGGGCCAAATTCCTACACCATGACAACCAATTCAAGCAACCCATTATGCCCATCCGTTTCTACTTCTGGCATTACGATTAATGTTTTTGATACCCCTACACCCAATGCGGGTATTGATGATACTGTTTGTTTAGGAACACCTATCTATTTACAGGGCCAGGCCAGTAATTCTGTTAATTTGATGAGTTGGAATTTCAATACGCAAGGAATTTCACCAACGCCACAAGTTTCGTTTTACCCCAATTTCACCTCGCTAAGTCCAACGGTTACCGTGAATCAACCGGGTCTCTATAATTTCATACTAAGGGAAACAAGCAGTATTTGTGGAATTTCAAGAGATACGGTTCGAATCTTGGTTCTCGACACTACAGTTAGTGCACAAGTTACCCCCCCTTCTTGTTCTGGTAGTGTTGACGGCCAACTAGAGATATTGAGTCCATATGCAAATACTTTTAGTATAGATAATGGATTAACTTGGCAAGCCCAAGCGCTTTTCTCTAACCTACAAGCGGGAATTTACCCAATATGTGCCTCGCTACCCTTCGGTTGCCAAACATGTTCAACAGCAACCATAACTAATCCTAATTCACTGCAGCTAACAGCGACAAACGATACCGTTATTTGCCAAAATGGAACGGCAACAATTCAAGCTTTAGGGGAAGGGCCTTTCAGTTACACCTATTATTGGCAGGGCTTATCTTCCGCAAATTCGTCTGTTGAAATTCAATCAAGTCAGGACACGAGTATTTTTGTTTTTGCCGTTTCTGATTTTGGTTGCTATACAGATACAGTGGAGGTATTAGTAATGATTAATCCACCACTTAGCGCATCCCTTACACCTAGTCAGTCGATTTGCCCAAATGCGGCAGCAATTTTAAGCGCTGTGGCCTCAGGAGGGAACGGTGGGCCATATACATTCAATTGGCAATCAATTTCTGCAACGCAAGGACTTTCTTCAAACATTACGGTCAGTCCGGAAGAGCTTACAACATATGTAGTCCAAATCTCGGATGGATGTGAATCAACACCAGTGTCATTATCGTCGCAAATTTCTATTATTCAAATCACTCCGTTAATCGAGGCAAGTTCATATACTGCTTGTGAACCAGCAACGTTTTTCCTTACTAATTTGACACCAGTGGACCAAGTTCAGTCGCTACTATGGGAAATAAATGGCATTGAATTTACTAACAACAACGAAATTTTACTCAGCTCTCTAATGGCAGGGGTCTATGATGTTTCTCTCGTTTTAACGACACCAGAAGGTTGTGTTGACTCAACTATTTACCAAGATTATTTAACTGTATTTCCTAAGCCAGTTGCTTCCTTCATGTATTCACCGAGCGAATTAAATATGTTCAATACAAATACTGTATTGATAAATACTTCAAGCGAGTCTGATCAACTTAGTTGGTCAGTCCCGATGGGGTTACCCTCTTCGTCAACAGAGGCTATATTTCCAATTTCTTTTCCTGATGGGATTTCGGGGAATTATGAGGTGAGTTTGCAAGTGGTTTCAGAGAATGGTTGTGTAGATTCCATTACACAAATTGTTCAAGTTAAACCCGACATTTTAATTTATGCACCCAACACATTTACTCCTGACGGCGATGAACATAACAATCTTTGGTATATCCAAACCAACGGCATTGACATTTATAACTACAATTTAAAAATCTTAAATCGTTGGGGAGAAACTATTTGGTTGAGTACTGATCCAAATGAAAAATGGGATGGATACTACATGGGAAACCCTATCCAAGAGGGCGCATATTCTTGGTTTTTGATGGTAAAAGATCCAGAGAACGACGGGTCTTACAATTATAATGGATTTGTGAATATATTTAGATAACATAAAAGTGTAGTTTTTGTACATTAGCAAAATTTGTGAAAAAAGAAGTGAAATGAAGTATACTTTATCTTTATTATTTGTAGGATGGAACTATTGGCTAATGGCGCAATGTTTGAATCTCAATGCATATGCGACCGTAATAGCACCTACGTCTGGAACAACTACCATATCGACCTGTTCTTTTCAAACGGAATATTCAACAATAGATAATGTTCAAGCAGCAGCAATTTATGAATGTGAAATATTGAATGGTGGTTATATTACCATTAGACAAGGTTCTCCAAATGGCGCGGTGGTCACATCTGGCCCGAGTCCTTTATCTTGGACATCAACAACGGCGGGCACTTACTATGCGCATTGGAATACGGATGCGAATTGTGGAACTGCAACAATTTGCGAGACGACAACTATAACTTACGTTAGTCCTGCATTTGCTTGCTCTGGAACCCCAGCTCCTGGCAATACGCTTTCTTCAGCCGGTAGCACGCCTTGTCCTAACGCTAATTTCACTTTAAGCCTTCAAAACCCATTATTAGGTTCGGGAGTGACCTACCAGTGGTATTCATCATTAGACGGTGTAACCTATTCACCTATTAGCGGAGCCAATCTGGGAACATACGCAACAGCTATTTCAACCCCTTCTTATTTTTATTGTGCTGAAGATTGCGCGGGAAGTACGACGAACTCTACGCCAATATACTTGTCAATAGCACCATTCAATCAATGTTACTGTATTCCGCTCTATTTTATGGGTACCCAGTCAGGGGATTTAATTTCTAATGTTGAAATCGAGGGAACTTCCCTTTCAAATAATACAGGGTTTGTAGCTGGTGTGCCATCGTATACATTTTTCACAGGACAACCTAATTATACAGCAACCCTAACACCATCCAATTCTTATTCTTTGAATATTTCTACAGGGGAATGGGGCAGCCAAGGATATGCCGCTTGGATTGATTATAACGATGACGGTATATTCTCTTTGTCAGAGCGAATTGGTTATACCGAAGGGACCATTGGCACGGGGTACACCCAAGGTCAAGTTAATGCTTCTTCATTCTTCGTTATTAGTCTTGCATGTAACCCTCCTGCAGGAAGTCACCGCTTAAGAATTAGAGGAGTATATTTTACCGACGGTGATCAAATTGATCCATGTCTCCAATATGCCTATGGTGAAACTGAAGACTACCAAATCACTATTGCTGCGCCGCCTGCCTGCCCAGCTGCAGGTATCATGACGTCTGCAATCTCTTCTCAAAATACTGCCACGGTCAGTTGGGCAATGAACTGCTCTAGTGCCAGCCTATTTAATATTGAATATGGGCCACAAGGATACACACAGGGAACCGGAACCTTACTCTCAAATCAAACGCCTACTATTGTTAATGATACTGCATCGTTTACGTTTTCGGGATTAACGGCAACCACCTCATACGACTTTTATTTTCAAGCCATTTGCGGGGGATCCACGAGCGCTTGGTCTGCAACAAATTCATTCACAACGGCTTGCGGGAGTATTGCAGCATTGGGTTGGTGTGAAGGATTCGACAATACATCTTCATCGGAACAATGTTGGTCAGTGTTGAATGTGAATGGAGATTTTAGTGCTTGGGACACAAACACAGAATTTAACCAGTTGAATGGAAATAATTGTGCTTCTATTTCTACAGACTTCAATGCTGGAGCTAATGACGACTGGTTAATCTCTCCACAATTAGTGTTGACAGGTTCAGAGTTATTGAGCTTTAACTTCAAAGTAATCAGTGAGTTTGAACCAAATGACCTAAAGGTTAAAATTTCTACTACAGGCTTTGCTCCGGCAGATTTTACAACTACTTTATTGTCACTTGATACTATTATGAATGTTGAGTATGCTGATACAAGTGTTAACCTAAGTGCATACGCGGGAAATGTTTACTTGGCATTTCATATCCCACCTGGAGGACTAGATGGTTGGGTACTTTATTTAGATCAAATTTGTTTAGGTGAATGTTCAGGATCAACGATCGATGACGATAGCATACAAGTTTGTGCTTCAAACAATTCCCTAGATTTAACTACAGTATTGAGTGTCGGTCAGAGTCTAGGCACATGGAATTTATCAACAAACCAAAATGCAATTGTAGGAAACATACTTCTTTTGGATAGTCTTAATCAAGGTTCCTATTCGATACAATACCTCGTCAATAATGTATGCCAGTCGGCATCAGCTACCGCTACTGTTGAATTATTTTCTGAATCAAATGCAGGAATAGACAGTGTTGCAACATTGTGCAAAGGACAACCTTTTGATTTATTTAATGCAATTGGTGTAGGGTCAGATCTCGGCGGGACATGGTATGATCCAAGCAATCAAGCGTTGATTTCATCGATGATCGTAACGGGAAATTTCCCAGGTCAATTCAACTACGACTATATTGTTACGAATGGGGTTTGTGAAGCAGATTCGTCCAATGCGTTAATAGTAATAGAAGATTGTATTTGGTCAGGGATTACAGAGGACCAATTAAATACTATTGTCCTATATCCAAATCCAGCAAGTGAGTCGATTAATGTGGAGTGGAACGGAAACGCGGAAAAATTAAAAGTAGTTGACGCTAGTGGAAGAGTATTGATTGATTATCCATTAGAACCAGGAGTACATTTATTTACTCTTCCAATAAATACTTTAGAAAGGGGAGCTTACTGGTTAATTCTTCAAGGGGAATCTATTTATAGAGCGCAACCTTGGATTAAGGATTGATACAGCAACATAAAATTAAAACCGAGGGGGCTTTTAAATAGAGCCCCCTTTTTTTATCTTTACCGAATGAATTCCAAACTTCCAAATGTTGGTACAACCATATTTACAGTTATGTCTAAAATGGCAAGCGATTATGGTGCTATTAACTTATCGCAAGGGTTCCCAAATTTTCCGATTGATTCACAATTAATTGAACTTTTACAACAAAAAACTAAAGAGAATATTCATCAATATACGCCAATGGCAGGGTTGCCAATATTACTCGAGCAAATAGCGATAAAAATCAAAGAGAGATATAATAGAGTGGTTCTTCCAGAAACAGAATTACTTGTTACCGCTGGGGCAACTCAAGCCATTTTTACCACTGTTCAGGCGCTTGTTCACCCTGGAGATGAGGTGTTGTTGTTAGACCCGTGCTACGATTGTTACGAATCACCAGTTATATTGGCAGGTGGAAAGCCAATTCATGTCCCCTTAAACGAGCATTATGCACCAGACTGGGAAAGAATAGAGGGCGTCATGAGTGAAAAAACTCGGGTTATTATTTCCAATAATCCGCATAATCCTAGCGGTTCCATGTGGAGTAAAGAGGATTGGCTGAAGTTAGAACAGCTATTAAACAAGTTTCCAAGATTACTACACATATCGGATGAAGTGTATGAATATATTGCATTCGAGAATGAGCACATATCAGCACATAGCACTGCATTATTACGCGAACGATCTATTATTGTATCCTCCTTTGGCAAGACTTTTCACATCACGGGTTGGAAAATTGGCTATATGGTTGCGCCAAGTCACCTGATGACGGAAATTAAAAAAGTTCATCAGTTTCTGGTGTTCTGTGTGAACAGTGTAGCACAACATACTCTTGCCGCTTACCTTGAAAAAACTGACCTTATGGATTTATCTGGTTTCTACAAACAAAAAAGAGATCTATTTAAATCTGGAATGGAGAAAAGTAGATTTACCCTTTTACCTTGTCAAGGAACATATTTTCAGTTGGCCTCCTATGAGCGAATATCACAAGAAAATGATGTTGAATTTACCAAGTTTTTGGTCACGGAGCATGGCGTAGCAGCAATACCGGTGTCTGTTTTTAATGACAGCCATTTGGATAGAAAACACATTAGATTTTGCTTCGCAAAAACGGATGAAACACTCACCGCCGCAACTGAAATATTATGCAGGATTTAAAGATAGCACTTTTACAATTCGACCAGGCTTGGGAAAAAAGACAGGATAATTGGGCGATAGTAGAAGGAATGTTGGATGGTGCTAATGCTGTTGACGTCTTTGTTTTCCCCGAAATGTTCGATACTGGTTTTTCTATGAATACCTCCTTAGCCGAAGAGTGGGGGGAGGGTAATTCGTCTATCAATTTTTTAAAGAAAATATCGAAAAAATACCAATCAGCTATTTACACTTCGGTAATGTGTAGAGATGGATTAAGGTTTGTTAATCGAGGGGTATTTGTGAGACCGGATGGAGAGATCAATATTTATGACAAAAGAAAATCTTTTGGTATGGGGGGAGAAGATCAACACTACCAATCGGGAAGCTTGGAGTCCATAGTGTCATATAAAGGTTGGAACATCAATCTTCAAATATGTTATGACCTCAGATTTCCAGAATTAAGTAGAAACAGAATTGAACGAAATGGTCCCGCATACGATGTCTTAATCTACGTTGCAAATTGGCCAGAAAAACGCATCGAACATTGGAAAGTGTTGTTAAAGGCACGGGCAATTGAAAACCAATGTTTTGTGATTGGAGTGAATAGAATTGGAGAGGATGGAAATAAATATAACTATTCCGGTGATTCTCTTATTTTTAATGCCTTAGGTACCGCACTTATTCAACCGAACTGTGTTTCACAAGTGATGTATAGTGCCCTCAATCACAAAGAGTTGGTGGAGGTAAGGACAACTTTACCTTTTTTAAAAGACCGTTAGGAATAATGAGCCCTTTATTGTAATTTTGCCTCGAAAAATAATATTTATGAAAAAACATCTTTACTTTTTATCAATTTTTGCTTCATTTATAGCCTACTCACAAAAGGCTCCGAAGCAATATTCTTTTCAAGATCTCATCAAGGCCCCTGCTCACGGATTGGAACAACAACCGATGGAGAAGGAACTAGGAGTCACTCTTTGGTCAGATGATTTTTCAGATACGAGTACTTGGGTAATCAATAATTCTGGTCAATCCGGAATTGAATTTGGTTGGAATATTAATTCCGCCAGTGATGGATGGTGGGCTGCTAGTGGAATAAATTCTACATCAGACGGTAATTATGCAGAATTAATTAATGGAGACCCTTCGGCTTCTCCTGCTACTCAAGCGTTGAACGTGGTTTATACGTTAACAACCTCTCAGCCGATTGATATTACTACCCTAGGAGGAACAAATCAAGTGTCTCTTCAGTTTTTACAATATGGAGCACGCTTCAATGATTCACAAGAGATTCTCATATCTACCGATGGAGTGAATTTTAACCCTATTGGCAACAATGATGATTTACCGGTTCTTTCCTCAGCAGGAGGCGCTCCGTACACTAACCCGACATTAAAGACCATAAATTTATCGTCAATTTTACCGGCTACACCTGCTCCAATTTGGATTCGTTTTTCCTGGACGACAGCATTTCCAGGCTCAGCAACTAATCCAAACGTTTGGATTACTTATGGTTGGTATATCGACGATGTGAAAATTGTGACTAACCCGGGAAATGACCTACAATTAGTGAGTTCAACATGGGGAACAGCGGGTTTAAATTATTATCAAATTCCTACGACTCAAGTTGCTCCAATAGATTTTTCCGCGAAAGTATTTAACGGAGGAACAAATACGCAGTATAATACAAAACTTAATGTTAATGTTAATAGCGGCTTGTATTCATCTTTATCAGCACCTACAAATATTGCTCCTCAAGATTCTACAGAATTACAAGTTTCAACCTCATTTACCCCACCGTCAACGGTTGCGAGTTACACGGCAGTTCGCTCTATAGTATCTGACTCAACAGACGATGTTCCCGCTAACAATGCATTGTCTAACATTACTTTCGGTGTTGGAAATTTTATTTATGCTCGTGATAACGGAACATTTTCTGGAAACACCAATAACGGTACTGACGGTTTTGAGGCAGGAAATTTATTTGACATATTCCAAGACCAGACAGTTAAAGCAATAAATGTTCGTTTAGCTGGAGGAGGCTCGGGTACTACAGTAGGTACTGAAATTTATGCAAGGTTATATTCCATCGACCCCACAACTGGCGACTTTGTTTTCGAGTCTGAGTCAGATCCGTTTATTGTTGCTTCAAACAACCTTAATACAAATCTTGTTCTACAACTTCAACCTGCAGTTACCATGTTACAAAACAACACCTATTTAGCAGTAGTTGGGTCTTTCACAACAGGATTACGTGTATCAAATGCTGGAACGTCTGATCCACAAACATCATTTTTCTACGATATCCCAAGTGATACGTGGTTTTATCAAACCAGTACACCTGTTGTGCGTCTAAATTTTGATTCTTCCATAGGATTAGAGGAGGATTTTACAAATGTTTCGTGCTATTTGGCGCCTAACCCAACGGCTGGAGAATCTTCTTTAACAATAGAATCCAAAAACTTAGGAGTTGCCAATATTACTATCACTGACATGTCAGGGAAAGAAATAGGTGCTTTTGATAAAGCCATTTCAGAAGGTTCAAACACAATTGCTTTATCTTCAGAAGGGTTAAACGCTGGAGTGTATTTTGTTAACGTTTCTTGTCAAGGATCAATAAAGACAATGAAGCTGATTAAAAAATAAATAAAAGTTCTTAATTTCAACCCCGCCTTCAAGCGGGGTTTTTTTATGCTAGAATTTGAATTTGGTTACCTCGGGTTGTATGTTTCTTGCTTTTTAGCAGCGACTATAATTCCCATTACATCTGAATTATTCTTGGGCTCAATGTTAGCTTTGGGCTATGAACCAATTACGTGCTTAATCGTTGCTACTGCCGGCAATACGATGGGGGGCTGGTTAAATTATATTATTGGCACCGTAGGAAATCCAATTTGGCTGAAAAGGATTGGAGTAACCGAACAGAAAATTAGTAAATGGGAAAACAAAATCAAACGATTCGGAAGTATCCTCGCATTACTCTCTTGGCTTCCTATCATTGGAGACATCATTGGCGTGGCCTTAGGGTTTTTTAGGGTAAATTGGGTAATGTCATTTATCTTTATTTTATTAGGTAAATTCCTGCGCTACCTCATTTTAGTTTGGTTTTTCTTGTGAAATCCAAGGAGTTCTTTGATGGGGTCAATATTTTTTTTGAGGTGAAGAATACTTGATTTAACGACCACGTCAGGGATTAATCCTTCTGAGGAAGACATGGCGGTAGCTAAGGGCGTTATTTTTATTGTAGACATACTAATAGGTATCTTAGAATGTTTAAGCTTAATAGAAACAGCATCACCGAAGGTCCCTTTATGTCCACCCATACACATTTCCCCGTAAATCAACCCCCTTTTCGTTGATTGAATCCAAGAGCTAAACATAACGGATGCCGACATCGATAAGCCATTAACGGCAACACTTACTTTACCGCTATAAACAGGGACTCTCAGTGCTGTTTCATTGGCATAAAATAGTTGGCAAAAAGTACCATAAGGGCTTTGTATATATTTCCATTCCTTTGCAACTAGGGTATCGCCAGGATATTTATTTAAGTAACTCTTGTAACGGGATTTTATCCACCACCCAATAGATGAGAATCTATCTTTTTCTGATCGGATGAAATCGTAACGCTCTCGTTTATCAGATTTTGCTGTATCTAAATAATTGATTAAATAATTTTTGATGGAGACGTAACCGCCGGAATTTCCACGAAGATCAATGAAAACGTGGGGTGATTTTCTTTCGAATACTTCGACGAAAAAGTCATCAATTACACGCTTCATTCCGTTACTACCCTTTGCTGAAAATGAGCCTAATTCCAAACTAGCAGTTCCCGAAGAGTCAAATGAATAATAAAAGGATTCTCGTGAATTCCATTCTTTATCTAGGATAACCGAGCGTAATTTAGCACTTTGAAGCTTTTTTTCTAAGGTGTCACCTGTAAAATCAACAAGTTTAAAAGAGAGAAAGTCCTTGTTCTTAATATGGTAAACACTAAAAATCCGCGAGACAAGTTTAAGCGCCATCTGCTCAGAGGCTTGCTCCGCTTTCCCCTCTCTGAAAGTAAATAACTTTGCTTTTTCATAGATGGTCTCTACAGGTATCCCGTCAATTTGTACACATTCCATACCTGAGGGAATGATGTCTTTATAACATTTTTGCATGTAGAATTTCTCTGCTATTCGTTCAAGATTAAAAGGAAAAACACGATTTATATCGCTGAGTTGCGTAAGAACTAGCGGGCTGATGTTGGTATGGGAATCTTGCATGGATTGCAGCAAACCACTTACAATCTCGATAAAATCAATAATTTTTTTAGGCTTCGAACAGGTTTCAAGTGCCACCATGAATAAACTGTCAATATATTTTTTATCGGTGTAAAAGTCAATTTGTGGATGAATACTGGCTAAGTTTTCTTGTAGCTGCTTCAAATCTTCTTTCATACAATTAACAGCTATTCTTTCTTCACTTTCTCTAAGAAATAACGGTTTATGCGATTCACATGACTTCTGAGCTACTGAAAGGTTAACTCCAAAAAATAGACTTATAAAAAGAAGTAAAGAGAGAGTTTTCCCTAGATTCATTAACTTTGTATATGCTCAAAAGTAAGGGTTTGCTTTTTATTTCATTTAGCTTGTTTTTGTTTTCTTGTGAAAATAAAAAAAAAGACACTCAATTTTGTGAATGTCTTGAAATCAGCAAACAGCTCAATGATAAAAACCAACAATTACTCACTGACCCTAAGAAACGTGATTCACTGATTGGAAAACTTAGCCAAATCATCGCAGAAAAACGCCGAATATGTAAACCCTATGCAAATATGCCAGGGGATGAAATGATGGATAGAGGAAAAGCCTGTGAATAAAACAAATTCATAAATTAATTCGTTTAGAAACTAACATTCGAAACTATGAAAACAGTGCTTATTGCCGGAGGCACAGGTTTGGTAGGAAAGACGCTATCTACTCTATTAAACCAAAAGGGATATAAAGTATATAAATTGACACGTAAAGCAAAAAAACGAGGTCATATTTATTGGAATCCTATTTTGCAGACTATTGAAGGTCGCAACATGGATAAAATCAATATTATTATAAATTTAGTAGGTGAGAATATTGGGGAGAAAAAATGGACGGACGACCGTAAAAAAGCACTACTAGATTCTAGAGTTGATACTACGAAGTATTTATTCAAGCTCCGAAATAATTTCCCAAACTTAGAATATTATGTTGGAGCTTCAGGCATTAATTGTTATGATTCAAATAATAACGGAATTCCTAATGTCGAAACAGATGACTATGGGACTGATTTTTTAGCCCAACTAGTAAAATCATGGGAAAAGGAGTCTAACTCATTTAATCAGTATTATCCGACGGCTGTATTGCGTATTGCCTCTGTAATGGACTACCGCGGAGGGGTGTTGTCAAAAATGAAAACACCCGTTTGGTTCGGAATAGGATCTCCTTTGGGTTCAGGTAATCAATTGATGCCATGGATACATATCCATGACCTATGCGAGATGATAACACATTGCATAGAACACAAGTTGATAGGCACTTATAATGCTGTCGCTGCTTGCGACGCTAACCAGGAAGTAATGAAGACATTGGCAAAAAATATGAATAGACCGTTTTTTATGCCAAAAGTCCCTGCTAAAATTTTTCAATGGTTATACGGGGAGATGTCTATATTAATTTTAGGGAGCACGAATGCCTCGAATGATAAAATAAGGTCTACGGGATTTACCTTTCAATACCCCACTATCAACGAGGCGATTAAGGATTTGTTAAGTAATTAATAATCCTAAAATACTAACACTACTTCGTGTAAAAACTTTACTCAACAAAGAGGCGTTTGGGAATTAAAAGTTCTTATCTTCAACCAAACAATTAGGATGGGGAAGAAAGATAAAATATTCGTACTTGATACATCGGTACTCTTGCACGATCACGACGCAATCACCAATTTTGAAGACAACTATGTAGGAATACCAATTACGGTGTTGGAGGAATTAGACAAATTTAAGCTAGGGAATGACACTAAAAACTTCAGCGCAAGAGAGGTTATTAGATTCATCGATAGGCTTTCTGGAAGCGGATCGCTCCAAGAGTGGATATCAATAGGTAAAGGTCTTGGTAAACTTCGGGTTATCATGGAAACTGACCCTAAGAATATCAATGCTGAACAAGTTTATTCATCCACGAAAAACGATCACAAAATAATTAATGCGGCACTTTTTTTAATGGAGCAAGAACCAAAGAAGACGGTCGTACTGGTAACAAAAGATATTAACTTACGCATTAAATCAAAGGCATTGGGTGTAATTGCTCAGGACTACGAAACAGGGAAAGTTACCATACACGACCAAGAAACAAGTTCTTATGCTATTGAAGGGGTGGATTCAGAGGTTATTCGTGAGATTTTCACAAAGGGACACGTTGAGGAACAAGGGCTATTAGGAAATAAAAAAGTGGTCAACGGATACTATATTTTGAAAAATGGAAAATCCTCTTCGTTGGCTTTTTATAATGAACTTGTTCACAGAATTGAACGCATAGAGAAAGAATTCGTTTATGGTATAAAACCAAAAAATGCAGAGCAAGCGTTTGCTCTTCACGCATTGATGAATCCTGAAGTCAAATTAGTAGCCCTTCAGGGTGTTGCAGGAACAGGAAAAACACTACTAGCACTAGCCGCAGCACTAGAACAACATAAACATTTTAATCAAACAATTTTGGCTCGCCCTATTGTACCACTATCCAATAAAGACATTGGTTTTTTACCAGGAGATGCTAACGATAAAATTGGCCCTTATATGGAGCCGTTGTGGGATAACCTTAAATTCATTAAGTCTCAATTTGGCGAAAACGAGAAAAAGCACAAAGCTATACTAGAGATGCAAGAGTCTGGAAAAATAATCATTACACCACTTGCATTTATAAGAGGGCGTAGCTTATCGAATATTATGTTCATTGTCGATGAGGCACAAAATTTAACTCCTCATGAAGTGAAAACTATTATCACGCGCGCTGGCGAAAACACCAAGATTGTTTTTACGGGTGATGTGCACCAAATAGATACACCTTATTTGGATGAAAACTCAAATGGCTTGGCTTATTTAATAGACCGACTTAAAGGACAAAAGCTCTTTACGCATGTTAAATTGGAGAAAGGAGAACGATCTGAATTAGCAAACTTGGCGAATGACCTACTGTGATATTATCCATAGAGAAGAAGGCCTACAGAGAAATAGATAAATAACCCAATGACATCATTTAATGTTGTGATGAATGGACCAGTGGCTAAAGCAGGGTCTATCTTGTATTTGTTGAGTAGCAGTGGGATTAAGGTTCCGAAAATTGCAGCAAAGAAGATGACAGTGAAAAGGGAAATACTCACCACAAACCCAAGTTGAGCATTTTCAAAAATATATGCAATGCCAAAAATTAAACTGGCAAGCAATACCCCATTAAGTAAAGCAACACTTGCTTCGCGAATTAGTTTGGGCCTTATTTTACCTAAATCTTTGTCTCCGCGCGCGAGAGATTGAACCACAATTGCAGAGGATTGAACCCCAACATTTCCTCCCATGGCGGTAATTAACGGAATAAAAAATGCCAATGCCGGAATTCTTGTAATGCTGTCTTCAAACCCTGAAATCACTTTCGCTCCGAGAATTCCACCCATCATGCCTATTATTAGCCAAGGTAAGCGCAAGTATGAGATTTTCCAAATGCTTGCGTCTGGTTCAACGGGATCCGAGATACCTGTTGCCAATTGGAAATCTTTGTCGGCTTCCTCTTTGATGTAATCTACAACGTCGTCTAAGGTAATACGTCCAACTAATTTATTTTGGTAGTCCACGACAGGAACAGAGACTAAGTCGTACTTCTCCATCACTTTTGCGACCTCCTCAGCCGAGTCGCTCGTCTTTACAGAAATGATATTTTTGGACTGATATAAGTTGGCAATTTTAGTATTGGCACTTGCAAACAAGAGTCTTTTAAGTGATAAAACCCCGAGTAATTGGTTGCCCTCGCTCACCACAAAAATATTGTACACTTTTTCTACATCTTCGGCTTGTTTTCTCAATTCCACTAGAGCTCGTGTTACGTTCCAGTCAACTTCGGCCTGAAAAAACTCTTTCTGCATCAATCCTCCGGCTGTATCCTCGTCATAATTCAACAAATCAACAATATCCTCTGCAGCCTCGTCATCTTCCATATGAGAGATAACCTCTTGGATTTTATCATCCGATAATTCTCCTAAGATATCAGCCGCGTCATCAGAGGCTAAATTTTCTAATTGATCGGCAATTTCTTTTGAAGATAGAGAAGACAGGAAGCGATCCCTGATGTCTTCGTCAAGTTCCATTAATATGTCCGCTTGAACGTCTTCCTCTACTAAGAAATAAATAAATTTTGCCTCGTCATTATTAAGCTTATCAATGATCTCTGCAATATCAGCATAGTGCAATTCAAGCACATGTTCTTGAATCCAAGAAACATCTTGCTCAGCAACTTTTAGTCGCAAAACATCCAAGAATTCATGCGTTAACTCGAACCTCATGACTAGGGTTTATTGTTTTAAAACGTAAAATTTTGGATTAAGTTCCAAAAAACAGTTGGCTAATCCTTACACAAACCTTGTATGACATGGAAAGTGTCATGTGCTTGAATAATCTTTGCTTTTAAGACGATTTTTTTAGCATTTTTCTTAACTAACTTATCCAATTCTTCACACTCTTTTACCAATTTCAATAGGTTCGCTTTTACTTCCGGCTTTTGGTATCGACTAGGAATTACAGATTCATACAACAACAGGGATTTCGCGCGCATTTCACCACTTCGTGCTTGTAAGGGGATAAAATCGTCCTTTTCAGCCGGGTGAAATGTCTGTGCCATTACTTTATGAAAGTCTTTAATCTCTGGCCATGAATCATCTTCAATTTCTTTAAGCAAAGGGTCATTAAGGGCGGCTATATAATTGGCAGAAACAATCTGCCAATCAATCAAGTTCCATATATTATTGAGGTAGTCAGCCCGTTTATTTTGATATTTTAAATAGTAAGCGTGTTCCCACACATCAACACCTAAAATAGGGATGCCTCGATCTTTTACTACATCCATTATAGGATTGTCTTGGTTAGAGGTGCTAGTGACTTTTAATTTTTTATCTGGTGTAACAATTAACCAAGCCCAACCCGACCCGAAATGTTTAGCAGCGGCAGTCCCTAGTTTTGATTTTAAGCTATCCATCAGTTTGAACTCTTTATCAATGGCATTTTTTAACTCATCAGTCATATTCCCCTGCTTAGCCTCCGGCGCTAAAATTTGCCAGAATAGACTGTGATTATAATGGCCACCGGCGTTGTTTCGTACCATATCTGAACGCATACTGGCATTTAATAACAATTGATTCATGGAATACGTTTCTAATTTCGTCCCATTTATGGCTTTATTTAAATTGTTGACATATCCTTGATGATGCTTGGTTAGATGAATTTCCATGGTTTGAGCGTCTATGTGCGGCTCGTATGCGCTATATTCAAACCGCAAGGAAGGAAGCGTAAAAGGTTGAGCCGAGGCATAAAAACTAAAAAGGAACACAAACACTGAAAGGAAAGAGGATTTCATAACTACAATTTTTACAAAGTTACGTATTAAGAAAGCAAGAAAAAAGTGATACCCCCTAACTCTTTAAAGATCTTGAAGATCAACTGTCCGCATTGAAATTAAGGCTTTGAGCATGCGTTCCCCAACTCCAGGAGCATCTACATGAATTAAGTAAACCCCGGATGCGATTGGGATATTGGCATGGTTGGTTAAGTTCCAATCCAATGAGGTAAGAGGGTTGTCCTTACTAAATCTTTTGACCAATTTCCCGCTTATTGTGTATATAGAGATATTACATCTTTCGGGCAAATTGGTAATTTTCACTCGGGTGTCGAGCCTATTTCTTTCGTAGTCAGAAAATGCATAATACGGGTTAGGTACAACATTTATCATCTTCAAGGCTTCTTTCAATTGATTCTCCGAAGCCGTCACTGTGGCGATTTCGTCCATTGC
>CAMDLY010000013.1 GCA_945902115.1 Lishizhenia tianjinensis | reverse complement strand
CTTGCGATAGGTTCTCCAGCTCATACGACATTAGTCGCTGCTGTAGTTGAAGCACGTTTATTGCCAGCTCTTACTAATCCTTTTGCCTCGTTAACTGTATTCGCTCCAACGAATGATGCATTCAATTCTGCCTTAGCAGCTCTTGGCATTACTTCAGCCGAGTTACTTGCCTCTCCAGATCTTGAGAGTATTTTATTGTACCATGTCCTAGGTTCGCAAGTTCTATCAACAGCATTGACAAGCGGCCCAGTAGCAACGTTAAATGGCGCTAATGTTACTGTAACTGTTTCTCCAACAGGAGTGACAATAAATGATGCAAACGTAATTGCTGCAGACTTGACTTCAGGCAACGGAGTCGTTCATGTAATTGATGGGGTGTTATTGCCCCCAGCAGCAAATGTGAATGAAAACAATTCAGTTTCAGTTGAAGTCTATCCTAATCCTTGTCAAGAGACAGTACGGATAATTACTGAGGTTCCTTCTTTGATTACGATTAAAGATTTAAATGGAAAAGTTATCTTCTCCACAGAAATTGAAACAAGTGCAGAACTTGATATGAATAATTACAATCAAGGAACTTACTTTTTCAACATTTCGAATTCCATTGAAAATCAGACAAGAAAAGTTGTAAAATATTAATTTTTCGCTCAACCTTCTTTAAAGGCTATCTCTTTGAGGTAGCCTTTTTTACAACATAACTTTCTTGGTTGTTATAAATATTCTCTACATTTAGTCGATGAAATTTGTAGTTACATTGTGTTTGTGGTCCTCTATTTCACTTTACAGTTACGGACAAACACTTAGACTAAACGATAGCAAGGTACTTGCTTCACACAACAGTTACAAAAAACGTCCTCACAAAAAAGTCATTCGATTTTTAACAAAATTCAAAAAACAGCTCGGTGCAGGAAATGATCCGATACAACTGGATTATGGTCATTTAACGTTACCTGAGCAGTTCGATCAATACAACATTCGGGGAATTGAACTGGATTTGTATTACGATCCAATAGGAGGTCATTACCGAAAACGGAAGTTGAATAAGTTCCTCATAGGCCTTAAACAGCGCGTTAAAGACCCAAAAATGAGTTCCTCTGGATTTAAAGTGCTGCACATTGCAGATGTGGATTATGAAACACACTACCTCACCTTTCAAGACGCCTTAATCGAACTTAAATCGTGGAGTGAAAAAAATCCTAATCACCACCCTATTTATGTGAATATTGAACCCAAAAGTATTAGTCCTGGAAATGAATCTAAAACGCTGCGGAGACTTGGGTTCAAACCATGTATTCCTTATGATTCATTGGCCTACATCCGTATGGAGGAGGAAATACTGCACATATTACCAAAACAGTCCGTTTTTACTCCAAAAGATTTAAGGGGAAACTATCCAAGTATAAGAGATCGGATTGTTGAAGAAGGCTGGCCCCTGTTGAGTTCATGTTTGGGGAAAATTATCTTCATATTAGACGGAAATGAGTCACTGTATAAAGCCACTACTAAAAACTTCCTTATGTTTCATTACGCATCACCAAATGATCCAGAAGCTGCTTTCGTGATAGCAAATGATGCTATCGGTAATGAAGAAAAAATCCAGGCCTTAACGCAAACCTACATCGTTAGAACAAGAGCGGATGCAGGAACCATGGAATCAAGAAAAAATGATTATTCTACCTTCAACGCAGCACGAAAATCAGGTGCGCAAATCATCTCAACAGATTATTACACCCCGGACCTACGCTGGAGTACTTATCAAATCAAATTTTAAACACAACAAGGAATTGAATGTTTTACTTGTATAAATACCATAAAAGTGGTATTTTTGCGAAGAATTAAGGCGTTATTTATAATTAATCTAAATAAAAGCAGATGGTTACAGTTACAGATACAGCAAAAAAACAAGCATTGCGATTGATGGAGGATGAGGGGAAAGAAGGATTATTTATACGCGTAGGTGTTGATGGTGGTGGTTGTTCTGGATTAATGTACCAGCTAACATTCGACAATGAAGAAAAAGAAGGAGATAAAGCTTTTGAAGACAACGGTATAAAGGTAGTTGTAGACAAAAAAAGCTTCTTATACTTAGTTGGTACTATTTTGGATTTTTCAGGAGGATTAAATGGAAAGGGATTTGTTTTTAACAACCCAAATGCCGGCAGAACCTGTGGATGTGGTGAATCTTTTTCATTGTAAATATGGCTAATTATACCGAGAACGAACTCGCAAAAGACCTAGAGAATCAAGAATATAAATTCGGATTTGTAACGGATATTGAAACCGATAAAGCTCCCGTTGGACTCTCGGAAGATATCATACGTCTTATTTCCTCTAAGAAGAATGAACCAGAATGGATGCTGTCATTTCGCCTAAACGCATTTGAGGTGTGGAAGAAGATGACTGAACCAGAATGGGCACATGTCCATTACAAAAAACCTGATTTTCAAGAAATTACTTATTACGCAGCACCTAAACAAACTAAAAAATACGAGTCTTGGGATGACGTTGATCCAGAGATGAAAGAAACCATGACAAAACTGGGGATTTCTTTAGAAGAGCAACAACGCTTATCGGGTGTTGCTGTCGACTTCGTAATGGATTCAGTGTCAGTGGCTACTTCATTCAAAGAAAAGCTTAAAGAATTAGGTATTATTTTTTGTTCCTTTTCTGATGCCGTCCAAGAATATCCTGAATTAGTCAAAAAATACATGGGAACAGTAATTCCTACAACAGACAATTTCTATGCTTCCTTAAATTCTGCAGTATTTACTGACGGGTCTTTCTGCTATATTCCGAAGGGTATTCGTTGCCCCATGGAACTTTCTACCTACTTTAGAATTAACGCCGGAGGCACAGGACAATTTGAACGCACATTGGTTATTGCAGACGAGGGGTCATATGTTTCCTACTTGGAAGGCTGTACCGCTCCCCAGAGAGATGAAAATCAACTTCATGCTGCCGTGGTTGAATTGATTGCCTTGGAAAATGCTGAAATCAAGTACTCTACTGTTCAAAACTGGTACCCTGGAAATAAACAAGGAAAAGGTGGTGTATTTAACTTTGTGACAAAACGTGGTATCTGCGAGCGCAGGGCCAAAATTTCTTGGACACAGGTAGAAACTGGATCTGCGGTTACATGGAAATACCCCTCTTGCATTTTAAAGGGGGACTACTCCGTGGGGGAATTTTACTCCGTTGCGGTTACTAATAATTATCAACAAGCAGACACTGGAACAAAAATGATTCACCTTGGTAAACACACCAAAAGCACCATTATTTCCAAGGGAATTTCTGCAGGGAAATCTCAAAATTCCTATCGCGGACTGGTACAAATTCATAAAAACGCTCAACAATCGAGAAATTTCTCACAATGTGATTCTCTTTTAATGTCGGATCAATGTGGTGCACACACATTTCCCTATATAGAATGCAAAAATCCAAGTGCGAAAATTGAGCACGAAGCGACAACATCAAAAATTGGTGAGGATCAATTGTTTTATTGCATGCAACGAGGAATCAGCGAAGAAAAAGCCATAAGCTTGATAGTAAACGGCTATTGCAAAGAGGTCTTGAACCAATTGCCAATGGAATTTGCGGTCGAAGCACAAAAATTATTGGCGATAAGCTTAGAGGGAAGTGTAGGCTGATTAAACTTGACGGAGAATTGATAATATAAGCGCTCAAAGAAAATTAAAATAGCAAAATGATTAAAATAGAAAACTTACACGCAAGCATCGACGGAAAAGAAATCTTAAAGGGATTAAATCTTGAGGTTAACGCTGGAGAAGTACATGCTATCATGGGACCAAATGGAGCAGGGAAAAGTACACTAGCCAGTATTTTAGCTGGACGTGAAGAATACGAAATTACAGAGGGATCTATTCTTTTCGAAGGCAAAGACCTTTTAGAGTTATCCACAGAGGACCGAGCGCGCGAGGGCCTATTTTTAGCGTTTCAATACCCTGTTGAAATTCCTGGTGTGTCGAATATTAATTTTCTCAGAACATCACTAAATGAAATCAAAGAATATAGAGGAGAAAATCCCCTTTCTGCAAAAGATTTCATGAAAATGGTGAGGGAAAAATCTACCATCGTAGAGTTGGACAGTAAATTAGCCAATCGTTCTGTAAACGTAGGGTTTTCAGGAGGTGAAAAAAAACGCAACGAAATTTTCCAAATGGCCATGTTAGATCCTAAATTGGCTATTCTAGACGAAACAGACTCGGGCTTGGATATAGATGCCCTGCGCATCGTAGCAAACGGGGTAAATAAGTTAAAAACACCACAAAATGCATGTATCGTTATCACGCATTACCAACGCCTTTTGGATTACATTGTTCCAGATTTTGTGCACGTCTTGTTCGATGGGAAAATTGTGAAAACAGGCACTAAAGAACTTGCCTTAATCCTTGAGGAAAAAGGTTACGACTGGATAAAAGAATCTGCAGCCGTTTAATCCATTAAGAAATGTACGCAGTGAATACTACTCAAGTAAATAAATTAAGTCAACTTTTAGCGCCTCTTGACAGGTCGAGTTTATCTCTTGAAAAAGAGAAAATGCAGGATCTGCAGGATTTTTTAGAAACTGCTAATTTACCAACCACAAAGGATGAAAATTGGAAATATACTCGGCTGACGAAATTATCTAACGCTAGTTTTTCGGGGTCCCAAAACGCCAATATACCTTTTACTGTTTACCAAGATGCCTACCGTATTGTTTTTGACAACGGTAAGCTCGTTAGAAAAGATGCATTCAATGGGTGTAGGTCCCTGACTGAACTTACGTCACATGAATTAACCCAATTGAAGCCAAATAAAGTTATTTTTGATGCACTCAACTTTGTATATGCAGAAGACGGTATTTTTTTAGATGTCTACGGGGATTTAGATAAGCCCATTGAGATTTTGCACCTTTCGAATGGAAATAAAGTCAATAACATAAGACATTATATACGTGTGCATTCTTTAGCAAAAGCGGAAATTTCACTGATTTTTAGTGCCGACGAAGAAAGTAAGAGCTTCTCAAACATTGTTTCGGAAATACACCTCGACAATGGCGCTCAACTTGTTATTAATAAGTTACAGGTTGAAAGAGGGCTTGACGTGAACATCTCTCGAGAAAAAGTCACGCAACATAGAGATTCTGTCTTCACCATGAACACCATTAGCCTCGATGGACAATTTGTGAGAAATGATGTGGAAATTTCTGTTCAAGGCGTAAATGCTGAAAGCAATTTAAATGGTGTGTATATAGTTAGGGAACAACAATTCATAGATAATCATACGATTATTGATCATCAGGTGCCCCATTGTCTATCCAACGAGTTGTATAAGGGGGTGATTTTCGATAAAGCAACCGCTGTTTTCAATGGAAAAGTTTTCGTAAGAAAAGACGCTCAGAAAATCAATGCATTTCAATCAAATGCGAATATCTTGATGAGTGAGGATGCCACTGTAAATGCTAAGCCTGAACTAGAAATATATGCCGATGATGTCAAGTGTTCACATGGTTCTACAACTGGTCAATTAGACGAAGAAGCCATATTTTACCTGAAGTCGAGAGGTATTTCAGATTCAGGGGCAAGAAACTTACTCGTTAGCGCCTTTGTGGGTCAGGTATTGGAAAAAATTGAACACGAGGATATTCAAACATTTATTTCAAAAAAATTACAGGAACGTTTTGGTTGGGAAAATTGATGGCTTAAAAGTTTAAATTGCCCTCTTTTGAAAGCGTTGAAATCTTGTCGTTTTTGTTGATATCATTTTAAGTTCAGACGTTTACCGAAATTCTCCCTTTTCTATCTTTGTTTATGCGTAAGTTAATCGCCTTTTTCCAGAGATTTAGGGTTTTCTTATTTTTTGCACTCTTGCAAATTATATCGTTGTCTGTGTATATTACATTTTTAGCATTTCCAAGATTTCAATACTTGACTACGGCAAACTCCGTAACCGGACAAATATATTCATGGGAAAATGACTTAACGAAACACTTCAATTTATCTGCAGAAAATACCAAGCTTCAAGAAGAAAATATCGCTTTAAGAGCGCAACTTCCAAAAAGCTTAATGAAATTGAGTAACAACACCGTTAAAATTAAAGATTCCTTATATAAACAACAATACGAGTATATTGCAGGAGAGGTGATTAATTCAACAGTTTCAAATAGAAATAACTATTTCACCATTAACATCGGTGAAAAACACGGAGTTAAACGTTTGATGGGGGTTTTTTCGGCTAATGGAGTAGTCGGTGTAATTCATTCTACAAGTAGCCATTTCAGCGTTGTTAAATCTGTTTTAACGAAAGATATTAATATTGATGTCACGATCGAGCCTATTGGTCTATTCGGTCTACTCAAATGGGATGGTAAACATCCTGCGCGGGGAAATATTGCAGGGATTTCAAATGACTTAAAAATTCCACGAGGCTCCAAAGTGTTGACGCGAGGTGGCTCGGGGATATTTCCAAAAGGACTTCTTGTAGGCACTGTAGATGCCGTCTATGCAATTGAAGGGGAGGCGGTTTGGGATGTGGTAATTAATTTCTCAGAGGAATACCGTTCGTTGCAACGTATTTATGTTGTCAGGAATTTAATGTTGGAGGAACAGCAAAAAATAGAAGAGGGGATACCAATTGATAAAGAGGAAAGACAGTGAATGTTGCCATAAAAATAGCTATTCGATTTTTCCTTTTCTGGATTATGCAGGTATTGGTATTTAACCAGCTAGAATTTGGTTTCGGGATACATTTAATGATTTACCCCCTTTTTATTATGCTGCTACCTTTTGATACAGGGATTTTCACGCTACTACTACTTAGTTTTGGCCTTGGAATATTAATTGATGCATTTTCAAACACCTTCGGATTACATACCTCAGCATTGGTTATGATGGCCTACTTTAGACCAATTATTTTCAATTTATTTTCTCAAAGGGAAGGATATGACCCGTTAAAAGAGCCTTCGCTCTTCGATATGGGGACCCGGTGGTTTATTTTTGTGTATGGGTATTTATTACTTATTCATCACTTTTGGTTTTTTCTCATAGAGATTTTTCGATTCAACGAAATTTTGATGATTTTGCAAAACACGATACTGAGTATTATAATATCTTTTATAGTCAGTTTATTGATCCTCACCCTTATTTCTAAAAAATCTAAATTTAAATGAATTTCGAGGGTAGAAAATATGTGGTCATTTCATTTATGCTTTTTGTAGGTATCATCTATGGCTTTCGGCTTTTTTACATGCAAGTAATCGATGATACTTGGAAGCTTCGCGCACAGGAAATCGCTGAAAAAAGAAAAGAAATAATACCCGCCAGAGGCGTTATTTTCGACCGAAATGGACAGAAAATAGTGTCTAATAAAACCTACTTCAACCTAATGATGGTAGAGGATAAAATAAAAGATCTAGATACTTTGGCTTTTGCGAAGCTTATTGGTTGGACAGTTGACGAAGTAAGAGCTCGCTTTAAAGAAATTAGAAAAGGAGAGGGGTCTTTCTACAATAAGCATTCGAAAAAAAGAACCTCAAACTACCAAAAAGTAAGGGCTTATCCTTTTTTAAAGGAATTGACCCTTGAAGAAATTTCGAAAATAGCACCACACTTAGAAAAATTCCCTGGGTTTTATGAGGAGGTGACTAGCATGAGGAGCTACCCCTTCAAAGGAGGAGCGAATGTCTTAGGATATCTTGCTGAGGTAAACGAGGAAGAGATCGAGAAAGATAAATTTTACAAGCCCGGCAGTAATGTGGGCAGGGCAGGTTTGGAAAGATATTACGAAAAGGAATTACGCGGTTATAAGGGTGTTAAATATGTTGTTACTTCTGCCTTAAACAATGCGATAGAGAGTTACGCCAGTGGTAAATACGATACAACAGCTGTTCAAGCTGAGCCACTGACCCTTGGTTTAGATATGCTTATACAAGCATACGGGGAAGAATTGATGAAAAATAAAAAAGGCTGTATTGTGGCTATTGAACCATCATCAGGTGAAATTCTAGCCATGATATCTTCCCCCTCCTTTGACCCAAATTTACTGGTTGGTAATAGAAATATTAGAATGAACTATCCGATGTTGCTGAAGGATACCAAAAAACCTCTTTTCCCAAGACCTTTAGCAGCAGAATATCCACCAGGATCGATCTTCAAGCTTGTTCAATCTCTCATTGGATTGCAAGAAGGAGTAATAACTGAAAAATCAGGGTTCCCCTGCGATAAAGGGCTCGTTGGATGTCATAATCACCCTAACGCTGGGTCTATTCAGGAAGCGGTTCAATATTCTTGTAACCCATACTATTATGCTGTGGTGAGGAGAATTATACAACAAAACAAAAAGTCTAGTTTGTTTGAAGATGCCGAAATAGGGCTTAACATATGGCATCAATACATGCAAAGTTTTGGTCTTGGAAAAAAACTTGAATCGGATGTTTTTGGAGAACGCCCCGGATTAATACCCAACGGTTCTTATTATGATAAGTGGTATGGACACCATCATTGGGCTTTTTCAACTATAAGATCTATTTCCATTGGGCAAGGAGAAGTTAAACTTACCCCCCTTCAAATGGCAAACATCGCGACAATCATTGCAAATAAGGGATGGTTTTATACACCCCATTTTGTAAAATCCGTTGGACAAAATGGACCCATAGAAAAATTTCAAGTGGTGCATAAAACCATGGTAGAGCCTAAACATTTTGATCCCGTTATTGAAGGTATGAGAAGGGTTGTGAACGAAAATGGAGGTACAGCAAGAATGGCTCGCTTAGAGGATATTGTAATTTGTGGAAAAACAGGGACGGTGCAAAACCCCCAAGGAGAAGATCACTCAGTATTTATCGCTTTCGCTCCTATGAATAATCCTAAAATTGCCATTGCTGTTTTTGTTGAAAATGCAGGATTTGGGGGGACCTGGGCAGGTCCGATTGCAAGTTTAATGATAGAGAAATACTTAAAAAGACGTGTTACGGATATGGCAAAAGAAAAACGAATTTTAGATGCAATACTTTCTGGAGGTGATTAATGAGAAAAGATGACAAACTTTTTGGAGAAATAGACTGGCCTCTCTTTATTGCCTATATCCTGATGGTTTTTTTAGGGTTGATGACAGTATATTCTGTTGCTTACACACCAGAGCACCCCTCAATTTTTGACGTTGACAAACAATATGGCAAACAAATCATTTGGATTTCGATTTCAATGTTTTTAGGCTTGTTGGTGTTTTTAATAGACTCTGATATCTACCAAAAATATGCCCTGCCAATTTATTTATTTACCACATCTCTTTTAATACTCGTATTATTTATGCCTCCAATAAATGGGGCCAGAGCATGGATTGGGGTTGCTAATTTAGGCATACAACCGGCAGAGTTCGCAAAAATTGGGGCCGCCTTACTTTTAGCGCGATATATTAGTGACCTTAATATCAAACAGCTGAACATTTCAAGTGTAATGCTCGCAATACTTATCCTTGTAGTTCCAATGGTGCTTATTCTTCTTCAGCCAGACGCGGGCACCTTTGTGGTTTTCACTTCGTTTCTATTTGTGATGTACAGAGAAGGGTTAACGTTTGACCCTATAATTCTAAAGGTAATCAATTTATATCCTGGAGTAAAGTTTAAAGAAACCTGGGTGGGGACTCACTTCATACCTATTTTATTTGTGTTGGTTTTCATAAGCATTATCACTCTTCTTCTATCGAATGTGAGCTTTTATCTATGGTTCTCCGATGAACCTATAAATGGATCTATAGGAGTGATTTTATCTCTAGGGACTCTTACGATTGTAGCCCTACTGTTTATTCAACGATTCGGAAACAAGCGTGAAAGAACAAGAATGATAATTATTATTTTACTTGGGTTTACACTCACAGGGGGCTTGTCTTTCACCGTGGGAAAATCCTTTAATAGCCTCGCGCCCCACCAAAAAGATCGCATAGAATTATTCTTAGGCTTAAAGGAAGACCCGAATGGAAAAGACTACAATCGTAACAGGGCAATGTCGGCAGTCGGATCAGGTGGTTGGTCAGGAAAAGGTTATAAAAATGCCTCTGTATCGAGTGTTGAGTCTAATCATGTGCCGGAATCAGAAACTGATTTTATTTTTTGTCCATTTGCTGAAGAATGGGGATTTGTAGGGGTTATTTTATTGATTTCACTCTATATGTTTATGCTCATCAGAATTCTGTATATCGCTGAAAGACAACGATCTGCATTTAATAGAATTTATGCCTATAGTGTGGCCATGATATTGTTTTACCATTTCGCAATTAATATTGGTATGAATATCGGATTCGCCCCTGTAATTGGCATTCCCCTTCCATTTTTTAGTTACGGTGGTTCCTCCATAATGTCCTTCTCCATGATGATGTTTATTCTACTTAAACTTGATAGTCAAAGAAAGGATGTTTTAAGATAATTAGTAACTTTAACCTTATGAAAAATCCTAAAGGACATGTGGAGTTATCAAAAAAAGAAAAGATAAATTTTTCTTTAATTTTTTGGTTCACTGGATTATTCCCTTTTCTGTTTGTAAGCTGTTTAATACTCTTTCAGTCAGAAGATGACCTGCCTCCTTTAGCGATGTTAGATAATCCCCCGGAAATGCAGGCCTCTGTTATTATCGCAAAAACTCTCGGAGGAAAAGACACAACCATTGGACAGTTTTGGAAGGTTAATAGAACGAGTGTAAAGTATAGAGAAATCTCTCCTTATGCATTGGACGCGCTTATTGCTACTGAAGATGAAAGATTCTTAAAACACTCAGGTGTAGACTTCAAAGCCTTACTAAGGGCGATAAGAGGTTTAGGCTCTTCAGGTGGTGCATCAACAATTTCCCAACAATTAGCAAAACAATTTTATACCTTAAACGACAGGAACGAAAAATCAAGTGGTTTATTGAAAGCCTTTAAATTTTTAAATGTAAAGGCAAGGGAGAATATTCTTGCCAAACGCTTGGAAGAAAGATATACCAAAGAAGAAATTATTACCTTTTACTTCAATCAAGTAGACTTTTTGCATAACGCGGTAGGTATTAAAAACGCCTCAAGGATTTATTTTAACAAGAGTCCTGTCGCGCTCAGTAAAGCGGAAGCGGCAACTTTAGTGGGAATGTGTAAAAACCCAGCACTTTACAATCCATACTCTTTTAAAATAAAAGATTATAGAAGCAGCATTGCTCACGAGACTGGTAAAAAGATTACCAACGTTACGGAAGAAGAAATTGCTGCGTCTCGGGCCAAAGACTCTTTGCGCTGTCTAGAAAGAAGAAACCAAGTTCTTTATCAGTGGTATCGTAATTCAGAGGAAGGCAATGAGGCGATTCAACAAAAACTGTCAAAGCAGGAATACGAGAAATTGAAGGAAACTCCTCTAGCGGTAACGTACACCCCCTTGGATCACAAGGAAGGAATGGCTCCCTACTTTAGAGAGTCGCTAAGAAAGGAGGTAGAACAACTTTTGAAATCCAAAAATTCCGGAGGCTCTTTCAATTACGTGCGAGAAGACGGGCAACCTTATAATATTTATACAGACGGATTAAAAATATATACAACCTTAGACCCAAACTTACAAAGGCACGCAGAATTTGCGGTAGAGAAACACTTGAAAGAAAAACTACAAGGGGTTTTTGATCAAAACAATAGGGGATTGAGAAATTATCCATTTTCAAATAAAATTGATGATAAAACCGTTAAAAGTATTTTAGTATCTGCAAAAAGAAATACCAAACGCTTCAAGGCACTGCAGAAAGAAGGGTATTCTGAAAGTGAAATAGAGGATAACTTCAACACCCCCACAAAAATGCGTGTATTTACCTGGGAGGGGGAAAAAGATACTACAATGTCACCCAATGATTCTATTCGCTATTACAAAGCATTCCTTCACGCAGGGTTAGTTTCAATGGACCCTGTCACAGGATTTGTGAGGGCATGGGTCGGGGGCACGAACCTAAAACATTTTTCCTATGATCATGTCAGACAAGGTAAAAGACAAGTGGGATCTACCATTAAACCCTTTGTTTATGCCGCTGCACTCTCTATGGGGGTGGTAAATCCGTGTTCTACATTTTCTCCTGCTGACTATTGCATCGACTTAGTAGACCCTGAAAATAAAGTGGTTGGGCAATATTGTCCGAGTGGATCTCCAGCCTCCAACATGAGACAAGGCCTAGCGCAGTCCTCCAACCCCACCACAGTAGCTGTTATGAAAAGGATGGGATCCTTTAATCCTCAGGCTAAAACAGGAGGTCCCTTTCAAATTGAAAAACTATTGAAGAAAACAGAAATTACCCTTAACCCCAACGATGTAGTTCCATCGATGTGTCTCGGGAGTATGGACCTATCTCTTTTAGAGTTAGTGGCGGCGCAGTGTATCTTTCCAAACAATGGTGTTTATGTTCGACCAACAACCATAGAAAGAATCACAGACAGGAATGGAAAAGTAATTTATGAAGCCTCGGAATATAGAGACCAAGCGTTAAACGCATCAGTTTCGTACGAAACGCTAAAAATGATGAAAGGCTGTGTTGAAGGGGGAACTGGATCAAGCTTAAGAGGAGGAAATCCTTGGGGGGGCATTACTGCTCCAACTGCTGGCAAAACAGGGACGACACAAAATAATTCCGATGGTTGGTTCATTGGAATAACACCTCAACTGGTAACAGGCGTTTGGGTAGGAGCTGAAGACCGATCCGTACGGTTTAAAGATATGACCTGGGGACAAGGAGGAAGAATGGCCCTTCCCATATACGGATACTACATGCAACGCGTATATAAAGACCCCATTATCGGCCTTTCGACAAAAGATTTTATTCCACCTGCTGATTATGACCCGCAAGCCTATGCGTGTGAACAAGTAAATACTATAGAAATTGTCGATGACTCTGAAATCCCTTTCGAATAAATGAATAAAGTAGTAGAATCGGTCGAAGAGGCCCTATTTGGTGTGCGAGATGGCATGACTCTTATGCTCGGTGGATTTGGTCTGTGTGGAATCCCTGAAAATGCCATTGCGCAATTGGTAAAAATGCAGACAAAGAATTTAACCTGCATTAGTAATAACGCAGGTGTAGATGATTTTGGTTTAGGATTACTTCTCCAAACAAAACAAATTAAAAAAATGATATCAAGCTATGTGGGAGAAAATGATGAATTCGAACGTCAAATGCTGTCAGGAGAACTTGAAGTGGAACTTATTCCACAAGGCAGCTTAGCAGAACGTTGTAGGGCCGGCGGTGCTGGAATCCCTGCTTTTTTTACGCCAGCGGGTTATGGAACTGAGGTGGCTGAGGGAAAAGAAGTGCGGGTTTTCAATGGAAAACCTCACATTTTAGAATCTGCACTTACTGCCGATTACGCCATTGTAAAAGCCTGGAAAGGAGATACCGTAGGAAATCTAATTTTTAAAGCTACCGCCCGTAATTTTAATCCTATGATGGCAATGGCAGGTAAGATAACCGTTGCGGAGGTGGAGGAACTCGTTCCTGCCGGCTCACTAGATCCTGATCAAATTCATACCCCTGGAATATTTATACAGCGCATTTTCAAAGGGAAACACTTTGAAAAAAGAATTGAACAACGCACCGTGAGACCTAAAAACTGACAAAATGGCTTTAGATAAAATAGGAATAGCAAAACGTATTGCGCAAGAATTACAGGATGGTTCTTATGTAAATCTAGGTATTGGAATTCCTACTCTAGTGGCCAATTATATCCCCAAAGGTATCGAGGTTGAATTTCAGTCAGAAAATGGCGTGCTAGGTATGGGTGCATTTCCATTCGATGGGGAAGAAGATGCCGATTTAATCAATGCAGGTAAACAAACAATTACTGTGCGACCAGGTGCTGCTTTCTTTGATTCTGCAACATCTTTTGCCATGATTCGAGGCCAGCACGTTCAGCTTACTGTGCTTGGGGCGATGGAGGTTTCACAAAATGGAGATATTGCTAACTGGAAAATACCAGGTAAAATGGTCAAAGGAATGGGCGGGGCTATGGATTTAGTAGCCTCAGCAGATAATATCATTGTTGCAATGATGCACAGCAATAAGGCAGGAGAATCAAAAATTCTAAAATCTTGTACGCTTCCTTTAACTGGAGTGGGCTGCGTAAAAAAAGTTGTTACAGAATTAGCCGTTTTGGAAATAAAAGATAATAAATTTCATTTACTAGAGCGTGCGCCAGGTGTCAGTGTAGATGAAATAATTGCAAAAACAGAAGGAGACTTGGTGGTGCCGAGTGTGGTTCCAGAAATGGTACTCTAACTCATGAAGGAAATTTACAAGATTGCCTTAAAAGCTGCCATCTTAGGAAGTAAAGAAATTATCAACGTATATCAAGAAGACTTCGAGACTATAATCAAAGAAGATGGCTCTCCCTTAACGAAAGCCGATCTTGCGTCTTCATCAGCCATCAATGAGCTATTAGAACCTTTAGGGATTCCAATTACTAGCGAAGAAACCACGCATTTACCCTTTGAGACACGAAATAAGTGGAACCAATGTTGGTGCATCGACCCACTTGACGGAACCAAAGAATTTATAAAGAAAAATGGGGAATTTGCCGTAAATATTGCACATATTGTGGAAGGAAATCCTGTATTTGGTATCATAACATCCCCTGTGAAGGAAGAAGTTATATTCGGAGGTAAAGGAATAGGGGTATTCAAATGTAAATTTGATGAAATCACCCTTTCAGCGAAATGGAAAGAAATAACCCCGGCTAAAGATTTGGGAGTAATTTTACGATTAATTGGGTCGCGGAGTCACGGAACAGGTCCTCTTCAGGATCTGCTGAATTCCCTCAATCCATATTTTTCTGAAATTGTTTTTACATCCAAAGGATCATCCATGAAATTCTTTGATTTAGCAGAAGGGCATGCGCACATATACCCAAGATTCGCCCCTACAATGGAATGGGACATTGCGGCAGGGCAGGCAATAATGGAGGCTTTGGGAGGTGAGGTAATTTCACACCCAATGGGGCTTCCTTTAAAGTATAATAAAGAAAACCTTTTAAACCCTTATTTCGTAGTAAGATGCAAAGCGCTTATTACGGCTATGGCATGAAAAGTTTGATTCTTTTGGGTAGTTGGTTTCCCTTGATGTATTTTGCACAGCAAGGATTGGTGCCAACATCGAGCTATTTTAGGGATCGGCTGTTTGAAAGCCAACACCTAATTCACCATACAGACTCAGTTTCAATATCACCAGGGTATAACGGAAGCTGTTTTTTACCTGAGCTGGAAAAATCGTATAATTTACACCAGGAAATTAGAGACAGAAGCAGTCAATATTCAGATTTTACTGAGCGACTTTTTAAAAAGCATGCTGTTGAAACTCAAGGAAAAGACGCAAAAATCTTCATCTCTCCTGTGGGGGAATTTTCTCTCGGAAAAGAGTTAAGAGATACTTCAGTGAATTATTTATACAAAAACTCACGGGGTATTCAAATTCAAGGAGATTTATTCAAAAATTTCTCATTTCAAACTGCATTTTATGAAAATCAAGCCCGATTAAGTTCTTTTGAGCGCGATTTTATCAATCAGCACGGAGAATATTACACCCAATCAGCAGGATATAGCCAACAAAACGGAGTCGTCCCTGGTGCGGCAAGAACAAAACCATTCAAAACTACTGGATATGACTACGCTTTCGCCGTTGGTCACTTTGTATATTCTCCCACAAAGCAATTAAGCATTGTTGCTGGAAACAACCAACAATTCATTGGAAGCGGTTACAGATCTTTAATTTACGGTAATCACCATGTTGGAACTCCTTATGTGAGAACAAAATTTTCCTTTTTGAAACGCTGGGAATGGAATTTCTTCAGAACCCGGTCGATGAACTTGGTTAGAAAAAAAACATACTCCACTGTGGAAGGTTACTACCAACCTAAAACCATCGGAATAAATTACCTTACTTGGCACCCTACGCAAAAGCTCACCATTAATTTTGCTGAAAGTACTGTTTGGAAAATGGGGGATTCTTTAACTACAAGATCCACTCATCCATTGGTGTTCAGTCCTATCCCATTTTCCTCAAGGTTAGTATCTAAAGAAACTGCATTTTCTTTCTATGCACTGACGTTCGATTGGCTTCTATGGAATTCTTTGAGGGCCTACGGTCAACTAATTACGCCGTTTAACGGGACTTTTGCAGGGCAATTAGGTCTTCGCATAAGCCCCAACATTCCAGTTCGTACGCTCATACAGCTAGAATATAATTACGTCTCTAAAGGTATGTATCAAGCAACTGATCGGTTGATAAACCACTCAAATTATAACCTTCCTGTGGCACACATAATGGGAAATGGATTTCAGGAGTTTTTGTTAAGAATACAAGGTGAATATAAACGAGTTTATGCTGCCCTAAATACCCATTTCTTCCTGCTTACTGATTACAGCCATTATAATCTTCAAGCAATAGCATACCTAACCTCAACTGTAAACGGCTCATTGCTCAATAATAAACTAGAAATCGGATATCGTTTCAATCAAAAATTGAATGTAAATATCTTCGGACAATGTGTGCTTAGAAAAGAGTGGTGGGAACAAGGAAAAAGTAATATGGTTTTTCAAATGGGTATAAGAACCGGGTTAATAGATGGTATAAATGACTTTTAGAATTCTCTTCTTTCTTTTGATAGCTCATGTTACTGGCTTTGCTCAGGGAAGGCTTAATTATTTAATTGAAGAACTACCTTCTGACTCTGTACCTATATTAGGTTACGACAGCCACGCTGGAATTTTACCAAACATAGACCGTAATACAAGGTTTAAACAGTGTTTAGGTGCTGTCATTTCAGCGGATAATCTAGTTTCTTACGATAAAAACTCTCCATCTTTAACTTTTGCGCGTTTAGGATTGGGGGTTCAGACTGATTTAAATATATCTCCAAAATGGTATGCGCGATTAGGATATAATTTTTCAACTTTAACTAATGATACAAGTTTTCTAGATACAAGATCATTTTTTTATTCTAGGACTAACAGTAATATAATCGGTTCACATAACGTATTGGGAAGGGTTTCTTACACCCCAAATCACATATTTAATTTTCAGGCAGGTTTGGATAGAAACTTTATTGGGGAAGGAAACCGGTCTCTCTTTTTAAGTGATTACGGTAAGCCATACCCCTTTGCGCAAATAAGAGCGCGTTTTTGGCATGTCGAATACTTAGTTATGTATCAGTTTTTCAAGGAAGAGTATGATGCAAGTTGGCGAAGTAAATATGGCGCCACCCATTACCTAAGTTGGAATGCCGCAAAATGGTTAAACCTCGGAATCTTTGAAACAGTTGTTTTTCAACCAAGCGATACTTTGTTGAACAGGGGATACGAATTAGAGTATTTGAACCCTGTAATTTTCTATCGCCCTCAAGAATACGCAATTGGCTCATCAGACAACGTATTAATAGGAGCTTCCTTTGCTGCAAAATGGAAACAGCATACGGCTTATGGACAAATTATTATTGATGAATTTTTATTATCGGAAATTAAGGCGAGATCAGGCTGGTGGGCCAATAAATACGGCGCTCAACTTGGTGTTAAGGGTAGGTTTAATATAAAAAAGGAGAGACTATTTTACCGGGTGGAGGGAAATGCCGTTCGTCCTTATACCTATGCTCACTTAAATTCCCTACAAAATTACGCCCATGCAAGCTTTTCCTTAGCACATCCATATGGAGGGAATTTTGCTGAAATTTTGGGAGAACTGAAATGGCAAAATAAGAAATGGCTCATTAAATCCTTTGTGGCCTATGGGATACAAGGATTTGATAAAAATGGCCTTAGTTATGGTGGCGACATTTATCAACCTTACACCAATAGACCTTACGATTATAATCATACCATTGGGCAAGGTGAAAAAAATAATTTTTTCAGGAGTCAAAGTTCTGTTAGCTATAAACTTTATAACCTATACCATCTTTTTGCCGAGTTTAATCTTCGTTACGACTCAGCTTTCCAAAGATTCTCATTTTTCCCCATGTTAGGGCTTAGAGGTAACTTGTGGAACGACTACCGAAATTATTAGTTAACAAAAAAGGGGCACCTGCGTACCCCCTTACCTAAGACTGTATTAATTCAACCCGATAATATTACGTATTTCTATTTCGGTTGTATTCCGCTTTAACCCCGATGGATTTAAATAGGTCCTGTTGACAATTCTTCCGTGGATGGCTACCTTCTTTCCCTTTTGTGCATAATGCTCAATGAATTCTGCAAGATTTCCCCAGGCAAACACATTGTGCCATTGTGTTATTTCTCTGTAATTCCCGTCATTATTTCGCGCTGTTTTTTGAGTTGAAAGTTTAAATCGAGCCACAGATTTACCATTTTCGAATTTTGTATACTGCGCCTCAGTGCCTATTTTACCTATCAAGGTGATATAATTTTTTAATGTATGCATGATTAATATGTTGAATTGATGAAAAAAATAACGGAGGGCGAGAACCCTCCGTCTGATATTTACAATAGGATTAAGTCGTTAACCTCTACTTCTGAAACAAACTTACGCTCTCCGTTAAGTTTGTAAAACCGGCTCACAAGTTTTCCTTCTACCGCTATTTCATGGCCGACTTCTGCCAACTCCTCTAGCACTTGAACCCATTTTCCCCAGGCAGTCAGTACATGCCAGTTTCTCCTCGACTTAGTGTTGCCTTCAGCATCGAGATAGAACTCCTTTGTTGCTACCGTAAACTTTGCTATTTTTCTTCCATTGGAAAGCTCCATTATTTTAGGCGTGGAACTCACCTTTCCTATTAAATTAACGTGATTCATTTGTTTTGTGTTTAGTAAATTGTCTGTATTTGTCATGTGAAATATATTGAAGTAAAATAAAATGAATTAAGCTGCTTTTTTCGTATTGATAACTAAAAACTCTGTAGCTTCTATAACAGTAGAAAAGCGCTTTTCTCCAGATTTATTTTCATAAGACTGATTGACCAATCGCCCTTCTAAAATAATCTCGTTTCCTTTATCGAGTATTCGATTCACGAGGTCGGCTGTTTTTCCCCAAGCATTTATGTTATGCCATTGCGTGATTTCTTGCCATTCACCGTTTTTATCTTTAAACCGCTCGTTAGTGGCTAAAGTAAAACGCGCTAGCGTTCTTCCAGATTCAAAGGTTACTAATTCCGGCTGCGCTCCTAGCCTGCCGATCAACGTCACTTTGTTTTTAAGTGCATTCATGTTTGTAAAAATTTATAAATAGTTTGTAAAAAATTTAACATTTCGATCTCAATACCGATTTGTTGTGGCAAAGTTGCTATCACTAGAAAACTTAATTCGGTATTTAATTAATTACATTCATTTGTTACATGTTTATATCCGTTTAAATTTGTTTATATAACTGATTAGCAATAATTAAACGATTTTAAAGCGGCCTTGTTTTTATGGTCTGTAACTTATAATTATGAGGAAGGAAATAGAATCTACACCTTAGATAAAACAGAGATTGGGTCAAAAAACCGGCCTAAGATATAAAAATACACTAAGTTTATCGCTTCGTGCTAAAATGCGAAATAGCATCAATTCGTTTGGAAAGCTCATAATCTTTTTCGGTGATCTGACCCTTGTCATGAGTGAAGAGTGAAATAGACATTTTACTGCACTGGTAAATTACCACATCTGGGTGATGATAAAAATTGTCTGCACACATGGCAACCTCCAATAAAAACTGACACAACTCAGTTTGACTTGCAAATTCGTAGCGTTTTACCAATTTATTATTTTCTATTTCCCAAGTTGCCATTTTCATACCGTCAAGATATGATTAATTCACTAAAATAGACATGGTCTTAGTTATCATTTTCAACTAATGAATTGAACATTAACTTCAAATAAAAAAGAGAATGGCTCGGATGAAGTTACAAAACTAGATTTCGATGAGGTAAATGATAAAAAATAAAGATTTATAGGTATTTTGAACACGAGCACTTTTTAGCTGTTCTAAATATGATTACTATTGCATATGTTATATTTCAAAAAATTACTCAATCCAACAAGTAACGAATGGTGCGTTTTTATTCACGGCGCAGGAGGTAGCTCAAATATTTGGCATAAACAAGTAAAATCATACGCTGAAAACTTCAATATTTTACTTTTAGATTTAAGAGGACACGGAAAATCAAAAAATTTAAAAACTTCAAAAAATTATTCTTTCGAGATGATTGCTCAAGATGTAATTGAAGTTGTTGAGTATAATAAAATTGAATCCGCTCATTTTATAGGTGTTTCATTAGGGTCAATTATCATTTATCAAATTTATTCATTGAATCCAACTATAGTAAAGTCGATGATTTTTTCAGGAGCAATTACACGTTTAAATATAAAATCAAGAGTGCTCCTAAAATTAGGTAGAGTGCTAAATCCTATTCTTCCCTACATGACATTGTATGCTTTGCTGGCAAGAATTATTATGCCCAAGAAAAATCACAAGCCATCACGAATATTATTTATTAATGAAGCTAAAAAATTGATGGACAACGAATTTAAAAGATGGTTTAAATTAACAGCTCGTTTAACGACTTATCTCAATTTAGTTCAGCACGAAAGTAACAATAGGCCAACAATCTATATTATGGGTAGTGAAGATCACTTATTTCTTAAACCTGTAAAAGCTATTATTAACTCTAATCCGCAAATTAAACTAAAGGTTGTTCCCAATTGTGGTCACGTGGTCAATATTGAACAGGCTGAGTTGTTTAATTCCGTTTCTATTCAGTTTATCAGGAATTTAGCTTAATATTTATAAAATCATGGCAAGTATTCCTTTTACATGGGAATTATTAGATTCTACTTTCATCATTGATGTTCGTAGTGAAATTGAATTTGAGAAGGGTCATATACCTGGTGCCGTTAATGTGCCGATTTTAAATACCGAAGAACGAAAAATTGTCGGGATAACTTTTAAAAAATTAGGGCAACAACATGCTGTTCTTAAAGGTTTAGAGTTGTCGGGGCCAAATCTAAGTAAGCGTTTAAAACAGGCTGTTAAACTATCAAAAAACAATCAAAATATAGTTGTTTATTGTTGGCGCGGTGGAATGAGAAGTTCTTTTTTTACCTTTCTAATGGAATTTTATGGAATCAATGTTTCAGTGATTAAGGGAGGCTACAAATCTTACAGAAAACAAGTTTTAAAATCTTTTGAATCAACCTATAACTTTTCCATTCTTAGTGGAATGACTGGAAGTGCAAAAACAACTATCCTTCATGAATTAGATAAAATAAATGCCTTTTCCATAGACTTAGAGGGTTTAGCTAATCATAGAGGTTCTTCATTTGGAGCTTTAGGAATGGCAAAACAACCAAGCCAAGAGCAGTTTGAAAATAACCTTTCTCACTGCTTAATTAAAGTTGGTAAGCAAAAGTGTTGGGTCGAAGATGAAAGCCGAACAGTTGGCGCTACTATTATTCCTGAAGGCATCTGGAATCAAATGAGGAAAGCCCCACATTATTTTCTAGATAAACCATTTGATATACGTTTGGATCAAATTATGTTAGATTACGGTATTTTTTCAAAAGAAGAATTGCAATCTTGTATGGAACGAATTTCAAAGAGACTAGGCCCTCAAAACACGAAAAATGCTATTTCTCTTTTACAAAGCGAGCAATTCAGAGAAGCTTTTTCTATTGCATTAACTTATTACGACAAAGCCTATGCGTATCACCGGGAAATTAACCCTTTGGGAAAGAAAATACAAATAAGCTGCAATGCAACAAATAATGCGGAAATTGCTCAACATTTATTCAAATTAACGAATGGAGAATAGTGAGATTAAATTGACGGAATTCACCCTAGGTGGTGGCTGTGGTTGCAAAATCCCTCCTCAAGAATTAAAAGAACTACTTAAAGATTTAAGTGCTACTAATTCAGAAAAATTGTTAGTTGGTAATTCCACTTCAGATGACGCTGCTATTTATTCTTTGACTGAAGATTTATGTCTTATATCCTCGACTGATTTTTTTACCCCAATTGTTGACTCTCCCTACGATTTTGGTAGAGTTGCAGCCGCAAATGCCATTAGTGATATTTATGCAATGGGAGGTAAGCCGATTTTAGCATTAAGTATTCTTGCTTGGCCTACCTCAAAACTTCCTATCTCCGTCGCTTCAGAAGTTTTAAAAGGTGCCACTGAAATTTGTCAAGGTGCTGGAATTCCTCTAGCAGGTGGGCATTCTATAGAAAACAAAGAGCCAATATTTGGTTTGGCAGTGAATGGTATTGTTTCAAAAAAAAATATTAAGAAAAATAATACTGCTCAAGAAGGAGATTTGATTTTCATTACAAAAGCTATAGGAACAGGGATATTGAGTACTGCGATAAAACGTGGTTTAAAAAGCGCTCATTTCTCCGACGAATTAACTCAAAGTATGTGTCAACTTAATTACATCGGTGAAAAATTGGGTGTCATCACTCAGGTTTCTGCAATGACTGATGTGACTGGTTTTGGCTTGCTTGGTCACCTAATTGAAATGACAGATAACGGAAGGATCTCAGCAATCATAAAAAATCAACACGTCCCACTATTATCAGGAACTTCAGATCTTGCAAAAGAATGGGTTTACCCTGACAATACGATGAGAAACTGGAAAATGTATGGAGAAAATGTGAGTGGTATTTCAGGAGAAACTTTACTTACTTTATGCGACCCTCAAACAAATGGTGGTCTTTTATTTGCTGTTTCTCCTGAGTTTAAAACTGAGATTACTCAATTATTTCAAGAAGAAAATCTACATCTTTTTGAAATTGGAATGTTTACCGATAAAAAAGAATTTTTGATTATTGTTGAGTAATTTGAATGTATTTCAAAAAGCATATTACTTTATCCAAATTCTTCGTGATACATTATACAGCAGCAGCCAAGTTGCTAAAAATATAACTAATCCTCTTGTTCAAATTAAAAACACATAAATCCATTAGAGAGGAATTGAAAATAACAAGAGATATTTGCTTATTTTTGCTGTGAAAAATCAACCGAATGAAGATATTAGTATGCATCAGTAAATCTCCGGATACAACTTCCAAGATTTCTTTTACTGACGGTAACACCAAATTTGACGAAAATGGAGTTCAATACATTGTTAATCCATACGATGAGTGGTATGCTTTGGTTAGAGCGCTAGAGATAAAGGAAACTAGTGGAGGGCAAGTAACCATCATAACCGTTGGGGCCGCTGCAGATGACGCTGTAATTAGAAAAGCCCTGGCCATTGGAGCAGATGAGGCCGTTCGGATAAATGCAGACCCTAAAGATGCTTTTTACACGGCACTACAAATTGCTCATTATGCAAGAAATAATTCCTTCGATTTGATATTAACAGGTAAAGAAACCATTAATTACAACGGCTCGCAAGTTGGTGGAATGATTGCAGAATCTCTAGATCTTCCTTATGTGTCTATCGCAACTAAACTTGACGTAAATGGAAATGTTTTGACTCTAGAGAGAGAAATTGTTGGGGGTGTTCAAGTTATAGAGGTAAGTTTACCCACAGTTGTCTCCTGTGCTAAAGGAATGGCGGAACAACGAATTCCTAATATGAGAGGAATCATGGCTGCAAGAACCAAACCCTTGCAGGTAGTTGAGCCAACCTCCGTGGATGAGCTAACAAAATTTATAGGTTATGAAATCCCTAACGCAAAATCTACGGTAAAAATGATTGCTCCGGAAAACATGGAAGAATTGGTGAGACTGCTTCACAACGAAGCTAAAGTGATCTAAACTTTAAAAATAATAACATGATATTAGTATATATAAACTCCGCCAACGGCCTCGCAAAATCAGCATTTGAAACCGTTACATACGGTAAAAAATTAGGCGATGTTGTGGTTATAACCAATGGGAATAACTCAAATGAAACTCTCAGCACATTAGGTGAATACGGAGCCTCAAAAGTACTTGTTGACCGAAATGTCGACGGTGAGGACGCTCAACAAATGACAAAACTTATTGCTTGGGCAGCACAAGAAATTGGTGCTCACACGGTTATATTTTCACATGATTTAATTGGAAAGTCCGTTGCTGCAAGGTTATCAGTTCGATGGAATGCGGGCTTAATATCTGGCGCTATCGCACTACCTGATCCAGATGGGTCCATCCGCGTAAACGTTTTCTCCGGAAAAGCCATTGGAAAAGTACAAGTACAAACTTCAAATAAAATTATCTCACTGCTTCCCAACAGTATACAACCAGAACAAACGAGTTCCTCATGCGCTGTCTCAGAAGTAAATGTCAATGTCGAGGCTGCTGCCATTAAAGTTATTTCTACCAAAAAACCTGAAGGAGAAATACCGTTACCTGAAGCAGAGTTGGTAGTTTCAGCCGGTAGAGGGCTCAAAGGACCTGAAAATTGGGGGATTATAGAAGATTTAGCTAAATCACTCAATGCTGCGACAGCTTGTTCTCGTCCAGTTGCCGATATTGGTTGGAGACCTCATCACGAACATGTCGGTCAAACAGGGGTGGCAATTCGGCCAAACCTATATATCGCCGTGGGTATTTCAGGAGCTATTCAGCACCTTGCCGGGGTAAATGGTTCAAAAGTAATCGTAGTCATCAATACTGATCCGGAAGCCCCGTTTTTCAAAGCCGCAGATTATGGTGTTGTGGGTGACGCTTTTGAGGTTGTTCCTAAATTGACCGCTGCTTTAGAAGAATTCAAGTCTGCGCAATATTAACCATCGTACAATGCAGAAAATTCGTCTTGAAATCACCGGTATCGCATACAGCCAAACACAATCTGGCTCATATGTGTTGACCCTCTCTGAATCTTCAGGTAAAAGAAAATTACCCATTGTTATTGGTGGATTCGAAGCTCAGTCTATTGCGGTTGAATTAGAAAAAATGGTACCTAATAGACCGTTGACGCATGACTTAATAAAAATGCTTTGTACTTCCTACAGTATCGCAGTAAAAGAAATTTTGATCTATAAGTTCTTCGAAGGAGTATTTTATGCTAAAATCATTTGTGAGAAAGAGGGAGCCCTTACAGAAATCGATTCACGTACCTCAGATGCAATAGCCGTTGGTGTAAGATTCAACGCGCCTATTTTCGCATTGGCGGAAGTAATTGATGAGGCAGGTGGGGTAGATGATGGGTCTGAAGATTTCGACGATGAAGTTGACTTAACCGATAATGAAGAGTCCACAAATGAGATGCAACACTTAAACGAAGACGAATTACAAAACATGCTAAGTGATGCCGTAGAAAACGAAGATTATGAATTAGCTTCAAAAATTCGGGATGCTCTAAAAAATAAAAATTGATAACCATTAAGTCGCGATTAATCTTGATGAGTTTTCTCCAATTTTATGTTTGGGGGGCTTGGTTGATTACAATGGCGAATTATTGGTTCAGTAACAACATTGGGAATGGAGCTGAATTTGGTGCTGTTTTCGGTACAATGGGAATTGCTTCCGTTTTTATGCCTACACTCATGGGATTGGTTGCCGATCGTTGGATAAACGCAGAACGCGTTTATGGAATCTTACACATACTTTATGCAGCAACCTTATTCTATTTGCCACAAGTAAATAATCCAACTGACTTCTTTATGGTTATGCTTTTGGCAATGGTGTTTTATATGCCTACCATTGCACTTACTAATTCTATATCCTATTCGGTTTTGCAACGAAACGGCGGGGATGTAGTTAAAGATTATCCTCCAATTAGGGTTTGGGGAACAATTGGATTCATCGCGGCCATGTGGATTACTAACTTAACAGGCAACAAGGCAAGTGAAAACCAATTCTATATCGCTGGACTTTCGGCAATACTTTTAGGAGTTTATGCCTTCACCCTTCCTAAATGTACCCCACAAAAAGCCAATCTGGAGAATAAATCTCTAATTCAAACGCTAGGACTTGACTCATTTAAGCTCCTTGCAAATTATAAAATGGGCCTCTTTTTTATATTCTCCATGTTTCTTGGTGGCGCCTTACAATTAACCAATGCATACGGTGACGTCTTTCTATCCGAATTTGAGCACTTTCCGAAATATGCAGACTCCGTTGTAGTAAAATATTCAACGATCATTATGTCGATTTCACAAATATCAGAAACACTATTCATTTTAGCTATCCCCTTTTTTCTTCGAAAATATGGTATTAAAACCGTTATGTTAATTAGTATGTTTGCTTGGGTAATTCGTTTTGGCACCTTGGCAATTGGAGATCCAAACGAGGGATTATGGTTGATAGTTTTTTCGTGTGTCGTCTACGGAATGGCTTTCGATTTCTTCAATATTTCAGGGTCGCTTTTCGTCGAAACAAATACTACTCCGGCTACGCGCTCCTCTGCGCAGGGTCTTTTTATGATGATGACAAACGGCTTTGGCGCTATTATAGGAAGTAATGCTGCAGGCTGGGCAATAGACCGATTCTTTACCTTGAGGTTTACAACTCTCTCAGATGTTGCAGCCCATCTTCAAACAAACGAGAATAACACATCCCTGACTAAATTTCTGACAAAAGAAAAAATCACCGTAAAGGGAGACACCCTAAGTACAGAATTACTTATGAAAGATTGGCCATCGATTTGGTTTTCGTTTGCCGCCTATGCCTTTATAATTGCTATATTGTTTTGGGTGATGTTCAAGCATAAACACGACCCAACCAAACTGATAAAAGTTAACCATTAAGAACTACTACTAGCTTGTAAATTTATACCCTACCCCTCTAATTGAGTGAAAGTGTTTTGGCTCTTTAGGGTTTTCTTCAAATAGCTTCCTAAACGTAAGAATAAAGTTGTCTATAGTTCGGGAAGTAGGGAATTGGTCCGTTCCCCAAACATTGTCCAATAGTTCATCTCTCGATACAACTCTTCCCTCGTGCTTGATGAAGAATTCCAACAAAGACATCTCTTTTTTTGAGAACTCAAAAGTCGATTCTCCAAACTCGTTTTTTACAACAAAAGACTGAAAGTCTATACGCTTATTAGAAATTTTATACTCTAGGAGCTCGCTCGCAGACTTGTTATTTGTTAAAACACTCACTCTTAACAATAACTCTTCTAGGTTAAATGGCTTTGGTAAATAATCATTTGCCCCCAATTTTAACCCTTGAATCCTGTCTTGAGTAGTTCCTTTTGCCGATAAAAAAAGTATTGGAACACTACTTTTTTTTCGTATAATCTCGCACAAGGTAAACCCACTCACCTCCGGAAGCATAACATCTAGGATGATTAAGTCGTAGGCAAAGTTTTCAGAAAAATGATTTGCTGCTTTTTCACCACTATTGAAACAACTAACTTTAAACCCCTCTAATTCCAGATTTAACTTGATTAATTGAATCAAATTTTCTTCATCTTCTACTAAACAAACTGTTCCCATACTTCTTTTTTTAAAAGAGATAGTTTATATTTGTGAAGTTAACCAAAAGCAATTAAACTATGAGACTACTACTACTATCCTTTTGTATTTTATTGTCAGTTTCAACTACAATAAATGCCCAACAACTAGAACCAATAACCAAAAAGTTCTATATTGATGCGAATGTCGACACAAAGACCCTAACCACACCGAACGTTAAGGATTTGCTGGCAGAAGATAAGATACGAGATAACCAAGGGTTATTATATAGGATTGGTGTTGCCCTGCCCGCAGAAATAAGAACGAACAATTCTGGAACTTGGACCATGTTACCCAATGGAGATCGCCAATGGCAATTGCGTGTTAAATCGACAGGTGCGGAGGCCTTAAGTTTCTTGTTTGAAACTTTTAAACTTTACGGAGGCTCCACATTAACAATTCGCGACCTTAATGGAAAGCTTGTTCACAAACCGATGACAACAGCAGATGTTGAAGACCATGGAAGACAACATGCCGCCTTATGCTTTGGTGATGATTTGATAATAACATTGCATGAGCCTAAAGAAGTGATGTCATCTGAAATTTGGATTGATAGAGTTATATACAACTACCGTTCTACAGGCAACCCAAATGTTCCGAAAATTAACGAATCCGAGAGTTGTGAGGTCAACGTAAATTGCACCCCTGTTGGTGATTCTTGGCAAGACGAAAAAAGAGGTGTCGCCAGGATTTATGTTGTTGAAGGAAATTCTGGAGGTTGGTGTACTGGGTCTTTAATTAACAATGCAGCCCTTAACTGCAGGCCGTATTTTTTAACCGCCCTCCACTGCGGAGTTTCGGCAACCACGGCAAACCTTACGCAATGGAAATTTTACTTTAGGTATGAGTCTCCAAATTGTACCAACCCTTCCACCGCTGGAACCCTAGACGATTATTTTATCACGGGATGCGTGAAAAAAGCCGATTCTGGAGATGGTGGTGGAGACAGCGGATCAGATTTTCTTCTGGTGCAACTGGGAACCGCTGCTAACGAGGCAGCAACAATTACTTCTTTGAAATCAGCTAACTTCAATGCCTATTGGAATGGGTGGAATGCCAATACAACAGCCACTGCCGGTGGAGCAGGTATCCATCATCCAGCAGGAGACATTAAGAAAATCTCAACATTCACCGGCAACACAGTATCAGCGGGGTGGAATGGCAATGGATTACAATCACATTGGAGATTGTCATGGACTTCCAACTCTAATGGACATGGGGTTACAGAGGGTGGTTCTTCGGGTTCCCCCTTATTTAATTTGAGTCAAGGATATATTGTTGGAACATTGACAGGAGGTGGTTCTTTTTGCAACACACCTACTTCGCCAGATTATTACGGCAAAATGTCATACCATTGGACATCAAACGGAACTGCAACAAACCAACAATTAAAGCCTTGGTTGGATCCATCAAATTCTGGTGTGCTAACGTTGGCGGGCTCTAGCAACCCATGTACACCGACAACACCTGTTGCTCCAGTAGCTAACTTTACAGCGAATCAAACTAATGTCACACCAGCAACGACTGTTTCATTTACAGATCAATCTACTGGAATTCCTACATCTTGGGCATGGGCTATTGTACCAGCTACGGGATGGGCTTATGCGGGTGGAACAACGGCTTCCTCTCAAAATCCACAGATTACTTTCAATACAGTGGGTCAATATACTGTAACACTCACAGCATCAAATGCTCAAGGTTCAGACGGAGAAACAAAAAACAATTATATAATTGTTGCTCAAGCGACTGGGCCATGTACGCCATCCGTTACAAGTACTTGCGATGAGTATATTCAAAATGTTACTTTGAATACCATAAACAATACTACCGCCTGTACATCAGGTGGGTATGCGGCATACCTCAATTCATCAACATCTCTAACCAAAGGAATGCAATATTCAGTAACTGTAACTCCAGCGGTTGGAGCAACTATTGGACAAGCATACACAAATGATGAAATTGCTGTTTGGATCGATTTTAATAATGATTTTACATTTTCATCTGCTGAACGCATTGGTTATGTTTTAGTGGCTACAGGCTGGAGTAATCAATTAACATTCACTGTTCCAACAACAGCAATTACTGGTTCAGTAAGAATGCGCGTCAGAATTTCTTATTCTGTCGTTGCTGAAAGCGGAGCGCCAATTGATCCATGTGCGGTGGCCACTTATGGTGAAACAGAAGACTATACTGTAAATATTACTGCAGCTGGAGGTGTTGGAATTGAAGAAAGTACCTTGACATATGCAAGTATTTATCCAAATCCTTTTGAGAACGAGTTGATAGTAGATTTATCGGCGGTAACTGAGCAAGTAACTGAAATAACGTTATTAGATATTACGGGTAAAATAGTGAAAAGCATAAAGAATGTTGAAAACACTTCTACTACGCTTGATATGAGTAACTTGGCAAGTGGCCTTTACCATGTAGTTGTTTCTGGAAATAACTCATCAATTACAAGAAGAATTCTTAAAAAATAACCCATTAATGAATGACTAAAAAGGCCGTCTCAAAACAGATGGCCTTTTTTATTACTCTAATACTGAAGGAATGCTAGACCATCTCAAAAAAGCAGAACAAAAGGCAGAAGAACTCTTTCATGAGATAAAAACTCGTGGTATCATTTTACCCAATAAGTTCGAATCGCAAGTCAATGAAGAGATTTATTGTTTAGCAAAAGAAATGTTTGGCATAAACAAGTATTGGCATAAACGAATAGTGAGAGCCGGACTTAATACATTGGCCCCGTATAAAGAAAATCCTGAAGATATAATAATCAAGGAAGATGATATGGTTTTTCTTGATTTTGGGCCATTAATTGACGACTTTGAAGCAGATTTTGGAAGGTCTTATGTTATTGGAGGGGACCCTGAAAAGGTCACTCTGTGTCTAAATATCGAAAACGCATGGTATGATATCCAACGCTGGGTGAAGGTACAAAAAGAGTTAGGAAACTGTTTAAAAAGTAATAGCTTGTTTGAACATTGTATAAAAGTTGCCAATAGTTATGGATACTCTTTTGGCGGTGGTATCGCGGGACATTTAATTGGAAAATATCCTCACGAGAGTTTAGAACCCGGAGACTTCGGGTTATATATACATCCTGCAAATGAATTGAATATTTTCTCTCTTAACGAAAAAATGGAAGAGAGGCACTGGATTTTAGAACTTCATTTTGTGCATTCGTCGAAAAAATTTGCAGCATTTTTTGAGCAGTTACTCTGTTGATTAAGTAAAAACACGTAATTCCCTCTGTAAGAGATTGTGTAAAATTCATTCCTCTCGTATTGTTTTCTTTGAAGATGCTAAAATTCCACACAACTTTGTTTCATAATTAAAACAAAAAAATGAAAACAATAATTTTTTCCCTGATATTAATCTTCGCAGCTACTAACGCAAGTATTGCTAACCAACCAATTGAGTCTTTACCCTCGCAAGCTATACAAGTTGCTGAAAACGAACAACACACTGTTACTGTTTCTTGGAACGAAGATGAGTTTGAAACTATCGAAATTGGATTAGATGGGAATATGTTTGTTCCTACTATGCCAACTTCAGGCGCGAAAGAAATTCATTTGAATAGCCTCGAAGATGGAGTGTACGTTATAAACTTTCGAAACGGGGGCGAAATTGTTGCCTCTAAAACTGTAACCATTGCAAATCATTCCATTTTAGCAAGTAACGAGTAAAAGACATAGTTTAGTTTAGTTTAGGTAAAAGTCGACTTAGGTCGACTTTTTTATTTGAACAAATATTCAAGGGTTTTATCATCTACTAAATACGGAATTGTCACGCGTAACGACGGCTCGACTTCCATGGCACGTTTAATCGCAAAAATAGCGTTTTCGTTTCTGGCCCAATTCCTTCTCGCTACCCCATTATTAACATCCCAATGCAACATCATTTTAAGATTTCTATCTGACTCTTTACTACCATCCAACAACATTCCAAATCCTCCGTTGATTACTTCCCCCCATCCAACGCCGCCTCCGTTATGAATGGAGACCCATGTTGCGCCGCGAAATGAATCGCCAATCACATTCTGAATAGCCATATCTGCAGTAAATCGAGAACCGTCGTAAATATTAGATGTTTCTCTGTACGGAGAGTCGGTTCCGGAAACATCATGATGGTCCCTTCCCAAGACTATTGGACCAATATCACCACGTAAAATCGCCTCATTGAATGCTTGAGCAATTTTCATTCTCCCTTCGGCGTCAGCATATAATATTCTTGCCTGAGAGCCAACAACTAATTTATTCTCCTGAGCGCCCTTTATCCATTGAATATTATCCGCCATTTGTTGCTGAATCTCAACCGGGCTACTTATCATCATATCCTCTAAAACACGGCAGGCGATTTCATCCGTCATTATGAGATCCTCGGGTTTTCCTGAAGCACATACCCAACGAAAGGGTCCAAATCCAAAATCAAAACACATTGGGCCGAGAATATCTTGAATATAGGATGGGTATTTAAAATCTATGCCATTCGGTGCCATTACATTTGCCCCTGCACGCGAGGCCTCCAGCAGAAATGCATTTCCGTAATCAAAAAAATATGTCCCTCGCTCCGTATGTTTATTTACCGCCTCTGCATGGCGTTTTAAACTCAATTGTATATATTTTTTAAATTCCTCTGGCTTATCTGCCATCATTATATTAGACTCTTCGAAGGATAAACCTGCCGGATAATATCCTCCAGACCACGGATTATGCAAAGAGGTTTGGTCTGAGCCAAGGTCTATGAGAATATCATGTTCATAGAAAGCCTCCCAAATATCTACGACATTTCCTAAATAAGCAATTGACACAACCTCTTTATTGTTTTTTGCTAGTTTCACCCTGCTTACCAATTCAGGAATACTATCAATAAGTTCATCCACCCAACCCTGACTGTGGCGTGTATGCGCCGCTTTGGGATTAACTTCCGCTGTAACAGAAATAACCCCAGCAATATTTCCAGCTTTTGGTTGAGCGCCAGACATTCCACCTAAACCTGCTGTAACAAAAAGTTTTCCTTGTATGTCAGATCTATCTTTTGCTATTCTTCTTACAGCATTTAAGACTGTTATAGTCGTTCCGTGAACAATCCCTTGTGGGCCAATATACATATATGATCCCGCGGTCATTTGCCCGTATTGTGTAACGCCTAAAGCATTAAATTTTTCCCAATCGTCAGGTTTTGAATAATTCGGGATCATCATCCCATTGGTTACTACTACCCTGGGTGCATTTTTGTGTGAAGGGAATAAACCCATCGGGTGTCCTGAGTACATCACCAGTGTTTGCTCGTTAGACATTTCTGCCAAATATTTCATTGTCAGACGATATTGTATCCAATTTTGAAATACCGCACCATTACCGCCGTAAGTAATTAATTCATGAGGGTGCTGCGCCACAGCATAATCCAAATTATTTTGAATCATCAACATAATGGCTTTAGCTTGCTCAGAATTTCCCGGATACTCTTGTATGGGGCGTGCATACATTTTATAGTCTGGTCGGTAACGAAACATATAAATTCTCCCATATCTTGATAACTCATCAAGAAAATCTTCGGCTAGTTCAGCATGTTGATTTGAAGGAAAATAACGCAATGCGTTTCTAAGTGACAGTTTTTTTTCCTCAATGGTTAAAATTTCCTTGCGTTTTGGCGCATGATTTATGGATAAATCATACTCTTTTTTTTCAGGGATATTTATTGGAATCCCTTGTAAAATGTCCTTTTGAAATTGACTCAATGGCATGGCTGCTGATTTACAGCAAAATTAACACAAGAATTAACGAATTACATGAATTAATCCATGTTTTATTAGCTTCTCTTCAACGCCTTCAAATCTTGCAACAATTTTATAAAAATACACTCCATCAGGCACAGCAGTGCCATTTGCAGTGCCATCCCAACCACCTGCAGGATCATCATATTCATATACCTTGTTGCCCCATCGATTTACAATTACGCAATTAAATTCTGCAAGTCCTGCATAATCCACCTGGAATAGTTCATTCGTGCCATCTTCGTTTACAGTGATCACATTTGGCGCATCTAAATCACACGGCTTATACCCCAATGTGGTGGTATCTGACTTTGAATAACAAGCATTATTAATGGTGAAAACGAAGTTCCCGCTAGTTGTGACCTCCCTTTCTGTTGTCGGATTCCCATTATCCCAAACCCAATTAATAGGTGGGGAGTAGCCCGGTTGGATAGTGCCTCCATTCGCATAAAAAGGGTTGATGGTAAATCCACCTCCTTGACATACGATCGTATCGGGCATTAACAACGAAATAAAGGGGGGGAATTCAATGTATGAAGTATCGGAATAATTACATTGGTTATCGGTGAAAACAACAGGGAATACCCCCGCCGTTGACGAATAAATAGTTGGATTGTTGATGTTTACATTTGAAAACGTGATGTTTGTATCAAGTGCCGACCATACACCACCATTGAAAGCTGTTGTCCCTTCAACCCAGAATTGTAAGTCACACGCCAAGGTGTCTTCAAATATCTGAGCTAGCGGTAATACAATGAAATTTACCGTTGTATCATATTGACAACCGAAGTTATCAATCATATTAAAAGTGTATGGGTACACCCCTGTCTGATTTGGTTGAACAACAATTAATGTGTCGTTTTGTCCAGATATAATAGTTGGGTCATAGGACCACCATGATGTGTCTGCATAAGTGTTATAACTCCCCAATCCAGGGAAGAATGCCGCGTCAAAATACAATCCCCATTCAAAAATATAACCATCGTCTATCCCTAAATTATCCTGAACATATATGGTCCAAACACCGTTAATTGGACAACCCGCAAAACTGCTAAAAGCGGTTTCGGGTTGATAGGTGTCGCTCGGGTCCATCGAGTTTCCTGCGGTGAGTGGGGGTTGATTAGGTACAAAAATCGTATTATTAAGGTTCTGTGTCATGGAACCATTAATGGTGTTAAACACAGAGCTAAAACAATATTCCCAGCCTTCTCCTGGGCCTCCGCCTCCAGAATCATCAATTGGATGACCTAAATAGGTTCCACCACCACTATTTCCGCCTGGAATAGCACCAGCTCCATAAGAATTAACCAAAGGAACAATTTGCCCTGATGGACATTGAAGCCAAATTTCTAAATCCCCCAAATAGGAATGCTCCATCGTAATGCATACTTGATTCAAATCTTGGTCATTTGTAATTGTCGCTCCACTTGGAAATCCAGAAATGTTAATCGGAGCTGTATATTGTTGCCCTGAGCCGTCGGGCAGGTAAGTTAATCCCGCGAAATTACCGCCAAGTTCAAAGGATCCGCCAGGAATATCGATCCCCACTGTATCCTGACTCGTAACACCCCCTATCAAAATAGTATTTAACCCAAGACAGACAGAATCTTCTAAAGGACCAGTACCTGCAAATATGGGTAACAAAGATACACGCACTTTACATCGTACACGTTCCGATAAAGGAAATTGATCTGTAACTTTCAAATCAACCAAATACCCCGCTCTTGCAGGTGGGGTAAACCAAATAGAATCGTTTTGTGGATAGGTACCGCCGTCGGTTATTTCCCAATCAAAATCTATGTTAGTGTTGCTGTTCTGCGAATAACCATATCCAGTGGTTTCAAATGAATTTGGGAATAATGGTTTTGCAACAAACAAGATACTATCACCAAAGCAAACATCCACATAACCCGTGTCCAATGGATTTAGTGCATTTGGGCCTTGACCATTCACATAAGCCTCCATGTGTGCTTCGAACGGTTGAAATTGATTGCCACATTGAACATTCGCAATCCAACCTGTGCCTTCATCATAGTCGTCGGATATAAACACGACTGTTAAACACCCTGAAGGATTATCCCATGAAGCTTGGTAAGCAAATCCCGTAGGATCTGTAACCGAATTGTGTGCGCCCAAGAGCGGAGCACTTGTTGATGGGCCATCATAAACATAAATAGAATCAGAGCCGTCTACATCAAAGGAGAAGCCAGCATTTATTGCAAATGTAAGGGTGACCTTTGTTCCAAGGGTAAGGTCAGGGCAAAACACCGTTGTATCGTTAAAATTTGCAGGGTATATTGATCCTACAGGGCTGAAAAAATTATTTCCGGCGACCCCAAAGGTTGCGCAATCAATAAAAGGGCCCCCTTGAGGAAAACCCGTATCCCCCATTATTACAGTCTGTCCGAATGAACTCATGGGAAGAATTACAGCCAAAAACAGAGTTAGAAATATCCTCATTTTTTGAAGTTTTTTAATTCGTTCTGAAGCACATACTTAGACTTAACTACAAGCATTTTGTCTGTTCCAGTAATGATAAAATATTGATTTTGATTTTCTATGCGTAAGGAGGCATCTGTAAATTTCTTTATAGAGGGTAGCACTGTAATACTTTTAAACGCTGAATAATTCTTATCCGGTAACGCTGTTGTATAGAGCGCAGAACTTAACGCATATTCCAACAGAGATAATTCTTCTAGTGTCATTTGTTTTAACTCCTTTTTGGAATAACTTTTTTCAAGTTCTAGCGAATATTGCTGCGCCTCTGACAAAAAGGGCCAACAAAATAATAGTGCCAAAAAGATAATTTTTTCCATGTTTTATTTTGTTTCTTTTAATGACCTATTTTTCAGTTGAAAAGTTGCGTGAATTGTTTAAACATTTCAAAGTAACACTAAATTAATAAAACTTAGCTTTACACTTTAAATTTCTTTCATCAATCTTCAATGGAAATAGTCTCATTACATCAAGTTGCAAGTCAAGTTAGACGTGATATTGTGCGAATGGTCGCTACTGTTAATTCTGGTCATCCAGGTGGATCACTAGGGTGTACTGATTTTTTAACTTATCTGTATTTTGAGGGGATGACCCACAAACCAGACTCCTTTAATATGGACGGTATTGGTGAAGATTTATTTTTTCTTTCGAATGGTCACATTTCACCTGTTTGGTATAGTGTTTTAGCGAGAAGAGGTTATTTTCCGATTGGCGATCTGAGTACATTTAGAAAAATTGGTTCTAAATTACAAGGTCATCCCTCAACGGATAAAAAACTCCCTGGAGTTCGCGTAGCCTCAGGCTCCCTAGGGCAAGGCTTATCCGTAGGAATCGGGGCGGCACAAGTAAAAAAGCTTAACCACGATAATTGTTTGGTATATACGCTCCACGGCGATGGGGAGCTCCAGGAGGGACAAATTTGGGAAGCTGCCATGTATGCTGCTGCCAACAAGGTTGATAATCTGATTGCTACCATTGACTATAATGGGCGTCAAATCGACGGTGACGTGGAAGATGTTCTTTCCTTAGGGGATCTTTCAGGAAAATGGCAAGCTTTTGGTTGGGAGGTTTTAGAAATGAACGGTAACAACTTTGATTCTATACGTTCTACTATGCAAAAAGCGAAAACTATGTGTGGTAATGGTAAGCCTATTGTTGTCATAATGAAAACTGAAATGGGACAAGGAGTAGACTTTATGATGGGTAGCCACAAATGGCATGGTGTTGCACCTAATCCCGAGCAACTGGCGTCGGCCCTCAGTCAACTAGAGGAAACACTCGGAGACTATTAGTGAAGTTATTTATTTCCATAGCATTTTTATGTTTACAACTGGTAGCATTTTCCCAGGATAAAACCCGAATATTGTTCATTTTGGATGCCTCCAACTCGATGAATCTAGACTGGGACAAACAAACGCGGATGGCCGCAGCTAAAGATATTTTAAATCTATCTGTTGAAAAACTTCGGGGAATTCCTGACTTAGAACTTGCGCTTCGTGTATATGGGCATCAATCCAACGTAACAAGTATGTATCAAGATTGTCAAGACACAAAACTTGAGGTCCCTTTTGGGGCGTCTAACGTAGATGCTATAAAGCTGAAAATCAAGCAAATTCAGGCAAAAGGTGCCACTCCGATTGCACGATCGTTGGAGGCCGCCGCCGATGATTTCCCGGATACTCTGCAACGTAATTTTATCATTCTAATTACGGATGGTTTAGAGTCTTGTGACAACGACCCGTGTGTAATTGCCAAAAAACTCAAAGAGAAGGGGGTTAAGGTCACGCCTTTTGTAATCGGACTGGGAATGGACCTCACCTATTTGGATAAATTCAATTGCATCGGAAGCTATACAGATGCTGAAAATAAAGAAGCCTTCAAAAGTGCCTTAACTTCTGTAATATCCAAAACACTTCTAAATACGACCGTTCAAATAAACTTAAACGATATCACCAAAAAACCTACAGAAACGGATGTGAGTTTATTTTTGTACGAATCAGGGACCAAGAATTTAAAATATACATTCACCCATACTTTAAATAGATTCGGGCTTCCAGACACCTTGATTTTAGACCCCGCTATCACCTATGATCTTGTAGTCAATACCCTTCCGAAAATTGTAAAAAATAAGATTATCATTCAACGTTATAAACACAACATAATTAATGTAGACGCCCCGCAAGGATATATTCAACTCAAAAATAGAACTATAGGGCTTACACAGCAAACCATGCGGGTTATGCAAAAAGGGAAAGCAGAAACACTTTATGCCCAAGAGCTTAATTCTAAGCAAAAATACCTCCTCGGAACTTATGATCTAGAGATTTTTACTTTACCAAGGACATATACACAAGTTAAAGTTGAACAAGGCAAAAACTTCCTGGTAGATGTTGTACCCGCCGGACAACTGAATTATACAGCTGCTAAGCCGGTAGTCGGCCAGATTTTCGTCATTAAAAACGGTAATGAAATGGAATGGGTTTGTAATCTTGAAGACGGCAGCACCTCGGGAAATTGGTTCCTGCAGCCAGGTAATTATAAAATAATTTACCGTGAAAAAGAAATGAAATCCACCTCTTACACAAGAGAGAAGGTAATAAAAATTGAATCGAATAAAATCAATACCATAATACTATAATACATGGAAATAGAAGTACTAGGTCAAAAAGATACGCGCTCAGGTTTTGGAGAAGGCTTAGCGGAATTAGGTAGAACAAACCCGAACGTAGTTGCTCTTTGTGCAGATTTAATTGGATCCTTAAAAATGGATGCATTCAAAAATGAGAATCCGAACCGTTTTTTTCAAGTGGGGATTGCAGAGGCCAACATGATTGGTTTGGCAGCAGGAATGACCATAGGAGGAAAAATCCCATACACCGGTACTTTTGCTAATTTTTCTACGGGAAGGGTATATGATCAAATCAGACAATCTGTTGCCTATTCTGGAAAAAACGTCAAGATTTGTGCTTCTCATGCCGGACTGACCTTAGGAGAAGATGGGGCTACTCATCAAATTTTGGAAGACATCGGAATGATGCGAATGCTTCCTAATATGACCGTTGTTGTACCAGCAGACTTCAATCAAACAAAACAGGCTACAATTGCGATTGCTGCTCATCAAGGCCCGGTTTACTTGCGGTTTGGGCGGCCTGTAATGCCTATTTTCGTCAAGGCTGATGCAACATTTACTATTGGAAAAGCAGACGTTCTTCAAGAAGGAACAGATGTCACCATAATCGCCTGTGGACATTTGGTTTGGAAATCTATTGAAGCCATTAAAATATTGGCTGCACTAGGAATTTCTGTAGAATTAATTAATATGCATACCATCAAACCATTGGATGAAGAAGCGATTATAAAATCTATTTCAAAAACAGGTTGTGTGGTCACTGCGGAAGAACATATGAGGCATGGTGGACTGGGAGATGCAGTAGCGCAGGTGTTGTCACGTCAACTGCCTACACCTCAAGAATACGTTGCTGTGAATGACTCATTTGGAGAAAGTGGGACTCCTATGGAGCTCATGACGAAGTACGGTATTGATACGGTACACGTTGTCGAAGCAGTTAAGAACGTTTTATCCAGAAAAGGCTAAATAGAAAGAGGTTGTACCAAGTTAAGTAATACCCCGTTCCATAGTTTAATCCTATTTTGAAGAGCCATTTTTGCAACAAGAATAGCCTCTTGCCATTTGACTTCATCATCGCCACATAATTCCTCTACCATTCTTAGAGAAATTGGACCATGTTCATCTCCGTCGATGTCAATATGACGCTGTAGGTAATATTCTAAAGTGGTTAGGTTGCTGTGTCCTTGAGTTCTCAACTCTCTCACCATCTCAATAAACATCTCAGGAATTAAGTCCTCCCTGCCGAATGTGAATACAGAAGCTATTTTATGTGTCTCTCCACTGCCAACGATATCCATGGTAAAAATGACAAAATCTGTCGTTTCCTTGTTGATATTCACTTGCTTCAAGGCTGTCTTTACTGAGACCCCTGAACAGACAAGGTTGTAAAATTTATCGATTTGATCAGTGTTGGTGCCAATCTCACGCATTGCCGTTAAGTATAACTCGTAATGACTTATTACCTTGCCCTGCTCGTCAATATCACTTTCTTCTCCAAGTACAATCTCATTTATGAAGCGTCGTGTACTTGCATTTCCTACAGGTTTCCAAGGAACATCAATGCATGTTAGTTCCCGCTGTAGAGATTTCAACAAACACATAAAATCCCAAACGGCAAATACGTGTTGCTCCATAAAACAACGAAAATCGGATATACTCCTCACTGTTTTGTATAAGGGGTGAGCCAATAATTGTGCTTTAAGGGGTGCAATTTCTTGCTCTAACTGTTGTATTCTCGCGTGCTTTGACATAATCTAAAAACAAAAGTACACCTTAAAAAGTTTTGATATTTAGCGAATAGCTAAAAAACTGAAAAATCAATGCTTAACTTCGCTACAAAATTATAAAAATGGCCACTCCCTTTCGAACTATTTGGACAACGCCCGATAACTTTATTGAAGTAATAGACCAAAGAAAGCTACCGCACGAATTCGTTGTTGTGGGTATTAAGAGTTACATGGATGCCGTTTTGGCGATAAAAAACATGACCGTTAGAGGAGCTCCTCTGATTGGTGCCACCGCGGCCTATGGTGTTTATTTGGCAGTACGTGAAATGATCGAAAACCAAAACGACGGGGTTTTTCTCGACGAAGCTTTCGAGCAACTGAGAGCGTCTCGGCCGACAGCCGTTAATCTTTTTTGGGCATTGGATAAAATGCGAGAAGCACTGGATGGTAGCGATAACTTTCTCAAAACCTCCTGGGAAATGGCAGGGAAAATCGTGGAAGAAGATATAGAGACTTGTAGGAAAATTGGGGTTTACGGGTTGCCAATCATTGAAAAAATTGCTCAAAAGAAAAATAATGGAATTGTAAATATTCTCACCCATTGCAATGCGGGCATGCTAGGATGTATTGAATGGGGAACTATCACCTCTCCCATTTACCAAGCGCATGCAAAAGGCATGAAGATACATGTTTGGGTAGACGAAACACGCCCTCGTAATCAAGGGGCTAATTTAACGGCCTACGAATTAACAAAGCATGGAATACCACATACGTTAATCGTTGACAATACAGGTGGACACCTTATGCAACACGGCATGGTAGACCTTGTGATCGTTGGTACCGACAGAACAACGAGAAATGGCGATGTAGCGAATAAAATCGGAACCTATCTCAAAGCATTGGCAGCCAAAGACAACGGGGTGCCATTTTATGTAGCGCTGCCGTCGACCACCTTGGACATGACGATTTCGGACGGATTGAAGGAAATTCCCATTGAAGAACGTGACGAAAATGAAGTTAGATATGTCGTTGGGAAAAATTCCAAAGGAGAATTAGATCAGGTCTTAATCTGTCCGGAAACGACAAAGGCTTGTAACTACGGATTTGATGTAACACCAAGTAGATTAATCAGTGGCTTGATTACGGAGCGAGGAGTCTGCGAAGCAAACGAAACGGGGATTTTATCCTTGTTTCCAGAGTATAGGTAGGGCGCGTAAACGACTCAATCCGCAGAATGTTTCACTGACCAAGTTGCTTCTTGGTTTTTCGAATAAATTTTTGCCACTTTTTATTTTCGGGGCAACAAAAATCTTGATCTTCCCCTAATTGAGCATAAGAAACGATAACCTTTCCTTTCTCTCTAAGGCCCTGACACAATATTGGCTTCGTTGCGTGCATTGTTTTTCTAAAATTTCTCATTATTAAAATTCGATCATTTGATGAAAGGGTCATCTCTTTCTGTATTCCTCCGTCATATACTCCGCTTGAGGACATTTCTCTGGTTACTGGGAAGTAGGAGAGTTTATCCTCTTTGAGTGTTAAAGTATTGCCAGATCCGTCAGACAGTGAAAAATAAAAGGTGCTTTCTACTACATAATCTATTATCACCAAGTGCTGTCCTACTCGGCTTTGATTCAACTCGGAAGTTGTGCAATCGTCGAGCAACCCAGTCATTAGGCTTCCCCTGATTATGGCTTTTTTAAGGTGTAGTTTTTCTTTATTTTGAGTAATGCCCGCGCAATCTTTCACAAAATAAGTCCCCTTGGGAGTTTTAAAAAAAAGATCTTGAATCTCAGGGACCTCAACACCTTTTTGATTTACATAGCTTTTGACAAAAAAATACCCTTTGAAATCTTGTTGCTGAGCTAAAGAATCTTTCGGACAAAACCAATAAGTAATTATCAAGAAAACTAAGCTTGCTTTCATGTTTCCAAACCTTTATTACAAAAATACTATTCTACGTGGAAAAAGCTTATTTAGGCTTTTTTTATTCCCAATTCCTTGAGCTGTTTATCATCCAAGGGAGAAGGTGCATCTATCATTGTGTCACGACCGCTATTGTTTTTAGGAAAGGCAATGTAGTCTCTAATCGATTCTGAACCACCCATGGTAGCAACCAAACGGTCTAAACCAAAAGCCAACCCTCCGTGCGGTGGTGCTCCATATTCGAAAGCATTCATTAAGAAGCCAAATTGTGACTGAGCTTCTTCTCTGGTGAACCCTAATAAATCAAACATTTGTGACTGCAGTGTTCTGTCGTGTATACGAATTGACCCTCCGCCCAACTCTACGCCATTCATCGCTAAATCGTAGGCATTTGCGCGTACTTTGCTTGGATCGGTAGAAATTAGATGGAGATCTTCTGGTTTTGGCGAAGTAAATGGGTGGTGCATCGCGTGGTAACGACCATTTTCTTCGTCCCATTCTAACAAGGGAAAATCCAAGACCCAAAGTGGTTTAAAAACATCCGATTGACGAAGTCCCAGACTATTCCCTAGGTGCAAACGTAATTCGTTCAATTGTTTACGCGTTTTATTCGTTTCCCCTGACAACAGCAACAAAAGGTCTCCTGGTTGCATATTGGCTTTTTCTGCCCATACTTTCAAATCTGCTTCCGAATAGAATTTATCTACTGATGATTTATAAGTTCCGTCTGTATTATAACGTAGATAAATCATTCCCTTAGCGCCAATTTGTGGACGTTTCACCCAATCAGTTAACTCATCTATTTGCTTACGCGTAAATTCCGAGCACTTGCTCGCATTGATCCCCAAAACGATTTCAGCACTATCGAAAATTGCAAACTCTTTTCCTTGTGCTTCTTTTGTTAAATCCACGAATTCCATTCCGAAGCGAATGTCTGGTTTGTCAGAACCATATTTTTCCATCGCCTCCGCATAAGTTATACGTGGGAAAGCCCCTTCAAACTCAACACCACGAACAGTTTTAAATAAATGCTTAATCAATCCCTCAAAAGTATTCAGGACATCGTCTTGTTCCACAAATGCCATTTCACAATCGATTTGTGTAAATTCTGGTTGGCGGTCTGCGCGTAAATCTTCATCGCGGAAACATTTTACGATTTGGTAGTACTTGTCGAAACCCGACACCATCAACAGTTGCTTGAATGTTTGAGGTGATTGTGGTAAAGCATAAAATTGGCCTGCATTCATGCGACTAGGCACCACAAAATCACGTGCTCCTTCTGGAGTGGACTTGATTAAAACCGGTGTTTCAACATCCATAAACCCTTGTGAATCTAAATAATTACGCGTCTCTAGCGCAACCTTATTGCGTATGATCAACTTTTGCTGTACCGGGTTTCTTCTCAAATCCAAGTAGCGGTATTGCATGCGCAATTCATCTCCTCCATCTGTTTCGTCCTCAATCGTAAACGGCGGCAATTTCGCGGCGTTTAGAATTTTTAATTCCGTGACGTTAATTTCGATCTCACCTGTTAGCATATTTTTATTCTTGCTACTGCGCTCAATGACTATTCCTATTGCTTGAATTACAAACTCACGACCTAATTTCCTGGCTTGTTCGCACAAATCAGCATTTACTTCCATGTTGAAAGTTAATTGCGTAATCCCATAGCGATCGCGTAAATCGGTGAATGTCATTCCACCTAAATCTCTAGAACGCTGCACCCAACCTGCTAAAGTTACGTTTATCCCAACGTGTTCCATTCTTAATTCACCACAAGTGTGCGAGCGATACATAAGCTATTATTTAAGTTGCAAAAGTAAGAAACTAATCGCGCTTTTTCAAAGGATGAAATTTTGATTACTCTTACTTTTTTTTCTAAGAAACAAATGAAGCAGTTTGGGAAAGTCTAACGGTAAAATAATGAATCGGCTAAAATTCAACCTAGCGCAGCACAACTAATTTTTTCGTTAACGCTATGGAACCTTGCAGACCTTGTATTTTTAACCAATAAATACCATTCGGTATCGTTTCGGGAATTGAAAATGCCTTGGTTGTTTCTAAGGAATTACTTTGAAATTCAAAACCAGCCAAAAATTCTCCTGTATTATTTTGCATCGTAATGCGAATTTCTTGGGGATTGAGTCCATCAAGTCTCACATAGAATAAGGATGAGGCGGGGTTTGGATACACATCCCAATCGCCATTTAAATAGCCATTGGATAAAAGTCCTACGTTATTTGAAACGGTCCCGTCTGAATAAACCGTCATACAACTCAAGGCAACATTATCCTCGTCAATAATACACATCTTCACAGAGTCTGCGCCATAAACCTCCACTTTTCCAAAGCCATTCAGGAAGTTTGTATTGAACAAGCCGTTACCTCCTGAATTCCACAAAGAATCAACAACAGGAGGCTGACCAAACAAGGGCGCATTAAGATTCATTTGATAGGCCAATTCCGTAGTTGATACGCTCAATCCACTCGCATTTAACTCTGGGAAATAACTGTTAGTCCCATCGTCCATTACATTGTGGTGAGTTTGTCCACTAATCACCATTACATTATTGATTTGTTCATTCTCCACATGGCTGATTAATTGCGCCACGTCATTCGGAAAACCTCCCCAGCCATCGGCAAAAGAGGTAGACAGGCGAAATCCTGTTCCCTGTTGCCCTGCCACATCGAAGACATATCCTTGCAAGGGCAGAACTGCTTGAATGATTTGTGTATACTTAGGGTTAAACGGCACGCCCGATACTATAAACTTCCATTTAGCTGTAGACGCAGACAAGCCATTCAACAACCAATTCATTTGATTATCACCTAAAATAGAGTGATTAGGCGATGGGTTAAAAGACCATATCCCCGTAATTGAATCGAATTGATAGGCTTCAGACCAGGGATCGGCCATAGACCGGCAATCTGTAACGAAGAATTCTGCATTGGCCACTTTAAAACTATGGTAATGCCCTTCAGTAGTGTCTACCGTTGCGTATCCGGGGAAAAAATAACGGTATGCTCGCAAGCAATTCACCCGCTGCTCCTCCGTAATCGGTATTGAGTCTATAAAGTTTTGAATATTTGGAAAAGTCCCCGAGTATGATGTTCCTAAATGGTATGTTCGACTTATGCCAAAATTATCGTCATCATCTGGCATATATACCAGAGGAACATACGGCAATAACTTATCTTTCATGACGGCTTCTTCGTACCTTTTACGGTAAGACAAAGGAAGTGTATTCCAATCTTGGGGATAATTGGAAGGGAGTTGATAGCTAGGATATGTATAATCTCCCGAGTGAACCATGAAAAGCGGATTGTGCGTTGGGATCACATCGAATACTTTCATGTTTGGAGTTTCTTGACAAGATCCCGCTACGAAGGTAAAATGTGCGGCTTCCCCCTCTTCCGGAAAAGTTGTAAATGATCCTTTTTTCACATCTATTCCCGCAGGAAAGTTAATTCGATAATAGTATTTTGTGTTTGCGAGCAACCCAGTTAGTTGAGTTATAGCAGAAAAATCCTTGTTGATATCTGTTGTGTTGGGAAATGCTAATGGACTCGAAAATAAACTGTCTGTATCCAAATTGATAGTAAAAAGGTATTCAGCATCACAACGTAATAAAAGATTTACAGCACTATCACTTACTCCCCCCGTAACAGGTCCGTGGGTGATCCACTGAGCTTGCGTTAGCTGATAGTAGCTTGTAAAAAGTATAAGTAATAAAACTTTTTTCACCACTTAAAAATACATTTTAAATTCTGTATTTCTGTGAATTTCCATTAATAGATTGTTAAATTATATGTTTGGATAGTCGGCTATATCTCCTTATCTAGGTCTTTAACTCTCTTTTTTAATGCGAAGCGATAGCTCATCAGGAATGGAAAACCTATTAACAACAACAAAAACATCAATTTGCCTTTCCAGGTGAGGTCAATCTTCTGATACAAGGCCAATGCCTCCATATCGTAGCCATAACCAAGAAAATAAGAAAGACTCATGTTTTTCTTAAAATCTAATTCCTGAACACCGTCCTGATAATAAAAATGACACTCGTATAATTCAACCTGAGGAATCAGTGATACCCCAACAATAAAAATGAACGATATTAAAAAAATGAGTTTTGGGTTGCGCAAAAAAGATAGATTCATCCCACAAAAGTAAATGGAATTCATAATTATTAGGCAATTTCGCAAAACATGCATTCAAAAAATCATTTTCGATTAGCGTATCTCATTGGTTCTACTGGGTGGGGAGGCTTGGAAATGAATCAAATCAATAATGCACATTGGATGCAAGAGCGCGGACACTCGGTACTGATATTATGTGTAAAAAATAGCCCTTCACACCAGTATTTACTTAAACAACGTATACCTTACGAGTTGATAACGAAGCATCGTAATCATTATGCTTTCGTAAGGGCATTTTCTCTTTGGAAAATATTGCGTGAGTATTCTATTCAGCATTTGATACTCCGTTCGGTTTCGGATATGAGTATTGGGGCTTCTGTGCGGCTTCTGAGTAAGAGAAAATTACACGTCCATTTTTTCATGGAAATGCAACTGAAAACAAAAAAAACACAGTGGTTTAGGACAATCAGGTATAGGTGTTTTTCTTCTTGGAACTGCCCATTGAATTATTTAAAAACACAAGTGATTGAGCAGACAAAAATCCCACAAGAACGTATAAATGTAATCCCTTCTGCGGTTAGAAAAGAATTTTTTGAACGAAAAGATATAGTGACAATTCGACAACTTTTGGTATTACCCGAAAAACATTACATACTCGGTCTTTTTGGGAGAATTGATCGGAAAAAAAATCAATTGTTGGCCTTACAAGCGATGCACCTACTCAATCTCCCTGATTTGTATCTTCTTATAGTAGGCAGAGAAACGCCAAATGATCCACAACATTATTTGGAAGAACTCAAAGAATATGTTGTACAAAAAAAACTGGAGGGACACGTTCAATTTATTGACCATGTAGAAAACGTATCAGATTATTTTCACGCCGTTAATTGTTGTCTCATCACTTCTGAGGACGAGTCAGTAGGCATGGTGACCCTTGAGGCATTAGCGGCAGGTAAGGTTGTAATTGGGACAAACAAGGGAGGCACTAAAGAAATAGTAGAGCATGTCTGTGGGCGCTTAATCAGTCCTGAAAACCCTGCATCACTTGCAGAGGCTATAAGAGAAGAAAAAGAAATTTTAAGAGGTACTTTCGTAGAAGCAACCCATGAGCAATTATCGCAAAACAGCATCGACTATGTATGTGGCAAGGTAGAGGAATTACTTTTAAGATGCTCATGAATTGTGTAACTTCGTTGATATGAATTTATATTCTACCAAACAACGTTGGAAATTTGTCTTGATACTGGCCTCTTTAATCGTTGTGGTTATTTCTCTGGTAGTGTCCAATTCTATCATTGAAAAAATAACCGAAAGAGAGCGGGAGAGCGCACGCCAATGGGCAGAGACCATTCGTAAAAAAGGAGAATTGGTGCGTTTGTCTCAGCAGATATTTGAGGAATTAAGAGAAAAAGAGAAAAGAGAGGCGAATTTAATTTTAGAAGCGCAATCAGTTATCAGCCGAAAATCAGACTTAAGTTTAAACTTGGATGTTGAATTCGCTCAAAAAATTATCAAAAGCAACAAAAAAATTCCGATAGCCTATTTGAGTAATGGGGAAATGGCACAAAGTGTAAATATAGACTCTACTTGGAACAAAGAACAAATAACTTCCTTCATTGAAGGTTGTAGAAAACAAAAGCGGTCGCAAAGCATTGAAATTTACGAGGGGATATTCATGGAGTTTATTTACGGTGAATCTCAGGAACTCATTCGGTTGAATCGAGAAAATGATTCATTACTACAAGCATTTAATAAAGATTTACTCGACAACACAAATTTGATTCCCTTGGTCTTGATCGACGAAAAAACAAAGAGATTGGAGGCGAGTAATTTAAAAGATGGAAAGATTGGCGAAAAACCTGTTGAAGAATTGCTAGCTACTTTTTCATATCCACCAATGCGAATTGATTTTGGAAATGGAATTAAGCTTTTATACTACAAAGACAATCCTGAAATCTTCACCCTCACCTGGTTTCCATACATTCAATTTGGGCTCATCGGTCTATTGGTTATTATTGCTTATCTTCTCTTTTCAACATTTCGAAAAGCGGAGCAAAATCAAGTTTGGGCAGGGATGGCGAAAGAGACTGCTCACCAATTGGGCACTCCCCTATCGTCGCTAATGGCCTGGGTGAGTTACCTAGAATCGCAGAAAGTCGATGCTATGATGACTGCCGAAATGCACAAAGACCTAGATAGGTTGTCTAAAATCACCGAACGATTCTCCAAAATCGGATCGGAAGCAAAGCTAGAGTCTAGCGACTTTGTCGTCACCATCGGGGAAAATTTAGAATACCTTAGGAGTAGATTCTCTGACAAGGTAAAAATCAAATTTAACGTTGAAAATGAAGGTTCTATAATTATCCCTCACAATGTTTCCCTAATGGAATGGGTAGTTGAAAATATCTGTAAAAATGCCGTGGATGCCATGCACGGTATTGGTGAATTAAATTTAACGCTCAAAAAAGATGGCGGCTTTGTCTTTTTAGATATTTCTGATTCAGGAAAAGGCCTCACTAAGTCGCAATTTAAAACAATCTTTCAACCGGGATACTCGACAAAAAAACGAGGGTGGGGTTTGGGACTAACGTTAGTAAAAAGAATTATCGAAGAATATCATAAGGGCAAGGTCTTCGTGTTAAAATCTGAAATAGATAAAGGAACCGTCTTTCGTATTGTGCTGAATAACACGTAATCTTATTCGAACTCAATCAGAGCCGCACCCTTGTCTACTACGTCCCCAGCGGTAACTTGAACTGATTTAACTTTTCCGATGCCTTCAGCTTTTAATATGTTCTCCATTTTCATGGCTTCTAAAGACAATAAGTTGTCCCCTAGATTCACCTCGTCTCCAACGCTAACGAAAAACTGTAATACTCTTCCTGGCATTGGAGAATTTAATTCTTTCATTTTCCTAACCTTGGGTTTATCTAGCCCTAAGGAAGAAATCAAGGAGTCCAGTTCGCCTTTTCGTTTTAATTCAAATACCCGATGATTAATTTTTATGGATAGCTTCTGGCTTTCGGACCCATCTTCTATTAATTCCCCATGAAATTTCTTTCCATTGTGTATTAATAAGAAGAACTTATGATCATACCATTTAACAAAGGCTCCTTCTTTTGTAAAGAATTCTTTGCCTTCTAGTATCCATTTTGCCTCTTGCATAAAACAAAGATAAAGAAATTTACATCTTCATGATGATAAACTCAGTTCTACGATTTTTTTGATGTTCCTCCTCTGAACAATTGGATTTTACAGCTCCTTCGCACGGACAATTTACTTTCAATTTGCTCTCTCCAAAACCCTTTCCATAAATTCTCTCGGGATTTTTAATTTTCCTTTTGATATAATCTGCAGACGCCTTTGCTCTATTTGACGAAAGCTTCATGTTGAAGTCTTTGCTCGACCTACAGTCCGTATGCGACCCCAATTGAATTACCATTGTAGGGTATTCGTTCATCACTTTTACAATTTTCTCGAGTTCAACGGCGGCATCTTTACGAATTGCATACTTTCCTAAATCAAAGTAAATAGGTTTAATGTCGATAAGGGTTGCCAAATCAGTTCCGATTTCAACCTTCCCGATTGAAACATCGAGTTTTTCATGCACGTTGATTACACCTGGTTTATCCACTTTATGTTTAAAGTCTGCCACTTTTATTAGGTATCCCTCTTTTGCGAGCGATATGGTATAGGACAATTCATCATTCAATTTGATGCCCTCCAGCCCTTTAGAAAAATCCCCAGTACTTGGTGTTTTCCCCTCATACACTACATTTCCTGATTTCTTATCAATAATTTTTATAGTAACATCCGATAAAATTTGACCTGATTTACTGTCTTTAATTAATCCATATAATGCAAATGTTGGGACTTTTTCAAGCATTACATCGGCTTTAACTTCCTTTGGAGCATCCTTAGCTATCGACACAGAAACCATATTTTGTGTATAGTTGTCATTTGTTGAAACTAGTTGGTATTCTTTCCCCGGCTCAACAGTAAATGAATAGGCGCCATTTTTATCCGCAATAACGGTTGCTATCACCTTTCCATTTTTATCCTTTAATATCACTTCCGAACCCGCGAGAATTGTATTATCTCCTTTGTCTATTACAATACCTGTTAAGGTAATTTTAAAGACAAACGGTCGTGTCATTTGAAAACTATAGACATCGTCATCTCCCTTTCCACCTTCTCGATTCGAAGAGAAATGTCCAGATTTTCCATCTGCATTAAAAGTGAAAGCAAAATCATCACGTTGACTGTTCAAAGGTCTTCCCACGTTGGATAAATTATCTAATTTCCCATTCTCTGTGGTGCAGACTAATACATCAAGACCCCCAAGTCCAATATGCCCGTTGGAAGAGAAAAATAACAATCCCTCTGAGGAAATCCAAGGAAACATTTCTTGCCCTTCAGTATTTACTTTATCGCCAAGGTTCTCTTGTTTTCCTATTGTGCCATCTCCATTGATAGTTACCTTATATAAGTCTGCGCCTCCAAATCCCCCCGGCATATCTGATACAAAATACAGGGTCTTCCCGTCAGCAGAAAGAGTGGGGTGTCCAACAGAATATGCTTTCGAGTTAATTGATAATTCTCGAATATTAGACCAGACTCCATCTTTCTTTGAAACATCAGCTACAAACAACTTTAGATTTTGAATTCCTTTATCGTCTCTTCGGTCACTTCCTTTGGAAATATTATTTCTCGTGAAATAGACCTTCGAATTATCTTGATTGAAACACAAAGGCCCTTCATGAAAATTTGTATTTACAGATGGTGAAAAGTAACTCGCATCAGGTGTTGACTTGTTCACTTTATAAAGATCTAAAAATGGGGTGCCATTCCAAGTCCAATAGTTCTTAATCAATGATTTTCTTCTAGAGGAAAGTAAAAAATAGTGGGCGCTTGGTGCGTATTCATAGGCACCGAAATCAGCAGCAGTAGAGTTGAATACTGTATTCGCTATAGAAAAATGAATACCTTCTTTTTCAATACGCTCTAGGTAACTTTTATTCTGTACGAATGATTGGGCACGCTTATCTGAATTGTTTTTGTCATAAAAGGCCTGCATCCACTTATCGCTTTCCGCGTAGTTCCCGGTTTGTTTTAGTGACTGCGCGTAATAGAAGTAATGTTCTTTCGGTAAATCCCCAGACTTCACCGCCTTCGCATATGTCTCATTGGCATTTTTTAAATCTCCCTGAGACATATAACAATGAGCGAGCTTAGCTTTGAGTTCAGCAGAGGATAAGGATGTGCTCAGCAAGTCTTTGTACAAATCAAGTGCAAGGTTATATGATAATTTGTTGTAATAATCATCCGCCTTTTTCAGTTTCCCGCTTTGAGTATACCCCATAGAAACAACTAAAAATAGGATGGCTAAGCTGCTAATCGTTTTCATTTTCATTTTTTTAAAAATACCGTGGTGAACGAATTCCTTTTCTATTGTATGCAAAATCATAAGATATAAGCACCTCATAGGTACCGTAGTTATAATTTCTTATCGCCGTTGTTGAAAAATCTGAAGCGAGGCCAACACGAAATTGTTTGTTTAGTTGATATTGAGCGAATGCCCCAAAAGCAGCATTTAAACGATACATGGAGCCAAAAAATATTTGATCTTTATAAATTCCCGTGACTGATAAATCAATACTCATCGGGGCAGAAGCAGTCAATTTTAATTGTCCAGTCGGTCGAATTTTCCAATCCTCATTTGCCTTGATTATTCCACCCGCAATTACAAAATAGTGTCTTCTCTCTTTATTGGTTTCAGTTCCATCAATTGATTGCTCAATAATTTTTGGTGTGGCTGCACCTATAAAGAAAGTGGGGGTATGGTAATAAATTCCCGTTCCAAAATTTGGATTTACTTTATTCTGGACATTCTGAGAAAGACTAGGGTCTTGGGTCTGAGTAGTTTGTAATTCATTTGTTTTAGCCGAAACAACATTCAAACCTGCTTTTAATCCAAAGGCTAATTTAGATTTTTTGGTCAACTTTAAGCTGTAAGAGAAATCCCCGTAAAACATCGTTTGATTCATTGGTCCTATTGCATCGCGCACTGCTGTTAAACCCAATCCAACAGACTCATAAGATAATGGAGAATGTAAGCTTATTGTAGTTGAACTTGGCCTACCGTCAAACCCCACCCATTGTTCTCGGTGAATAGACGTTACTGTTAACATTCCTGTACTACCAGCATAAGCAGGGTTTACGAAAAGTGCATTGTCAAAATACTGTGTGAATTGTGGATCTTGTTGTGCCTGAACTGAATGGGACAGACATACAATTCCCACAAAAAATGAAACTTTAACTAACTTTTTCATCTTTCTAATTTTATCTTTTAATAAATACATAACCTTTCAAAATCTCTGAACCATCTCCATTCAAATCTAGAATGTAGTAATAAGTTGCTGTTGGCAATAAACCATCTCCTAAGATTAGGCCTCTATTTGCCGTTCCATCCCAATCATTGTTATATCCTTCGGCATAGAATACTTCATTGCCCCATCGGTTAAAGACTGTCAACTTATTTTGTGGATAGTTTTCAATTCCTGTAATCACAAATAATTCATTTGTTCCGTCACCATCTGGTGTAAATGCCTGAGGCACTACCACACCTGTAGAACAGCCAGGAAGCGTGCTATTTGGATCGCATGGATCAAATGGATCACTACCGCCGTCAATTTCTTCACCATTCGTAACACCGTCTCCGTCGCAATCTGCATCCAACCAAGCTTGGCTTGGTGCTACTGTTTGATCAGCTAAAATCAATGAACATGGATTACTTGGGTCGGTGCCATTTGGTCCAGGAGTTCCGTCACCATCCGGATCGATTTCGTCACCGTTGGTTACACCGTCGCCGTCACAATCTGCATCCAACCAAGCTTGGCTTGGTGCTACTGTTTGATCAGCTAAAATCAATGAACATGGATTACTTGGGTCGGTGCCATTT
>CAMDLY010000012.1 GCA_945902115.1 Lishizhenia tianjinensis | reverse complement strand
TTGCAACAACCATTGAACCAATAACTTGCGAACTCCCTGTTCCAATATCCGCAGTTGGAGACGCTGGTGCTCCTGTAATCGTATTATAATTCCAAAGGGCAACCGTGCTTTGAGCCTGAAGCAACAATAATGTTGTCAACGTAAACAATGTAACTAGTAAATATTTCATGATAATTTTTTTTTACAAAGTTCATGTGCCCAAGTAAGGATAATATTTCGTCTAGGTAATTATTGAGTTATGAATTATTTAAGCCAGTATTAATGATTTCATATTGAGTTAATATACCCTGTAAGATTTTTAAATTTATTGCGTCTTACTGAAAACACTTTCAAAAAATGAAAACAAAACTGCCTCTCCAAGCATTATCAGCCGCTCTATTTCTCTTCCTATCGTCCGAGGTATTCTCACAACACAAAGAATTGTCTCTTGGCGGGTCATTTTCCTCTTATCGGTTCGATTCTAGAAACGCGCACCTCAATACTAACAGTTTTCTACCAGGAATACAACTTGGTTATCTCTACAGCCCTAAGTTAAATCTGCTGAGAAAAATAAAGAAAGGCATAATCTCACCGTACAGCAATATCGAATACGCGCTGGTAAATTGTGCCCTGAACAACTCCAATAAACTAGAAACCCTCTCTCTGCACCAACTGCGCTTCTCTTTACCAATTCGCCTCAGATTGGCTCAAAATAAAAAAGCAACAGCCTCATTTTATATATTGGGAGAACCAGGTATTCAACTTACCGCATTTCAGTACAGTCAATCAGAAACCATTTTTCCGAACATAGAACCTTTAGAAACTTATTTGAATACTGGGCTTGGCATTACCTTAAGTAAGAAACAAAAAGAAATTAAGAAAGCAGGTTTTAAATATACGGGAATAACCATAAATGCCTCCAGAATGATACCCATCCATACAATTCGATTTTTTGAAAACCAAGGCTCGTTAACTCAATTTCGTGCAAACGTCGGCATTAAGTATAGCTACTTCGAACCAAAAAAATCGAAGAGACTTCGTTTTAGGTGGTGATACCTTTAGTTCTAAACCGCAAAATGGAAACCCATAATAATCCAAAAAGCACTGTGGCAAAAATTAAATGAGCCGTTTGAACAAGACCCGGCATGTCCGCATACGCCAGAAGAACACCTGTCAATAATTCCACTGCTAAAACGATAAAGGCAGCACGAATCAACACTACTTTAAATGATTTCTCGTTTCTCCAAGCCATATAGCTCAGGCCTATTAGCACTAGCCATGAAAAACTTCTGTGAATAAAAAATGGCAGGCCCAGAGCATCCACCCATTCCTCTCGGGAATAACCTTGTTTTACTAAAGCATCAATGTCTTCTCGAACTTGCGTTCCTAAAAACATTTGGTAAAAAGTAATGAGGAAAATTAGCCATACGGCCGTCAACATCCATTTTGGTACCTGAACTTTTCTCTGTAACAACGGACTTATTCTGTATAAAATATATGTTTGAACCGCAATTATGACAAGTGCTAAAAGCATATGAATGGTAATGGTCCATGGAAGTAAATTCGTGGCCACCACAATGCTTCCGAACCAAGCCTCAATAGCCATCAAAATTAAATTACCAAAAGCGATAAAAACTAAGCCAGAGGATCTATAGAAAAATAACATCCATAAAAACGCTATCAGCATAAAATTTCCTGCTAAGAAACCCAACAATCGATTGACATACTCCACCCATGTTTTTTGGGCATTGAAATTTTCCTCTACATAAATACTTGGGTCACTTTTTAAATCCTGAGCTTGCTCACTCATACCCAACGTAGACAAAAAGCTAGAAAATTTATCTACTTTTTTTTCACGCTTCTCCAAGTAAATATCTTTGTAATCTGCCGGAAGAGCACTAGAATCTGTGGGAGGAATCCATTGCCCAAAACACTTTGGCCAATCCGGACAACCCATTCCTGAACCTGAAATACGGACGAAACTGCCCGCAACAACAACCAAGTAAATTGAAACCAAGGTGATCCAGTTAAAAACAATAAATTTTGGTGAAAAATTCATAGGGTAAAAGTACAAAACTCGTTGGCAACAATCGATTTAATTGAAGGTTAACACACAATATTGTATCTTTGTTTTTTACCTTAAATGAAATTAACAAATCTTACGGCGATTTCCCCAATTGACGGACGCTATTTCGACAAGACAAAAAGTTTAAGCCCTTATTTCTCCGAATTCGGACTCATCAAATACAGAGTTCTCGTTGAAGTGGAGTATTTTATCGCGTTGAGCTTACAAGGCTTGTCAACATTCCCACAATTATCTTCAGACCACATTGATTCTCTGCGTAATATCTACATAAATTTTAGCGAAGAAGATGCACTTTGGATCAAGAACTCCGAGAAAATAACCAATCACGATGTAAAGGCTGTCGAATATTTCTTAAAAAACAAGTTAGAGTCTTTAAACCTAAATGATTATTGCGAATTTATTCATTTTGGACTTACTTCCCAGGATATAAACAATACGGCCATTCCTCTTTCGTTAAAAGAAGCAATCAATACTGTATACCTGCCCTTACTAGATCAAATAATAGCAAAACTTAGTCAATTTTCCTCTGATTGGAAAGATATTCCTATGTTGGCGAGAACGCATGGACAACCTGCTTCCCCGACGCGTTTAGGAAAAGAAATTTATGTTTTCGTAGAACGACTGGAGAAACAAAAAGTACAATTACTGAATATTCCATTTTCAGCAAAGTTCGGAGGTGCCACAGGAAATTTCAATGCACATCATGTCGCATACCCTTCCCACGATTGGGTAAGTTTCGCAAATTCATTCGTAAATAATATATTGGGATTGCATAGAAGTCAAACGACTACTCAAATTGAGCACTATGACAACTTAGCAGCTATTTTTGATGCGTTAAAAAGAATTAATACAATAATTCTTGACTTAGACCGAGATTTTTGGACGTATATTTCTATAGAGTATTTCAAGCAAAAGCTGAAAGAGGGTGAAATCGGATCTTCGGCAATGCCACACAAAGTGAATCCTATAGATTTTGAAAATTCAGAGGGTAATATTGGTATCGCCAACGCCATATTCGAACATTTAGCTGCTAAATTACCTGTTTCAAGACTGCAAAGAGACCTCACGGACTCTACTATTCTAAGAACTATTGGCTTACCTTTTGGTCACACGGCTATTGCCTTTCAATCAACTTTAAATGGCTTGACAAAACTTCTTCTTAATGAGGAAAAATTAGGGGAAGATTTAGAAAACAATTGGGCAGTAGTGGCAGAAGCTATTCAAACTATTCTTAGGGCAAGTGGTTACGAAAAACCATATGAAGCCTTGAAAGGATTAACAAGAAAAAATGAAAAAGTAAGTCAGCATAGCGTTCATGAATTCATTGATACACTCTCCGTTGATGAAAATTTAAAAATTCGTCTCAAAGCAATCTCTCCTCAGAACTATCTTGGTATTCAACTTGTTCCATAGTCATGAGCCGAATATTCATATTTTTTGTTTTTCTTAGTACTCTTGCTTACGGGCAACATATGCCTATTGATTGGAGTTCTCTAACACGCTCGCCTGGAAGTGTTTTAAAGGTCATACCTAAAGATAGCAATACCTTCTACACCTTGAGATGGAGTGGTGGAAATACCTTTGGAAGCTATAAATTCACGCTGCACGACTTCTTCGAAAAAATTTCTGAAAAAAGAATTAAACCTACAACAGGTGTTGGAATTGGAAATTTCGAAACGGCCTTTTATGCAGGTAATTTACTGTACAGTTTTATTTCTGACAAAACCGGGATTGAAAGTGAGTTGTATGTACAAACATACAGCGAGGAATTGAGTGAAACGGGTGTTCCTGAGCTGGTAGCGAGTTATTCAAACCCAAAAATAGGCGCAAAATCAAACTTTTACATACAACAATCAATCAACCAAAAATACTTCGGTATCATGTGGGAAATCCCAGGACAAAGAAAGGTTAGCGACGTATATGGATATAAAATATTCGATAATAAGTTCAACAAAATCTCTCATGGGCAATACGCTATTCCATTTGATGGAAATATGTCTACCATAAATGAATTTCACTTAACTAATGATGGTGAATTTTACCTAAGCCTAACAGAACACCACAAGGCAAACGATCGTTTCTTCACTCAAGATTATAGAAATTTTAAAGCAATTCACTTATACAGGATAAAAAATGACTCTTTGAAGGAATATTCTTTGGATCTCGAGGATTATCGCGTCGACGATATGAAATTTAATTCTAATGAGTCTAATGTAGTTTCACTGACTGGGGTTTTCGGGAAAGGAATAAATCAAGGTATACAAGGTGTTTTTCAACTAAAAATTGATACCCGCGAAGATAGTGTTATAAGCAAAGGCTTCACCCTGTTTGATGAAAATTTGGCCCTTGAACGCTTTGACAACGAAAACATACAAACAAATTTTTCCAATCGCAATAACGTCAATAATAACAACAGTTATTTTTATGATTACCAAATGCGAGATTTATTCTTGCAAAAAGACGGTACATTGATTGGGTCCATTGAGCAATATTACGTTTATCGAAGAATGAATTATGATAATCGTACCGGCCTAAGTTCTACAGTTTATTATTACTACTATGACGATATAATTGCCTTCAAACTCGGCTTAAACGGTGAATTTGTCTGGCAAAAAAGAATTGAAAAATCTCAAGTATCAATAAATGATGGCGGTCCATTTAGTTCTTATTCGAGTTTTTGTGATGGAGAAAAAATTTATTTCTTATTTAACGACAATTCTAATAATTACGGTGATGATGGTCAATTTAGTCAGGAGGGAGAACGTGTGTATTCGTCAAACTTATCCATGAGACGTAATGTTGCTGCCTCTGCGGAAATCGATCTCTTATCGGGAAGTATGTTCCGTAAAACCCTTTTCACACGGAAAGATTTAAAATCGTTAGTTCTTCCTAAAATGTTTGAATTAGATCAAAAAAACCGTTTATTATTTTTGTACGCAGTGAATGGTCTTAACGAACGATTTGGTATTATAAAGTTTAAATGAAGCTTTTCACATACATAATGCTAATCCTCGTTTTAACCTCTTGCAGCCAAGAGTCCAAAAATAAGTCCTCGACTGAAAATCTCGCAGATCCTTTTCTTGATGATCACAGTTACTCTAATTTAAAAGAAATCAAAACGAGACATCTACATCTCGATTTGGACATCAACTTCGAAAGTAAAAAAATATATGGTGTAGCAAGGCACCGAATGATAAATTTGAATAAAGCAGATACAGCTATTTTCGATATTAAAGGTCTCGAAATTCAAAAGGTCACAACGGGGGAAAGAAATACTGAAATTGAAGCGGATTTCGTAATCGGAAAATACGATAAAGACTCTATCTTGGGACAACCCTTATTGGTAAAAATAAACGTAGACGATTCAATAATCAATATCTACTATAAAACTACAGAGTATTCTGAGGCCTTAGATTGGTTGGACCCTTCGCTAACCAGTTCAAAAATCCACCCATTCTTATACACTCAAGGTCAGGCCATCTTAACCCGAACATGGATACCCATACAAGACTCTCCATCGAACAGAATAACCTATTCTGCAGATGTTAAGGTTCCTGCCAAGTTAAGAGCTGTTATGAGCGCAAAAAATGATAAAAAAAGAAATCCCACAGGTTTGTATCATTTTGAAATGAATAAGTCAATACCGTGCTATCTGATAGCTTTAGCTGTTGGAGATTTAGCCTATAGCTCGTTGTCAGAAAATACTGGATTTTTTTGTGAGCCTGAACTATCCTCACGATGTAAAAGTGAATTTATTGATTTACCAAAAATGCTCGCCGTAGCCGAAAAAATATATGGAAAATACCAATGGGAGCAGTATGATTTGCTTATTTTACCCTATTCATTTCCATTTGGTGGCATGGAAAACCCCATGTTAACATTCGTAAATCCAACCATTATTACGGGAGATAGAAGCCTTATATCTGTCGTAGCACATGAGTTGGCTCACTCATGGTCCGGGAATTTAGTCTCTAATAAGTCATGGAATGACTTCTGGATTAACGAAGGTTTCACTGTATATTTTGAACACCGAATAATGGAAGAATTGTATGGTAAAGAAATTTCAGATATTCTAGCATTAGTAGAAATATATGAATTGGATGACGAATTGAGAAGAATTAAAGAATCCAAACATCCGGAGGATAGTAAGTTATTGTTAAACTTAAAATACCGCAATCCAGATGAGGGCGTGACAGATATTGCCTACGTGAAAGGGTCGTGGTTACTTAAGAGTCTTGAGGCAGAGGTCGGCAGAAAGAACTTTGATCTTTTTCTGACAAACTATTTTTCAACTTATAAGTTCTCGACGATAAGCACCGAAGAGTTTATAAAGTATCTGAACAAAAACTTATTAAACGGGAGCAAATCGTCAATTAATGTTGATGAATGGATCAATAAAGAAGGTCTCCCAACGAATAAAGTTGAAATAGTTTCTGAAAGATTGAACGTGATGAGGAATCTTGCTGAAAGTTTTGGGGCTGGAAAGGATGTTTTTGCTCCAAAGATTACATACAGAAAAGAAAAAGTTAAGGGAAAGGTCAGAAAAAGGAAAATTATTGAGCAACTAAAAAAAGAGGATTTTATAACTCAAGAATGGCAAATGTTCATTAGGTATTTACCGGGAACTATTACAGTTGATAAACTGGAACTCTTGGATAAATATTTTTCTTTCAACAATACACAAAACGCCGAAATCGCTTTAGATTGGTTTTCACTGTGCATAAAATCGGGATATGATGAAATTTTACCCTACGTAGAGCGATTCCTTAAAAAAGTTGGTCGTAGAAAATTTGTCTTACCGATATACGAACTTCTTAATGAACAGAGTAAATATAAAAATTTCGCAAAGTCCGTTTTTTCGTCTCAAAAACTATTCTATCACGCTGTGACAAGAAACAGTGTTGAGAAATTATTGCAGAATTAGTTAGCCATTTCACTCATGAACTTAATTCTTATAAGTCTTAATTCTTCCTCTGAATAAAGACCATCAAATTCATGATATGCATCAATTATGTCGTCAGACTCAGCTGCACTGAAATAATCGTAAAGCTCTTCTTGATTGTCATTATCAAGTATTGTATTAATGTAATAATTAATATTCACTCGAGTTCCTGAATTTACTACCGATTCGATTTCGTCGAGAAGCTCTTGAAATGACTTACCTTGAGAAGTTGCTATGTCCTCAAGTGGTAGTTTCCTATCTATGTTTTGAATCAACTGTACCTTTAACATAGATTTATTGACCAAGGATTTAACAACCATGTCCTGAGGACGTTCAATATCATTTTCTTCGACGTAATCGGCAATTAATGCCAAAAAAGGTTCTCCATAGCGTTGAGCCTTTCCGATCCCTACCCCTTGGATATTGGTTAATTCATCCATAGTAATTGGATATTGAAGACACATATCCCGCAAGGAAGGTTCTTGAAAAACTACAAAGGGAGGAATATTCTTTTCTTTTGCTAAAGACTTTCGAAGGTCTATCAACAAATCATATAACTTCTCATCAAATGCTCCTCCTTTTCCTGAAACCTGGATTAGGCCTTCTTCGTCATCGTCTCCAGAGTAGTCGTGCTGTTTAATCAGCATAAACTCCTCGGGTTTCTCGATGAAATTTTTACCTTTTTCGGTTAATTTCAACACGCCAAAGGTATCAACATCTTTTGCTGTCAATCCACCAAGTGTTACTTGACGAATAACAGCATTCCAAAAATGTTCGTCCTTATCTTTTCCTATACCAAAAGATGGTAGTTTCTCGTGTTCATAGGATTTTATGTCTGCAGTTATATTTCCCGCTAAAAACGCGCAGTAGTGCTTCGCCTTTTGTGTCTCATCCAATGATCTGATAGCTTCCAACAATAAAAGGACGTATTCTCTTCCATCTTTCCTTTCTTTAGGATTTCGACAATTATCACATTGTTCTGAGCATTTCTTCTCATCAAAGGTTTCCCCAAAATAATGCAAAATAAATTTTCTTCTACACACGGAAGTCTCGGCATAGGAAACAATTTCGTGCAACAATTGCTTTCCAATTTCAAACTCTGTTAATGACTTGCCTTGCAAAAACTTTTCGAGTTTTTCAACATCCTTATAGCTGTAAAAGGCAATACATTCACCTACTCCACCATCTCTTCCTGCTCGTCCCGTTTCTTGATAATAACTCTCGATAGATTTTGGAATATCGTGATGGATAACAAACCTGACATCTGGCTTGTCTATTCCCATTCCAAAAGCAATAGTCGCAACGATTATATCCGTCTCCTCCATAAGGAACATATCTTGATGCCTCGCTCTAGAAGTTGGGTCCAAGCCCGCATGATAAGGCAAGGCATTTATTCCATTTACTTGCAATAATTCAGCAATTTCCTCAACTTTCTTCCTACTTAGACAATAAATTATTCCACTTTCCCCTGCCCTACTACGTATGTATTTGATAATTTGCTTTTCAACTTCCCGCTTTGGTCTTATTTCATAGTATAAATTATCGCGATTAAAGGAGGATAAAAAAGTTGTGGCGTCCAACATATTCAAGTTTTTTTGAATATCGTGCTGCACCTTTGGTGTAGCAGTAGCAGTAAGTGCTATAATTGGAACATTTGATATTTTTTCAAAAATTTCTCTAAGCCTTCGATATTCTGGTCTGAAATCGTGACCCCATTCAGATATGCAATGTGCTTCGTCTATCGCAAAAAAAGAAATTTCAACAGATGTCAAAAAATCTATATAATCCTGCTTGGTTAATGATTCGGGAGCAACAAACAACATTTTGGTTTTTCCCGCTTGAATATCGTTTTTAACTTTGGTGACCTCAGATTTTGATAATGATGAATTAAGGAAGTGTGCAACTGACTCGTCATCACTTACATTTCGAATTGCATCAACCTGATTCTTCATTAATGCGATTAGCGGAGAAACAATTATCGAGGTTCCAGACATAAGCAGTGATGGCAATTGGTAGCACATCGATTTACCACCCCCGGTAGGCATGATAACAAAAGTATTTTTTCCAGACAATACGTTAAGAATGATCTTCTCTTGTTCACCGCGAAAATGATCAAAACCAAAATAAGTTCTCAACGCAGACTTTAAGTCTAGTGTATCTGATGATGCTTGCAAAATTGCTGGTTCCATTAAATTCAAAAACAATAAAAACGAATCAATTGCTTATTTAAATTTACGAAACATTTCCTTAAAATAAAGGAAATAATAGAAAATATTAATGTTTATTCATTGAATGCGACCACTTCCTTTACCTCAGGCAGATGTTGTTTGAGTAAATTCTCTATTCCTCCCTTTAATGTTGCGGTAGAAGAAGGACAACCTGCACACGAACCTTTTAATAAAAGTGTAACCGTACCATTTTCAAAACCAACATAATCAATTGCTCCTCCGTCATTTTCCACGGCAGGTCTGACATACTCATCGAGTAAGCTGCGAATAGGATCATCTAATTCCGTAGAGCTAAATATCTTTTTTGAATGTGTTGCCTCTGATTTTTCTTTAGGAATTGGCATTTGAATGATTAAATCCTTTCCATCAGAAATCCATGTTTTTATAAACTCTCTTAATTCCATTGTGATAAAATCCCAAGGAACGTTATCTGTTTTCTTGATGGTTACAAAGTTCGCGGCAATGAAAACATTCTGAACAAATGGAAATTTGAACAGTTCCTCAGCAAACGGTGAATATCCTTTTGCTTCGGCTGTAGATGAGAACTCTACGGAGTCTCCAGTAATAAGCAAATACTTGTTTGCCACAAATTTCATTGTAGTGGGATTCGGTGTTATTTCTGTATATACTGTGACAGGTAAATTCATGGTAATATTTTTTACAAAATTACGTATTTAAATGCCAGTTTTTACCAAAGATTTCCGCTTGATAATTGTAAAAAGAGTAAATCTTTTCTTCGGTCTTTAGACGAAAAAACGGGTGATCCATTTTTATCTAACCTAGGATAATGAGGCGTATTGTGGGGAGCCCATGCAGGAAGCCAACACAAATCATGTGTGAGTCTATTTTGAAATACATGCCGAATTTCCTCGCTGTCTATTCCGAATTTCATGAGTATAGGTATGTAACCTTTTTCATATTGTAATCCTCCATATAAAATACCAGAACTTGTTTTGCCATATGGCAATTTCGATAAATCCTTGAAGCCATGCTTACAATAAGTTGGTCTATCTTTTATCCAAGGTGTTCCCCTGGTTTCTCCTGTCCAGATATTCAAGCCCATAAAATACCTATTTAGTAATTTTCTATATGTTGTTATGATATGGGCTGTTCGATACCGGTCCTCGGATTGTCCACCGAAGACATCATTCTCTACATATATAGACCAGTTATCCACAGTCAATCCAAAAGCCCCCGACCGTTGCGAGGTTCCTTCCGTATCCAAATACCATAAGTAAGAAAAACCAACGGCATTTCGAAACTGAGAATTATTACTTAAGGTATTCATAATAGGATCCACCTGTTCCGGAGTCACCCTTTTACCCCCCAATATTGAGGTAGAAACATAAATTCTTGATTCCCAAAAATGTTTGCGGTTTCCATATGAATTAAATGAAAAAGTTAGACGGCTTCCCGCCTGCCATTGAGAAATCCCCCAAACATAAGAAGACTTTAACTCAAGCCCTAGCTCATTTTTATGCGAGCCGAAATCAAAAACAATTCCTAATTGGGTAGAAATTGGGCTATCTACATTCCATTGTGAGAAGGAGTGAAAAGAACTGAAAAGAATGATGATTAAAATACGCATTGTAACAACACGTTTCAACAATCATTCCGCTATCTGTGTGCAGCATCCAATAAATCTAAAACTGTCTTCACAGGACTAAATGTATCCTCAGGAATTTCTACAAATACACTTATCCAATTTTCCATAGAACCATTCCAAAGGCCAGGTTGCTCGATGAATTTTACTGATTTACCTTTTTGAGATTTTTCCACTAAAAAGTACTGCTCATCATTTCTATATTGTTGCAAATCAAATTTATTTCCTTCCATATCATGAAAATCAAGAACCATAAATACTGGATTGAAATGAGAACTTCTCAACATGAGTTGCTGATGGTGGTTCTCCAATGAAATTTGTGCTTTCTCCACAATTTGTTTCTTAGGAATACCGTCTGCATCTACAAAGTAAGGTCCTCCCCCGGGTTGACCTTCGTTTTTAACCATTCCGCAAATACGTATAGGCCGTTTCGACAATGCTTGTAAATCCTTTCCATAAGCCTCGATTTCTTCATCAGAAAAAAGAAAATACCTGTCTGAGATTGATTGAATTCTAGAAATATCCTCTCGGTGAACGGCCTCTTTTAATTCTTTTTTTAAGAACACTAGAAGACCTGCAAGGGTTTTGAATGTGTCTACGCTCTTTTGCGACTTTTGAAAAGTTTGAATGTTATCGATATTTTTTACAAAAACTAAATCAGTATTGAGTTTCTGTAAATTATTGAGCAGTGCACCATGACCTGAAGGTCGACGCAAATACACCCCGTTATTTTGTATTATAACTTCCTTATGCTCGTCAAATACGTAAGAATCGCTTGATTCATCTTGAACTGAAAATGTTATTTCTACTTGCTTGCTATCGATTGCCTCTAGTTGCTTCACTGATTCAAGAATTTGATCTTCAAAATTGGATTGAATAGTAAAATGGAAATGCATTGCCTCTTGAATATTCTTCCCTTGAAGTATCTGTTCTTGTATTGGATTTAGGGTAAAATTCTCCATTTGATGAAAAGGAATCAGCCCCTTGGGAAGAGTTCCGAAATTCATTCCATTTTTTTCCAATAAAAAAGAGACAAATGCTGAAATATCGATTGTTAAATCAAGTACCTTCTGCTGAATATCTTTTGGAAGCTGGTTAAAAAAAGCAAAACGATTGGCATTTGCTAAAAATTTTTCTACTTGACTTCTTGTTTCTTCACTTGGTTTATGTAAATAATCATGCAGGAAATCGAACATTCGAGATCCCGATCCCGAGGCAGGAACAAAAAGAGCACAAGACTTATCAGCAGACTGGAAGAGGTGCTGAAAATCTGACTTCTCAATTTCTGAAAGAACAACTATACCATCGCCAATTTTACATGGCCGAACTAGCGATAAAATAGGATTCCCTTTTAAGATTTTTGCGCGTTGAATAGAAATTTCTCGCTGTTCCTCAGTCATATTCCACTCAGTTAGTTGCTTTTTTGTTTATTTGTACTGTGAATTTAGTCAACGAATTTATAAAATATAAATGGCAAGCAAAAGGAAGACATGGCATTCACTCACCTTTTGTATACGATTTCATAGAAAATGTACTACAAACCACTTTTGAAGGTCAAGAATTGAATGTTATTTCGAGCTACACTCATTTTCTTAAAAAATGCCATGACGAGATAGAATTTCAAGAACTTGGTGCTGGATCAAAATTGCTGAGTAACAAAAGACGCGTTTCAAGCATGTACTCATTGAGCAGTAGTAGAGGAAAATTCGGTAAATTACTCTACGCACTGGTGAGTCATTATTCCCCGAAACAAATAGTAGAATTTGGAAGTTCACTGGGGGTTGGAACTTTACACTTAGCACTTTCGAATCCTTTAGCGAAAATTCAGAGTATAGAAGGCTGTTCCAATACACATGCTTTCACTGTAAAGTCTTTCCCTAAAAAACTGAGCAATGTGGAATTTATAAATTCTACTTTTGAGGAATTTTGCCAACAAAAAAGTGAAAGTCCTATCGATTTACTTTTTATTGATGGCCACCATGATGGCAAGTATCTCTTGACCTACCTCGATCAATTAAACCCAAGGATAACAGAAAATACTATTGTTGTTCTCGATGATATCCGCTGGAGTTCATCTATGCTAGAAACTTGGAATAAGCTTGTTGCCGATAAGAAATATCACGTAAGTATTGACCTTTTTAGGATGGGTATTTTACTAAAAAAACCAGATCAAGTGAAGCAGCATTTTATTTTGCGTTATTAACCTGAGTTCGGTTATTAATTAATACGTTGCACTTAGATACTCGAGTAGACTTTCATCGCTTTCGATGGATGGAATTATCCTACTTGACAAAACTCTTTTGTCAGACATATCATCTGACATCTCACTCTGTACAATTACTGAGGACGTACTTGCAGCTATACTTAAATCATCAAGCTTGTAAGAATTAGATGAATTCTCAATAGAATGTTTAATACTTCGACTATTCGAATTTGTCAAAGATTTATCAATTTCATCTGTTGCTTCTGGCTCCTTTTTACTTTCCTTTTTTGACTCTTTCTTAATTACTGCCGCCGAAAGAGGTTGCTTGGTTTCTTGATCAAATTCTTGTGATGGTTTCATCGCGAAAAAAACGAGAAAAGCCAAGGTAAGCACACTCCCAAATTGTATCCCTGGCCTATACCAAATTGCCTTTTCTGGTGGAAATAAAAAGGTAAGAATTCCAGACATAAAACTTGGTTGAGGGTATACTTCGTGAAATAAATCATCCAAACTTTTCTTAACATCATCTTTTGGTTCACTCGAGTCTTGAATGGTGTACAACCCTTCGTACAAATATTTCAAAGAATCAAACTCTTCCTCAGAATTAATCCACTCACTAAGAGCATTTTTTTCATCAACACTCAATTGAAAATACGTCTTAGTTTTTATAAGTTTTATAAGTTGCTTTTCCATAAATCAAATTGTTAGCGCGGGATTAAAAACTTTTAATTGTTCAGCAAGTTGTTTTGTGGCATAAAAAAGTCTGGACTTCACGGTGCCTTCATTAATACTCATAACCTCTCCAATCTCTTTCATGGAGAGACCATCAAAATGTCGGAGAACAAAGACCTCCTTGTGTTTATCATCGAGACACGCCAAACTCACATCAAATGCTTCTTTGAATTGTTTATCTTGAACTTCGTTAACCACATTGTGGATTCCGGCAATGTTATATTTATCATCTAATCCTGAAGACATATTTTTTCTTACTTCTGCTTTTTTATATTCATTTTTACACATGTTTCCAGCAACTGAAAATAACCAGGTCCTGAATGATCTTTGTACATCAAAATACTCGGGATTACGAATGATTTTGGCAAATAGATCATGAACTAAGTCTTCAGCTTTCAGTGAATCACGCCACAACATTTTCTCAAAATAACCTTTTAAAATTCCAGCATATCTCGCGTACAACTCGTCAAAAGAACGCTTGTCTCCTTTCTGTAAAGCTCCCATCAAAGCTTCATCAGTCCAATCTTTATATTTCCGTTGGAATAGCCTCACTAATTTCCTTTTTTCTTTTGCGACAAGCCCGCCTTTTGTTTTACGAATTGAATTTCAAGTTCCATTTCTTTTTCCTTCTTGGCCTGTCCGGTATCCCTGTAATAATTCATCAATAAAATCATGGAAGGGAGATAATTAGATGATAATGAATTACTAGTTGGTGAATTATATCCGCGTATATTTTTTTTATTGAGTTTTTGATTCCAACATATCTCCACCTCTTCAAAAGAACTTTCTGCCTTACTTCGGTACTCAAATACAATACCGATTGGAAAAAGTTTTGGAACTAAAGGTTCCAGATAAGGTCTTGGTATTGTCATGCTTAGTGCGATGTTTTTCCCTTCATTTTTCTCACAAAAATCTTTTAAATAAGCAATATCTATTTTTTCGCTAAGCGGTAATTCATACCCTTTTTGATGAAGAACTTGACGGTACTCTTTGCTTTGAAGAAAATCCAATGAAACAATGGTTAAATTATGTCCTTCGCAAGATGAACCAGCATTCAGTTGTTTAAAGGTAGCACCATAAGTATCTATAAAACCGTGTGTCACCAGAGTAGTATTCCCACAAGCGGATTGAAGCATGTCCTCACCATAAGATTGTATTTCTGGCGTTAATATTTCTTGAGATACAAGATTATTCAGGTACGCAATCGACTTCATTGTATCTTGTTCAATAAGAGAATTCGCCACATTGTACTTGAGCACATCAGGATGTTTTGGCAAAACCTTTTCCGCCTCTTTCAAGAAACTAGCTCTTTTTGTATCGTAGTTCCCAGCTTCGTAAAAACTTAATTTAGCTTCAAAGGAAGTTGAATCTATTGACATCAATTGTCGAGACAGCTGATCTAACTGAATTTGCTGATCCTCATTAGGACTGCGTTGCGTTGATTGATTTTTTGCCTTTTTCTGAACGGAGTTAAAAGTAGCATGCGTAGATTTTATTTGTGCAGCCTGCGTCGCTGATGCTTGGTCTTTTAATTCTTTTTTCTCCTGATTGCGTTTCGCTCGCGAACTTTCTTGATTAATCTGTAGGGAGTCCTCTAATTGGTTAGTATTATCAAATTCTACTTCAGAAGGAGTGGCTGTATTATTAATTGAATTATAATGCATGCTATTGGAAGAAGGAGATTTGCTATTTTCTATCTCGGATATATTTCTTGATTTATTCAGCTCTCCCTGGGACCAAAGGGCGAAATTCATAAAATAAAGAAAAAAGAATAAATGGTATTTCATTGCACTAATTTTGATCGATTACAGCTATGGTTCAAATTGGTTCAAAAAAGATACCATATTTCATGATTACAAAACAATTTATTAGAATAAAATGTAGCTTTGTCCGTTCTGAATAATATGAGATTCTTTTTCTTATTCACTTTATTGACTTGTTTCACGGGTTTGTATTTTATTACCACAAGCTGCAATAAAAAGAATTTTCTGTCAACGAAAAACCTGACTTTCTCAGCTGATACAGTAGTTTTTGATACTGTTTTTACGAGCATTGGATCTACCACAAAATCATTTAAAATTTACAACCCTGAAAGCAAAAGCGTTCAAATCGATGAAATTGAATTAATGGGGGGAGAAAATTCTCCCTTTCGCATAAATGTTGATGGGCTAATCGGTGATAATTTTTCCAATATTCGCATAGAGGGGAATGATAGTTTATTCGTTTTTGTGGAGGTAACGCTATCCACAAATGGTCAAAATCTCCCACTTATTGTTGAGGATTCGATTCGATTTCAAACAAACGGTAAAGATCAATTTGTAAAACTAGCTGTTTGGGGCCAAGATGCTTATTTTCATTATAAAGATTTGAATGAAGGTATATGGCCTAATGATAAACCGCATGTTATTTACGGATACGCAGCAGTAGATTCTTCCAAATCCTTAACTATCCAAGCGGGAACTCAAGTATATCTGCATAAAAACGCACTTTTATACGTTTATAAATCGACACTAAATATACAAGGAACGCAAGGAAATGAAGTCGTTTTTCAAGGGGATCGCCTAGAATTAGAGTATCAAGATGTTAGCGGGCAATACTATGGCATATATTTTCATGAAGCGAAATCAAGTACGATCGATTATGCACTAATCAAAAATGGTATTTCTGGAGTACACCTTTACTCTGATAATCCCGAAAATAGCGATTACACCCTTACAATGACAAATACTATTATTCAAAATGAAGCCCGGTATGGGATATTTATTTATTCTGGTGCTAGGGTAAAAGCTGAAAACTGCATGATAGCTAAAAACGGCACTCATGCGCTGTTGGTTTTGGAGGGAGGTGATTTCAATTTCAATCATTGTAACCTACTTGGATATGGTGCTTCTCAAAATCCTGCGGTTGGCATCAGTAATTTTTATGTTAATTACAGTATTGGAAGCACTATTGTGTCTTCAATTAACGAGGGAAAATTTCAAAACTGCATTATCACGGGGAACCTTGAAACAGAAATTGCAATCGACACAATCCAGATGGCTGGTGTAAACCTAAATTTCGATTTCAGCCATAACCTTATTAAATCTGAAGAGATCTATAATGATGTTTTTTATCAAAATACCATTTGGAATATTAATCCATTGTTTACTGATATTGCTACAAATGATTTTACCTTTTCAACGAATTCTGAACTTAATTCCAATGGAATAGTCAGCACCGTTGTTACAGATATTTTCGGCAATCCTAGGAATAATCCGCCAGATATCGGAGCCATAGAAGTAAATTAAAAAAGGATTGCCGAAGACAATCCTTTCCCATTAATATGTTTTTCTATAAATTTAATTCTCCATCAACTTTATCAAGTTCAACGCAGAGCCTGCCTTAAACCATTCAATTTGCGAGGCATTATAGGTGTGATTCAATTTAATTTGTTCTTTCATTCCATTGGTATGACAAATTTCGAGAGTCAAGGGTTTGTCTGGAGCAAAAGCAACTAAATCAACAAAATTGAACGTATCATCTTCTAAAATTTTATCGTAATCTGCTTCATTAGCAAATGTTAACCCTAGCATCCCTTGCTTTTTCAAATTTGTTTCATGTATCCGCGCAAAGGATTTCACAATAACAGCTTTCACCCCTAGATGCCTTGGCTCCATGGCTGCATGCTCCCTTGATGATCCTTCTCCATAGTTGTGATCACCTATTACCACCGATGAAACACCTGCAGCTTTATAAGCTCTCTGCGTCAAAGGAACTTCTCCATAACTTCCAGTGAGCTGATTTTTGACCTCATTGGATTTATCGTTGAAATAATTAACAGCACCAATAAGCATATTGTTGGAAATATTATCGAGATGTCCTCTATATTTCAACCACGGTCCGGCCATTGAAATATGGTCTGTTGTACACTTTCCTTTTACTTTTATCAATAGCTTCGCATCGGTAATATTATTACCATCCCATACAGGAAAATTATCCAACAATTGAAGTCGAGATGAGTCTGGAGAAACTTTTATTTCTACCATACTTCCCTCTTCGGCAGGAGCTTGATAGCCATTATCCTCCACAGCAAAACCTTTCGAAGGTAATTCGTCTCCTTCAGGAGGAGTTAATTTAAAATGTTCTCCTTTTTCATTTACCAAACTATCGGTGAGGGGGTTGAAGCCTAAATCACCTGCAATAGCAAGAGCAGCGACCATTTCGGGAGAGGTAACAAATGCATGTGTATTTGGATTTCCGTCAGCGCGTTTAGAGAAATTTCTGTTGAAAGAGTGAACGATTGTATTTTTTTCTTGCTTTTCAGCACCTTCTCTATCCCATTGCCCGATGCAAGGTCCACAGGCATTGGTAAATATTTTAGTGCCCATCTTCTCGAAATCCGCGAGGATTCCATCTCTTTCAGCTGTATACCGAACTTGCTCAGATCCTGGGTTAATTCCGAATTCTGCTTTAGGTTTGATTCCTGCCTTAACAGCCTGTTTGACAATGGATGCAGCTCGAGCTAAATCTTCGTAAGAAGAATTTGTACATGACCCTATTAATCCCCATTCAACTTTTGTTGGCCAATCATTTGAAATTGCTTCTGCTTTCATTTTTGAAACAGGAGTTCCCCTATCAGGTGTGAATGGACCGTTTATATGCGGTTCCAATTCAGATAGGTTAATTTCTATAAGTTGATCGAAATACAGCGAAGGATTTTCATATACTTCTTTGTCTCCAGTTAGGTGTTCAGCGATAGCATCTGCTGCCTTAACTACTTCTTCTCTTCCTGTGGCTGCTAAGTAACGACGCATAGATTCATCGTACCCAAATGTAGAGGTTGTAGCTCCAATTTCTGCACCCATATTACAAATTGTTCCTTTACCAGTACAGGATAAAGAGAGAGCGCCTTCACCGAAATATTCTACAATGGCACCAGTTCCACCTTTAACGGTGAGAATATCTGCTACTTTCAAAATAACATCTTTAGCGGAAGTCCAACCGTTGAGCTTTCCAATCAATTTCACACCGATCAACTTAGGGAATTTTAGCTCCCAAGCCATTCCAGCCATTACATCAACTGCATCTGCACCACCCACACCAATAGCTACCATACCCAATCCGCCTGCATTTACTGTATGAGAATCCGTACCAATCATCATACCCCCCGGAAATGCATAGTTCTCAAGAACAACTTGGTGAATAATTCCTGCTCCAGGCTTCCAAAAGCCAATCCCGTATTTATTGGAAATGGAGGATAAAAAATTAAATACTTCGTTATTTTGATTCAATGAGTCTTGAAGGTCTTTGCTAGCTCCTACCCTCGCTTGGATCAAATGGTCTGCATGCACGGTAGAAGGAACTGCTGCTTGTTTTTTTCCTGCCTGCATAAATTGCAGTAGAGCCATTTGTGCAGTAGCATCTTGCATGGCGACACGATCCGGAGCGAAATCCACATATGATTTTCCCCTTTCCAAAGCCTCGCTCGAATTACCAACCCACAAATGAGCGTAAAGTATTTTTTCGGATAATGTCAAAGGTTTTCCAACTGCTTTTCTCGCTGCTTCAATGCGTTCAGGGTATTTTTGATATACCCTTTTTATCATATCTAAATCAAATACCATTTTCAGAAATCTTTTAAGTGTGACGCGAATTTAAGCAATTTGACGCTTAAATGAAATCCTAACTGTGACAAATTAATTTTTTTTATTAAACAAATTCATGTAATTTGCTGATTATAAAATTATATTATGCGCTTGATTTTCATTATTGTAAGTGTCGTTCTAATGAGTTTTTCATTACTAAAAACTGAAAAAGGAATTGCTTCGTATTACGCAGATTCTCTGAATGGTAGAAAAACTTATTCAGGTGAGATTTTCAATAATTCCCTGATGACAGCAGCGCACAAATCATTACCTATGGGCACATACGTACAGGTCACGAATTTGAAAAACGACTCTGTAGTTGTAGTTAAAATAAACGACAGAATGCCTCAAAGTAACTCAAGAGTTATCGACCTAAGTAAAGCAGCTGCAAAAAAACTTAACTTTGTAAGGGCTGGATTAACTACCGTTACCGTTGAAACGATTGCGAAACCCGAGTAGTATTCTCTAGCGTTAAGTATGACGACGCAAAAAATTTTCTCGAATTTAAAAGTATTGGATATATCTACCGTGTTGGCAGGACCATCCGTTGGAACTTTTTTTGCAGAACTAGGTGCTCACGTCACAAAAATTGAACGCCCGTCAAGTCCTGACGTAACGAGAGCTTGGAAGCTACCCGCTGAAAGTGAGGAGCAAATTAGCGCCTATTTCGCATCAGTGAATTATGGAAAAAAATACATAGAACTAGATTTATTAGAAAAAAAGGATTACCTCGCTTTTATTCATTTAGTTGAAGACTGTGATATTTTACTCATGAACTTCAAAGGTGGTGACCAAGAAAAATTGCGGATTACAGATGATCTTCTTTGGAAAGCAAACCCAAAACTTATTCTTGGAAAAATTTCAGGATTTGGTGAAGAGAGTGACCGTGTTGCCTATGATTTAATCCTACAAGCCGAAGCCGGATTCATGTCTATGAATGGGCATAAAGATGGTACTCCATTAAAAATGCCTATTGCATTAATTGATGTTTTGGCAGCTCATCACTTGAAAGAAGGTCTATTGATTGCACTTATGGAAAGGACGAAAACCAACTTGGGAAGTTCTATAGAGGTATCGCTTTACGATGCCGCTTTGTGTAGCCTTGCCAATCAAGCGTCAAACTATTTAATGACCGGTCAAATACCCCAGCGAATGGGTAGCTTACACCCAAATATTGCTCCTTATGGAGAGATTTTTTCTACGAGTGATGGTGTTCAACTAACTATTGCTATCGGTTCTGAAAATCATTTTACTAAACTGTTGCAGCTATTGAATTTAAATGATCTGACAAGTAACCCACTATTTAAGAATAATCAGAAGAGGGTGAAAAACCGAGCTGAACTTGAAACGATTCTTTCTAACGCAATTGCTCAATTAAGCTCAGACTTTTTACTCGCGGAATTGAGGAAAAGCAAAATTCCATATGGAGAGATTAAATCATTAGACAAGGTTTTCGTAGATGACCGAGCAAAATCACTCATCCGAGAAGAAAAACAGTCAAAAACACTTACGAAACGAATGACCTCAATCGCGTTCAAATGGAAAAAATTATAAAATCGCCAAAATCAGCCATAGAGTGGCAGCAATACTTCAACTTACGTTACCGAATTTTACGTGAACCATGGGGTCAACCTATAGGTAGTGAAAGAAATGATGGGGACTCCGTAGCCATACATGCATCCTGCTATGTCGAAAATAAATTAGTCGCTGTAGCACGACTTGACGTCTACAATGAGGATTTCGGTCAGGTTCGATTCATGGCTGTGGAAAAAGGTCAGCAGGGTAAAGGCCTAGGAAAAATAGTAATGCACTACTTAGAAGAGAAAAGCATAGCGAGAGGAGATCTCGGAATGATATTACATGCCCGAGAGAAAGCAATTGGTTTTTATGAGAATTTGGGCTACACGACAATGGAACAATCGTATTTACTTTTCGGTGAAATTCAACATTATTTAATGCAAAAGGAATATGCAGGAGCAAAATGAATATGTTCTTTCTGAATTTTATAAAATAATCACCCCAAATAAGGTTGAAATGTTTGATAGAATTGCCGCAGAAAGGACTAATTACCTAACTATAGCATTGGAAAATATTTATCAAGAGCATAATGCTTCTGCGGTGATAAGAACATGTGATTGTTTTGGGATACAAACACTTAACGTAATTGAAAAAGAAAACCAGTACGCATTAAAAAGAGATATTGCTTTAGGAGCAGGAAGATGGGTGGATTTAAAAAATTTCAACGAAGGTGACAACCCCTCAATCGATTGTATCAAGAAATTGAAGAAGGAAAACTACACTATAGTGGCCACAAGTCCGCACGCAAAACAATGGAGTATTCATGATATGCCTCTTGAAAAACCCATAGCCCTATTCTTTGGAACCGAAAGAAGAGGCTTATCTCAGGAGTTGATAAATGAAGCAGATTTATTAGTTCATCTTCCTATGTACGGATTCACCGAAAGTTTCAATATTTCGGTATCAGTAGCTATTGCCTTAAATACTCTTCGTCAGCGACTAGAGAAAAGTAAACTCAATTGGAAACTCACAGAATCGGACCAAACTGAACTTAAGGTTAAATGGTGTCGAAAAATTCTCAATGGTGGTGAGCATATCGAAAAACAATTTAGAACACAATTTTTAGAAAAAGAATTATAACTTTGCATTTAAACAAAACAACTTGATTGTATTATGGGAAAAGGGGATAAAAAGACAGCTAAAGGAAAAAGAACTATGGGTTCGTATGGAAACTCTAGAAAAAGAAAAATTGATAAACCAGCCATAGTAGTTAAAACGAAAAAGGAAAGTAAAAAAACTGAAGTTGTCGCCACAGAAAAGAAATCTGCTTCAAAACCTGCAGAAAAGAAAACTGTAGCGAAGAAAGCAACCAAAAAAGAAGCTTAAAAAAAGCCGTCGAAAGACGGTTTTTTTTTTGAACAAAATACAAGAGAAATTCACAATTTGAGAGTATAACCAAATGTATTTAGCAATTTTGAAAAATAACTATTAAACATGAAACATAATTTCGGAGCCGGTCCATGTATCTTACCTCAGGAGGTATTCAAACAAGCCGCAGATGCAGTCCTTGATTTTAACGGATTATCCATTCTAGAGGTGTCTCACAGACATAAAGATTTTGTTGCTGTGATGGACGAGGCTATTGATTTAGTTAAAAAAGTACTTAATGTACCGGAGGGGTATTCTGTCTGTTATCTTCAAGGAGGAGCATCTTTAGGCTTTACCATTGCCGCATTGAATATGTCGCGAAATCATAAAAAAGCAGGATATATTAATACGGGTACTTGGTCAACTGGAGCCATTAAGGAAGCGAAAAAAGTTGGCCTTGAAGTGGCTGTTTTGGCATCTTCAGAAGATCGAAAGTTCAGCTATATCCCCAAGAATTATGCTATTCCAAGTGACTTAGACTACGTTCATTTCACATCGAATAATACCATTTATGGGACCCAATTTAAAGATTTTCCGAAAAGCGACCTACCCTTAGTGTGTGACATGTCATCAGATATTTTCTCCAAAGAAATCAATGTAGCAGATTTCGATCTTATTTACGCAGGTGCTCAAAAAAATCTCGGACCTGCGGGAGCTACTTTATATATAGTTAAGGACGCTATTCTTGGGAAAAGCACCTCTAGTTTTATGCCTACTTACCTCGACCTTAAGCAGCATGTAGAAAAAGAATCCATGCTAAATACTCCGCCAGTTTTTTCTGTATTTGTTGCTATGCTGAATTTGAGGAATTTAATGGGAAATGGAGGCCTAAAATCAATGCAAACTAAAAACGAGCAAAAAGCGCAACTCATATACGATGAAATTGATCGTAATCCACTATTTAGAGGGTGTGTTGAAAGGGAAGATCGTTCAAATATGAATGTTACTTTCCTTTTGAATGACGAGAGTAAATCTGCCGAATTTGACTCTTTATGGAAAAATTCCGGAATCGTAGGATTACCTGGACACAGATCAGCTGGAGGATATAGGGCCTCCATCTACAATGCCTTGCCTCTTTCGAGTGTACAAGTACTCGTAGATGTAATGAAAGAATTTGAACGAACATATTAAAAACAAGATGAAGATTTTAGCGAACGACGGGATTTCAACCCTAGGGAAAGAACTTTTAGAACAAGCAGGATTTGATGTTATCACCGACAAAGTTGATCAGGTAGATCTTGCCAAAGCAGTAAATGAGCAGGAAATTGATATGATTTTAGTTCGAAGTGCTACTACGGTACGTAAAGAGGTTATCGATGTTTGTCCCAGAATTAAGTTAATTGGTCGTGGGGGTGTTGGAATGGATAATATCGATGTCGCATATGCTAGAGAAAAAGGAATTACTGTCATAAATACTCCAGCTTCCTCCTCACAGTCTGTCGCAGAATTAGTAATGGGCCATCTTTTTTCAATGAGTAGATTTTTACATGACTCCTACAGAAACATGAGTACTGGTGATTTCTCTGTTCTTAAGAAGAATTACGCCAAAGGAATTGAGCTGAGAGGTAAAACCATTGGAATTATAGGATTCGGAAGAATCGGACAAAGTTTAGCTTCCTATGCCTATGGTTTGGGAATGAACGTAATCGCAATTGATCAACACAGTTATTCTGTTGATATACCTATCAAAATTGGAAACGAACTCATAAATGTGTCATGTATTACTGAGACCAGCCTTTCCGAGGTAATCGGCAAAATGGATTATATCTCTATACACGTTCCAAAACAAGCAGATGGTAGTGCAGTAATTACCTCTAAGGAATTTGAACTCATGAAAAAGGGAGTGATATTAGTTAATGCAGCACGCGGAGGCGTAATTAATGAAGATGATCTTATCGTCGCTTTGAATTCAGGAAAAGTAGCTGCCTGCGCACTAGATGTCTTCGAGAATGAGCCTAACCCAAGAAAGGACTTATTGAATCACGCTAAAATCGCATGTACTCCTCATATAGGAGCCGCTACTGCAGAGGCGCAGGATAGAATAGGTGAAGAACTAGCTTCCCTAATCATTAAACAGTTTAGTTAATCTCAGTTAACGGATAATTTCTATTTTATCGATTGAATCACCTTGTGAAATAGCATCAATCACATCTAATCCTTCGGTAACTTTTCCAAAACAAGTGTGATTTCTGTCAAGATGAGCAGTATTTCTTCTCGAATGACATACAAAAAATTGAGATCCTCCTGTATTTCTTCCAGCATGGGCCATTGAAAGAACGCCTCTATCATGGAATTGATTTTCCCCATCCAATTCACAATCTATTTTATAACCAGGACCACCTGTTCCAGGCATACCAGATGCTCCCTCCCTAGAGTTTGGACACCCCCCTTGAAGAACAAAATCAGGAAGTACTCGGTGCCACTTCAGCCCGTCATAATAGCCAGTTTCAGCCAATTTCACAAAATTCGAAACAGTTTTAGGTGCATCTAACTCATAAAACTCAACATGCATCTCTCCTTTATTGGTGTGTATGATTCCCTTCATTTCAAATATTTAGTGCAAAATTACAAAAAGAATAATCTGATAATAGTTTAAGTTTTAAACATTCGGTACTGTGTAATCCTGTTGAAAACTCCGTTGAAAACCATTTGTAGATAAAAATTTTGCAGTCTCAACCCTTTTATAAATTTGTACATAGGGAACGCACAAATACCAAAAACCATGTTTAGTACACTAATAAAGAAAAAACTTACTGATAATCAAGTAGCTAATATTTTCATAAATGCGATTTTCGAGAGTGTTGATAATGGTTTTAAGGAAGTAGCGAGTTTAATTAATGATGATCCTGCCTTTGTGCATTCACCGAATATAGAAGAAACTAACAACGGAGAGTTTGGGCTGATAGTTATAGTGGGGAACTTATCTTTTTTAGAAAGTACCTTTGATGCTGAACAAGCAGAGCGAGTAGAAAACATGATATTTGAGAAATTAATCAAGATGTATCAGATGGAACTTGTTGATTTTAAGGCATTAGTGAGAGACTATCAAAACTTTATAATGAGAGTAAACCACCCGTCAAAAAATTGGATTTATGGCATGTCGAAAGCTGTATTCCATAAATATAAACTCGCAGAATACCAAGACGAGTATTTCAAAAGAATGCAAGCTCCAAACCCGTTATTCTTAAAAAGAATGGATGAAATTATGGGTAATTTTATTTGGAATTGGGACGCATTTTTTAAGAAATATCGTATCTAAATATATTTAGACCAAAGTATTGTTCTAGAGGCTGCCTATAGGTGGCCTTTTATTTTTTAGTGATTAATTCAGTTTCAAGCAACCTCATTCATTTTGATTTAATTATCATCACTTAAGTTGAAGGATAAATGGAGAGATTTCTCAATTTGATTAACTTTGCCATATGCACTTCGTCTATCCTGAAAGATTGTGGTTTTTGTTGCTCATAGCCATTCCGATAATCATTCACTTATTTCATTTCAGAAAACAAAAGACTCTTTACTTTTCCTCTCTCAGATTTATCAAATTCATCGAACAAGAAAATAAATCAACACGAAAGTTGAAACATCTTCTAGTTCTCCTCTCGAGAATTTGTTTATTAACTTTCACCGTTTTAGCTTTTGCCCAACCCTCTTTTGAAAAAGATACTATTAGTTCTCAGGCTGGGATTGATGTATTAAGTATTTACATCGATAATTCATATTCGATGAGTGCCAAAGGTACAGAAGGTGAATTACTTTCCGAGGCAAGAGAAACCGCCAAACGTTTGATTGAAAAAGCTTCGGATAATACATCTATTTTTATCTGCTCGAATAAATTAGATGCTACAGAACAGCGTTTACTCACAAAAGCGGAAGCCTTCGACTATTTAGAAAAAATCGATTATTCCCCTATTGTCAGGTCATTACAAGATGTATTATTGTGGCAACAAACATTTTTAAATAAAGAAAATAGTGAGCAAACCAAAATTGGCAAATTGACTCATTTGGTATTAAGTGATTTCCAATCTGTTACTGCTGCACTAAATAGAAAGTTTGAGATCAATTCCACCTTCCATTTGATTAAATTTTCTGCACAAAGCAATGCAAATCTAACAATCGACAGTGTTTGGTTTGCCAATCCCATCCATAAACTAGGGTTTCAAAATGAAATTTTTGTAAGAGTTACCAATCACTCTTCGGAGAATTTTACAAATACAGAAATAACCCTCAACCTAAATGGTTCTATTCGTTCCTCATTTGTTGAAATTCCAAAAATGAATGCAGTGACTACCTCGTTTAAATTAACTGAAACGAGTAATGGATTAAAAACAGGTAAGCTGAGTGTTAATGATAAACAACTATTTTGGGATGATGATTTTTATTTTTCCTATGCAGTGAACTCCACAGCTTCAATATTGGTTCTGAACTCAGAAAATGCTTCCCTTGCCACTGAAAAAGCATTTAAGGTTGAACCTTACTTCTATACCCAAATTCTTTCCGAGCAATCTTTCAATAGGTCTGCGTTAGAGAAAGTAGATCTATTGGTCTTCAATGGGTTGAACTCCCCTTCCTCCGGTTTAATAAATGATGTGAAAGATTTCGTAGACAATGGAGGTAGTACACTAGTTATTCCAGGTAAACAGGTTGATTTCTTATCTGTAAATCAATTACTCTCTGGACTAAAATTACCGACCTTAGCGACCAAAAGCTCAAATGCCTCCAGGATTCAGGAAGTACGTTTTAAAGATTCATTTTTTGCTGGAGTTTTTGAAAAAGAAGATCCCAATTTGAGTATGCCAAATATAGCAAACTACTACACCACAAAAAATGAACAAAATGGCAAGGCCTTGCTAAAACTTAGAAACAATAATTCATTGTTACTTAAAAACGGATATAAGTCTTACCTTTTGACAACGGCACTTCAGGAAGATTTCAGCAGTTTTGCTGCTAATGCTATTTTTCCAACAGTTTTATTGAGAATGGGAGAGTTAAGTGTTCGCTCCTTACCTTTATATGCCACAATTGGAGAAGATAATTCAATAGTTTTGCCATTAAAACAAGTTAGTGAGAAACCCATTAGATTGAAAGGATCCAATGGGGATTACATTCCTTCCCAGCAAAAAAGAACTAATCAAGTTGTTTTCACCTTGACAGGTCCTGAAGCGACTGAAAAACTTAAATCAGGTAACTACGATGTATTAGGAAATGAAAAATTAGGCTCTTTATCACTAAACTACAGCAGAATTGAAAGCGACATTAAAGCAAAAAATAAAGAGGAAATAATTACGCTTTTCAGGAATTCGGGAATAAAAAATATTACCTTTAGTGAGATAAAAAATGGTGAAAAATCAACAGCCATAGAATTGGAAAAGTCAAGTGAATTATGGAGAGTGTTTCTCCTGATTGCACTTCTGTTTATTTTTGTGGAAATGGTGCTTTTAAAGTTTATGAAATAACATGAAGATTTTATTGAAACAAGTAAAAATACTCGATCAAAATTCTCTTTACAACGGGAAAACATTAGATGTTTTGATTGAAAACGGTATCATCCAAGCGATAGAAAAAGAAATACGAAATGAGGATGCTACTGTCATCAGTTCCCCTGCACTGCACGTATCCGTCGGATGGGTGGATATAAAGTCATCCTTCTGCGATCCCGGTTTTGAGCATAAAGAAACTATAGAAGATGGTTTAGACTCAGCAGCGGCTGGAGGGTTCACTCACGTGTGCAGTTTACCGAATACATTCCCAATCTGCGATAATAAAACCATCATTGAATATCAGTTGACCAAGTCAAGTAACCACGCTGTAAAACTGCATCCAATGGGGACTATAACCAAAGGAATGAAAGGTCATGAATTGTCTGAAATGTATGATATGTATCAAGCAGGTGCCTCTTTATTTTCTGATGATGTAAACCCATTAAACTCAGGAATGTTGCATCGCGCACTGTTGTATGCTAAAAATATAGGCGCTACGCTGTTACTAGCGGCAAGTGATGAATATTTATCAAAAAATACTGTTGTAAATGAAGGCATTGCCTCCACTCGGACAGGTTTGAAGGCAGATCCTGCAGTAAGTGAAGTAATACAAGTGGAAAAAATCATAAGACTACTAGAATATACTGAAGGCAAAGCGCATATTTCAGGGATATCCTGTAAGGAAAGTGTTAAGATTATAGAAGAAGCAAAATCGCGAGGGATATCACTTACATGCGATGTGAATTTGATGAATATTATTTTTACTGAAAATGATGTCCTTGAATTTAATAGCCTGATGAAAGTTTTACCTGTACTGCGCTCCATTGAGGACAGAGATTATATGGTCAAAGCGCTTGATGAAGGTGTTATTGATGCAATTGCCAGCGATCACAGACCCGTAGATGCTGAAGAAAAAGAACTCGAATTTGATCATGCCGCATTTGGTAGTTTTCAACTCCAAACTCTTTTTTCTGCGCTAAATACACACTCAGCACTGCCAATCGAAAAAATTATCAATATCCTATCTGATAAAAACCGAGAAATTGCAAAAATAGATAAGGCCACTATCGAAGTCGGGCATATTGCTGACTTGACTGTTTTTGATCCATTCGAAAAATCCATCTACACAGAGAACTCCCTATTGAGCAGGCATAAATACTCCCCATTCCTCAATAAAGACCTTAAAGGAAAGATTTATGGGATTTTGAGAGCTAATGATTGTATAATCATGGACACACATGAATAAAAAGCAATTTCTTCAACATTTTCTCAAAGAAAAAAAAACCTGTGGGGCAATGGTCCCAAGTTCAAAGTTCTTGGCGAAGAAAATGATGGAGAGTATTGATTTCTCAAAAGTTAATTACCTCATTGAACTTGGACCAGGGACTGGAATTTTTACGGAGGAACTCATTGCAAAAATGCATAAAGATGCTAAATTACTTGTCATCGAACTCGATAATGTATTCTATCAATTATTAAAAGATAAAATTCGTCATCCTAACGTGGAAATCGTTCTCGGCTCAGCAACAGATTTACCGAGCTTGCTTGAGGAAAGAAACATCGAAGCTGTGGACGTGATAATATCTTCATTGCCTCTAGCTAATTTCTCAACTTTTCTTAAGACTCGTATTTTAAATATTTGCAAAACTTCGTTAAAATCAAAAACAGGGAAGTTTATTCAATTTCAATACACCCTTCGCTCCCATATTCTTCTAAAACGGATATTTTCCACTGTAAATGTTGATTTTACCGCATTCAATATCCCTCCTGCCCTTGTTTATTCTTGTACCGTAAAATAGCTATCTTTTAGCTATCTTTGCAAAAAAAATAAGCATGCTTTCAGTAAATAACCTGTCACTACAATTCGGAAAACGTATTCTTTTCGATGAGGTAAACGTAAAATTCGTAAACGGAAACTGTTATGGTATTATCGGTGCGAATGGTGCGGGTAAATCTACATTTCTAAAAATTTTAACAGGGGATCAGGATCCAACTACCGGAAGAATGGAACTAGAACCTGGCAAGCGCATGGCAGTACTAAAACAAAATCACTTCGAATTTGATAAATGCCAAGTACTCCAAACCGTAATTATGGGTCACAAACGCCTGTATGAAATTATGGTAGAAAAAGATGCTCTATACGCCAAGCCAGACTTTTCTGAGGAAGACGGAATGAAAACAGCTGAATTAGAAGCTGAGTTCGCTGACCTAGAGGGTTGGAATGCAGAAACAGATGCGGCTAGCTTACTATCAAACCTAGGTATCAGCGAGGATAAACATTACCTTCTGATGGAAGATTTATCAAATGACCTAAAAGTAAGAGTGCTATTAATGCAAGCTTTATTTGGAAATCCAGATGTATTAATTTTAGATGAACCTACCAACGATTTGGATTTAAAAACAATCAGTTGGTTAGAAGATTTTCTATTAGACTTTAAAAATACCGTAATCGTTGTTTCTCACGACAGGCATTTTTTGGATACCGTTTGTACACATGTTTGCGATATAGATTATGGGAAAATTAACCTCTTTACGGGAAATTATAGTTTTTGGTATCAATCATCGCAGTTAGCTTCAAGACAACGGGCAGATAAAAACAAAAAAGCTGAGGAAAAAAAGAAAGAGCTCATGGATTTTATCTCTAGGTTCTCGGCAAATGCTGCAAAATCTAAACAAGCAACTAGCAGAAGAAAAATGTTGGACAATCTAGATTTAGAAGAAATTAAACCATCCTCGAGACGCTATCCCGGAATCACTTTCCATCAAGAAAGAGATGCAGGAAATCAAGTTCTTTCCATTGATAATCTCTCCAAATCAGTAGATGGTACAGTTCTTTTTAGCAGTATAAATCTTATTGTGAACAAAGGAGATAAAATTGCTTTTATCTCTAAGAATTCTGTTGCATTGACGACATTTTTCCAAATTCTTTCTGGAAATCTTAAATCCTTTTCCGGTGAATATCTTTTCGGAACTACGATTTCAACAGCATACCTTCCGAACGATAATCACAGCTACTTTGATTCAAAAGCTTCACTAATCAACTGGTTAAGGCAGTATGCTCAGACAGACGAGGAGAGAGAAGAGGTTTACTTAAGAACTTTTTTGGGAAGAATGCTGTTCACTGGGGAAGAAGCCATGAAACATTCAACAGTTTTGTCTGGGGGTGAAAAAGTTCGTTGTATGCTTTCAAAAATGATGTTGGCGAAAGCTAATTTATTACTCTTGGATGAACCAACAAACCACTTAGACTTGGAGTCAATTACCGCACTGAATAACGCGATGAAAGAATTTGCTGGAACGCTGCTTTTTACTTCACATGACCACGAATTAGTGAATACAGTTGCTAACAGAATTGTAGAAATTACACCCAATGGTATCATTGATAAGATGATGACTTATGATGAATATCTAGCCGATCAAAGAATTTCAGAACTGCAGCAAGAACTTTATGCCTAGCAGTGTTAGCTATACTTTTTCTCTAACTTGCGCTAATCAAAACTTTCTAGATCTTAGCGTTACAATGCCTGTCAAGGGCAATGAGTTAATTATAAAAATACCTGCTTGGCGACCCGGTCGATACGAACTAGGTAATTTCTCGAGGAATATCAGAAAAATACTCGTTGAAGATACAGAGGGTAGAGTACTGAAAGTAAGAAAGCATGAAAGAAATTCATGGAAAATTGAAGGAATTTCTGGAAAGCAAATAAAAATTAGCTACCAATATTTTTCCAATGAATTAAATGCAGGATCAACATTCACGGACGGTACATTCTTATATGTTAATCCAGTTAATTGTGCAATTTATGCGGAGGAAACGATGAATCTTTCGTGTACAGTAATTTTAGATATTCCAATCGAGTGGCAAGTAGCAGGAGCGCAATCTGAAAACAATCAATTCGTATGTAATGATTTCGATAAACTCGTAGATACCCCATTCATTGCTTCTCCGGACTTACTTTCTAAATCTTACAAGATTGGGGAAACACAATTTACAATATGGATGCATCGCCAATTGAATATTCCGTGGAGAAAGTTACTTGATGATTTTACTAAATTCTCAGCTAAACTCATTGAAGAATTTGGGGATTGTCCCACAAAGAAATTCGAATTCATTATACTGTCGTTACCAAATCAAGCCTATCACGGGGTGGAACATCTCGAGAGTACCATTATCACTTTGGGTCCATCCTATGACGTATTTGGAGCTCTATACCCAGAGTTATTAGGGGTGTCGTGTCATGAATTATATCATGTTTGGAATGTCAAAACAATCCGCCCAAAAGAACTTCATCCTTATGACCTAAGTAAAGAAAATTATTCTCAACTTGGATTCATCTATGAGGGTATCACTACTTATTTTGGTGATTTACAATTACTAAAATCAGGGGTCTTTTCAATAAATCAGTATCTTACAGAGCTAAGTGATCAGTTTCAAAAGCATGCAGACAACTTTGGAAGAAGAAATTATTCATTAGCGGACTCTTCAATTGACACTTGGGTAGATGGATATGTGCCCGGTGTGCCAGAACGAAAAATATCTATTTACACGGAAGGTTGCCTTTTCGCTTTTTGGTTGGACAACAAGATTCTTTCCCTCACAGAAAATACCAAAAGCCTTCAAACTGTTATGTCAGCTCTATACCAGAACTTTGGAAAAAAGAATAAGGGTATAGATCTTGTCATTTTCTCACAAACAATTCAAGAAATAACACAACTAGACCTGAGTGATCAGGTAGATCATTTTTTATTCAACACCATCGACTATATTGATGAATTACAATCCTCACTTAAAGAAATAGGTCTGGGGATAATAATTAAAGAAGGTGACCCCGTAGAAAAAATACTAGGCATTAAAGTGACACCTGGAGACATTGGATTTTTGGTTATTAGCGTTCATCCTGAAGGTACAGCAGCAAAAAATGGGCTCCGTCGTGGTGATGAAATTATTGCTGTGAATGGGATTAAAGTGAAAGGCGACTTAAAAAATTGGATATCATATTTTGAAAATCAATATTTTTCAATCAGCATTCTGCGTAATGGTATACTTTTAGATAATTCTATTCATGAGTTTTCAAAAAAGGGATTTGAGAAATATACTGTTAGCATCTTGCCGAATATCACAACTGACCAAAAAAATAAATTTTTCTCTTGGTCAGGAATTTCATTGGAAAAAGCACTTAAATAAGAAACTTTTTACACCAAATGCGTTTAAGTATTTGATGAAGTCTTTATCGTTTATTTTTATTTTTCTTCTTTTTTTATGCCATGCCAAAGTATCGGCTCAAACGCAGTTATTGAGCTCAGAAACTAGAGCATACATTTACCATATTGTCAAACAAAGTCCTGTGTTGGAATCCAATTTAGGATATGCTTTTGAATATAATGGTCCATTAATTAAACTTAAAAATGGTAAGGTAAATTATGACTCTATAGAGTATGTAATCATAAATCAACCTGACTTACTTGTCATTAGAGAAGGTGAATTAAGCAAAGCCTCCAAAGGCTTACTTGCGGAAGTAGCAAATAAAACCGCAATCTGGATCCTGAATAAATCATTAAATACTGTTCGGTACAAGCAACCCGATTTTGACAATGATTTTATCGACGATTATTTAGTTACATTTCAAGAGCAACTGGATTTTCAAGTAACTAAATCAAAAAGTTTTGAATTATTATTTCAAGTGAATACAAGTCCCATTTTTAATCCCGGACTTTCACTTTATGATAGAGATCTTTTATTATTGAACTTAGGATATGTTAAAGCAGAAGATAGGAAAACAATATTAGATGCCCAAAACAAAGCGGTTGTTTACTCCGTAGAAAAAAGAGCCAAACGTATTTTTGAATCTCTAGGAGGTCAATATTTAAAATATGAAAATATACTACTGGCAGCTGGGGATGGTTCATATACCACAGGATTGCTCGAAGAGAAAGAAAGAGATGAAGAAGGTATTTGGAACAATGGCTTGCCCAAGGCCGTTGGATTATTTCCTTACCAATTAGAAATTAAAGATGATCAGGTATACTCATCTAGAATTGCCCAAGCAAATTTGGAGTCTCTTGGGGAAAATCTCCAAACAAATCTACATTTCGATGTGTGGGGATATAACACGAATAAACAAACGACAGTTGTAATCGAGCGGCAAGGTAAAACTTACCGATTGTATGGATCTTCCAAAACAAAATTTTTATCTCCTGACTCTTCCTTTTCTTCAGGAATTACCTTCAATAAAATAATCAATGATTTGAATGATGCAAGTTTTCAGCGAATTCAAAAGCGTCTGTACGGACAGGGTGGATTGATCACCCAAGAAAATAAAATACTTCAGCAAATCAAAGAATTAGAGATCATGATAGAAAACCTTTATCTATCTGAAGGGACAAAATCAAAAAAAGGCAAAAAAAAAAATCAAGCTATCGAACCAGAAGGAGTCACAGAATTAAAGGAAAAAATTAGTGACTTAAAAGATGCCTTAAGCTCGTTGAAAGATGACATAGAACCACTTTTAGAGAGTTATAGCCAAACAAAAACGCTAATTGATTATTACCAAAAAACTATTGGTGCACGAAATGTATCTTTTGAAGAAAGAGATGGTATATACATCTACGAGGACTCCTGTTTTTTTAATATCAAGACTCAAGAATTCATAACACCACCTTCACAGAAGAAGGAATTACTAAATGTGCGTTTAATTGCAATACCTGACGATCCAGAAGGTCTATCAGCGGATGAAGTTATGTTGCATATTTCAAAAACTGATTTTAACTCTTTAGCATCTCCAGACCTGCAGTTAGTAATAAAAGATGGGTTTCATTCTGATCGCAGTGACTTAAAAATCTCCTTTTCATTTACTAACGAAGATAGTATTCGGTTGAAAAAGTTTTTTCGTTCTTATCAGGAGCATTCCCCAATTGTTTTTGATCTCTATGGTTTAGGGATTGGCGCTTGGCAAAATGGAAAAATAAAAAAAGAACTAAACCCAAAGGAATTAAGTACTTATCCAGGTAATAATGAAGAAGAAAAAAATATTTCCAAAGAGAGCTTTCCTTTTTCATCCCTTCGTCGTACACAACTGACTTTAAACAAATCCCATCAACTAATTATTAGAATTGAATCATTCACTGATCCGGTTAAATCTGCGTTTACTACCAAAAACAATAAATTAAATGACTTATTAAAAACAGGAAAAATAACAACTAATGATATTCTAAGTACTTACCGTACTGTGTCAATGCTGGAAGAATTCACCCACGCATTTCTATCTATAGCGCAAAAAGAAATGAAAAAAGAGATATACGATGATTTATTGAAACGATACGAAAAATCACTTTCTGAATCAATGGTTTTTATTACACAGTACCCAATACCTCTTAAAAGTTTCTAACCTTCGAAGAAATTCTTTGGAAAATTTAAGAGAAATATTTTTTCTGTCGCCCGAGTGACGGAGGTATACAACCATTTAAGATACGCATTATCCTCCATTTCAGGAGATTTACCAAGAAAATCTATGAATACCACCTTCCACTGCCCCCCCTGAGCTTTGTGCGATGTGATAGCATACGCATATTTAACTTGGAGAGCATTCCAATAAGGGTTTTCACTTATTTCTTTGAATCTTTTCGCTTTCGATTTGATATGTCCTAATTCCAAATCTATTTCCTTAAATAGGGCCCTCATTTGTAACTGATTCAACTGTAATTGACTTGATGTTAACAGATCTAGATTTACTAATAATTCCATGGGGTCCTTATCTGGAAAGTCTAAAAAAGAAATTTTTACATGACCAAATAAAAAACCATAACGTGCTTCAATTCTGCTAATTTTCTCTACCTCTAATATCTCACCATTTGCAATAAATCCAATGTCTTTATCGTTTTTCAACCAGAAATAATTGTTTCTGTTTACCATTATTCTATCACCTTTCTCAAGGATATCCTCCCGATACAGCAATCGGCTTCTAATCCCCTCGTTAATGCCAAGTACTCTTTTATTAGAAATACTTAAAACTTTTACCTCATCTATTCCGAAGTTGGCATATGCTGAGTCTAATTCCTCTTGAAACTCATATTGCTCAATCACACAAGATTGCTCGTCAAGAAATGAAAAAATTTTCTGATTTGTATTTTTGGCAGTTCTAATCGTTGTGGCATTTTTCACAATAGACGATGCCTCCTCTTGACGAACTATCTGCTCCAAACGAGCATTAAAAATACTAAGTCTAAGAAAATTTTCTTGGAGGTAACTTTCAGATAAGGCATTAGCGATATTTTCGCCCACCGGAGGCAGCTGCCCCTGATCGCCAATGAGTACCAATTTACAGTTTTTACCCGTGTAAACGTAATTCAATAAATCCCTCAATAGACAACGTCCATCATCATCCGTTCGGGTTGATACCATCGATGCTTCGTCCACAAAGAATACCGTATCTGAATACATGTTTTTAGCCAAGGTTATGCTAAATTCACCCCCTTTATCATTATGAAAATAAATCTGTTTATGTATGGTAAAAGCCAATTCACCGGAATAACTTGAAAGCACTTTAGCAGCGCGACCTGTGGGAGCTAGCAGTTTAAATTTCTTGTTCTTCTGATTGAAAGAATGTATTAAACTAGCAACAAGAGTGGTTTTTCCTGTTCCCGCAAATCCGCTGAGAATAAATAGAGGAAACTTATCGATACTTTTTTCAAAAAGTTCAAATTGAGACAATGCCTTTTGTTGATCTAAAGTAAATTGTAACATAAGCTAAGGTATATAAAATGAAGTCATTGCCATTTTAACAAGATTACATTTAAAAATCCAAAGACCACTTTCATTTATAAATTTAATATATTAGCTTTGTCAACTAAAAAAATGTAAAATGCAAAATTTAACACTACTACTAAAAAGATACTCGGTTCCCACCATATTTCTAGTAATAGCTATTGCTGTTCTATACGTTTCCTTCTCAAGTAACCAAGCCATTGAATTTAAAATTTCAGGAGTACTTATTCTATTGGGATCTTTATTTTCTTTTTTGAACACCTCTGAGCGAAGTAATGTTTTAGCGAATTGGGTAATTGGTGGAGTTTCACTGGCCTTAGCACTATATGCGAGTATAGCCTCTTACAATTCCGTTGTGACCACTGGAAATCACCAAAAAGACTATAAAAAAACCGTCTTAACAGCGGAAAGAAATTTACAGGATCTCAGAACCATTCAAACTGCTTACATAAAAAGATACGGACAGTACGCCGCTACATGGGATGAATTAATCAGTTTTGTCAATAACGATTATGTTTGGGAGGATGACGATGAAGGTTCTGTGCCATCGAGAAGAATTACAACGGATGAACTTAAGTATCTTGTTTCCATCGGTTTTAAGTTAACTAAAGACGGTGTCGTGACAGTATACAAATTAAACCAAGCCATAGATAATAAAATGACAGAGGAAGAAGCTGTAGCTATCAGTAAAATGAAAGTAATACCTGCTGATTTAATAGGTTTTAAAAGAGATAGTGTGAAGGTTAAATTTGTCGAGACTACTTTTACGCGTAATCAAAGTTACATGAAAGAACGATTGGATTTAGGTCTCGGGGATTTCAACGCAGAAACTCTTCGTATTATTCCGGGAACTGACAATAAAGAATGGATTCTAACATCCAAGATATTGAAAGGTCAAGACGGAACAGTCACCCACGCTACCAGAATTTCTGGCTTCATTCCAATTTCAAAATATGAAAATGGAGATCCCGAAGAAATATATTTTGGAAACCTTCAAACTGGAGATTTGAAAGGTAGTTGGGAAGACGAAAACTAAACTCGATTGAGCATATTTGTTTTTCATGATAATCTTCTGATAAACAATTCATTTGTTGGAATTGAATTTCGTTCCTTTCCCTTCGACCTGTTGAATGTGGATAAAACCATCCAAGAGTCAGAAATCAAAACATCATATATTTTTATAAATTCCCCAAGGTATACCCTATTGCCTAATTCTGTCTTTTTTCCTGCTCATGCAAAAAAGTATTTCAATCTAAATTTTGGCGATCTCGACTCAAATGAAAGAGTTTATTTCACTTTGAACACTGCATTTGAAGTATCAATGGTTTTTGGTATTAAAACCGATATAGATAATTTTAGAAATTCATTGAAGCAATCCGTTGTAATTGACCATTTTTCAAATCTTATTTTAAAGTACTTAAAGCTTCATATTTCTCCGTACGACCCTTTTCTGATAATAACTCCAAAATTGGTGTACTTTGCTTTAAGGGAAGAAAGTAAATTACTACAATTGAGTACTGGTGAATTCGATGATGAAAATGACATTATATATTTCCTAATGGCTCAACTAAAGAGCATTGGAGCGATGAATTTTAGTTCCATACACATCTGCTCGCTTAATGAAGTAGATACGTTTTCTTCAGAGGAATTTAATTTATCCTTGAAAAGTATAAAATCATTCGCGGATAAATCAATCATTTCGATAGGTGCAGACAAGTTATATTCGATATTATGAGGATCATTCGAGGGAATTTAAAAGGAAAAAGGATTTCTGTTCCGAGTAATTTTCCTTCTAGACCTACCACAGACTATGCAAAAGAAGGACTTTTTAATGTTCTTGAAAATTTTATTGACCTCGACGACAAGCATGTATTAGACTTGTGCACCGGAACTGGGAATATTGCTTTCGAATTTACATCAAGGGGAGCTCCGTATGTAATGGCTGTGGATAGCCATCCTATAAGTTATAATTTCATTAGAAAAGCAATTGTACAATTGAATTTGTCGGATAGAATGGCTGCATACAAAGCAGATTGCGTAATATTTTGCAGAAATTCCAACAAGAAATTTGACTTGGTTTTTGCGGATCCTCCTTTTCATTTAAAGATTCATGCGTCTCTGGTTAGGGAAATTTTCGATGGTCAAGTATTGAATGAAAATGGAAAAGTAATCGTTGAGCACGGACCTCAAACTGACTTATCCTCCCTAAAAGAATTCAGTTTTTCTAGAAAATTTGGAAACGTTAACTTTAGTTTCTTTAACTTCGAATGATGAAAAGGGTCGGACTGTTTCCCGGAAGCTTTGATCCTTTTACAAAAGGACATGAAGCCATTGCATGGAAAGCATTGGAGTTATTTGATGAGTTAATTATCGGTATCGGTATAAACTCAAGAAAACAGTACCTTTTTGATATCGAAAAGAGAAAACATCATATTCAGTCTCTATTCGTTGGTGAACGGAGAATTTCAATACAGGTGTATCAAGAATTGACCGTAACCTTCTGCCAGAAGATTGGTGCGTCTCATATTATAAGAGGTTTAAGAGACTCTAAAGATTTCCAATACGAAAAATCCATTGCACATATGAATTTTCAATTAGTTGGTATAGAAACTGTTTTTTTACTCACTAACCAGGAATATAGTGCAGTAAACTCATCAATAATCAGAGAAATACATTTAAATGGATCTGATATTTCAAGTTTTGTAACTTCTCCAAAACTCCTCGTTTAAAATGGCATCATTTATGTCATTTCACAGTATGAATAAACTCCTTGTTTTAATCGTGCTCCTTCAGTCATTATCATTTGTTGCGCAAGTGAGCATAAAAGGTATTGCCGTAAATCCTGGAAGTAGGTTCCAAATTGGAATGAAAACAGATTATATTTCCAACGAAGAAGTCATCCTAGAAGAGACTATTTCTGATAGTCTTGGTCGTTTTAATTTCTCTGTAGATTTAAAAAATATTGAAAAACTATTTATCAAAAATGGTAACTTGATTGGTTATTTATACGCACAACCAAAAGGTAAATACTACATAGAATTTTCAAATTCTGGGTTCTCCAAATTTGGTTCCGAAAATGAAGTTGAACTAGTTTTTATTCAACTAGACACTTTAGACATTAATTATAAGATTCTAACATTCGAACATTGGCTTGATCAATCGTTAAACATCCTTTATCCACTCAAAGAAAAAAATTCGGGCGAGTTTCTTAATCAGGTTAAAAAATTCCGAAGTGCGGTAAACGATATCTACAAAGCAGAGAATAATCTTTTTTTTCTAGACTATGTTAAATATACTTTGGGGATGAATATTGAAGAACTTCAAGATTTTGCCTCTCCATCAGAAATAGATAAGTTCAACTTTTACCTTGAGGATATTCCCATAAAGTGGCGAAATGACAAGTTTTTTGGTTTTGTATCAAACTTTTATGATAAATATTTCTACCAACAGAGTCTTGAAAAAAGACAAGAATTCATGCATTTAATTGAGATTGGAAATGTTAAACCCCTATTAAACATATTGGAACATGACGACTTAATAGGATCTGCACAACTTGCAGAAGTGATGTGTATTTATATGCTGTCTGATCTTTATTTTGATCGTGTAATTCCTAGAAATACTATTCTTAACTTTCTTTATAATTTCAGTAAACTGGAAATAGACAGTGAAATCACAAGTGTTGCACAGAGATTATTTAATAAATTAAATGTACTTGACGCCGGGGATAAGTTACCTCTTTACACATTAAAAAACACCGAACTCACGCAGCTAGGAGGGAAACCCATATACATTCAATTTTTCAATCCCTCCAATAAAAAATGTATTGCAGAACTCGCTGCTATGAAAAAACTATACAAGAATTATGGGGCGTACATACATTTTTTAACAATATATGAGGAACAATCGTCATACAGTAAATTAGAGAATACGTACTTAGATCAAATTACTTGGAATAAAGCTTCTGCTGAGGCCAATCATCCTATTTGGAAGGATCTTGATGTTTCTGGTTTCCCTTATTACGTTTATGTCTTACCTAACCAAATTATTGCTAACATAAATACACTTAGCCCTTCACCGAATGGCAAATACGAAACGATTGAAAAAACGCTATTTGAATATAAAAGATTAATCGCAGGGGAAGAATAAACTAGTAGAGTTTATTCTATCTTCACAGAGAGCCCTTCATTCATCAATTGATTACACATACCCTCCAACTCCTCGAAAGACCCATTTCTCACCTTACACTTACCGTTGACGTGAACAATCCAGGTGCATTGTTCGGCCTCCATCAATTCGTGTCTGCAAATTCTTATCAAACAATTAATAACGTGATCGAAGGTATTAACCTCATCATTGTATAGCACTAAGGTAAATTGATCGATGAGTAACTCTAGAGATATCGACTCTGATTGGGTTTCCGTTTGTTGCGAAAATTTTATCATTCTTCTTCTAATTGTTCTTTAACTGTTAATAGCTGTTCCTTTTCTGTTCTGTTAAGTGGATACACTAATATTTTATTATTCTTAACTTCATACATATACGAGCTACGCATCATATGGTTTAGTATTTCCCCAGAATTTTCTCTAGATATATCAAAAACAACCTTTCCTAAAGAATTTAAATTAAATTCTTTCAATTGAAATTTAGCGAGCGAAGTTACTACCTCGGGAGCAGAAAATGGACTGTCGAATAACTGTGTGAAAGATAATTCAGAGGAAGGATTGTAGCTACAAGGCAAAGTAATATCCATTGTATTCCAAACATCACCTTCCTTAGTGTCTTTTGCATAATAATATCTCTTAGGGTCAAGCACTGGCCTAATTACATTAAAATCTAAATTAGCCGCTTCCGAGGTTAATACTTTATTTTCTACTTGTCTTTCTGGCTTATTTTCCGTTCTCGCTACCTTCGCAATTGAAGGATTTCTCTCAATCATCTGCTGAGCCTCCGCAAATGTTATTCTTTTACCCTTATAATAGGCTACAATAAAGGCATCAGCTATTCCATTTGTATTTACCGATGTTTTTCTCAACTTAGCGTCGGCAAGATTTTCAAATCTCCCCGATGAATAACGCAATTGACCGTTAGCGGCTTTGTGAATAATCAGTTCATTTATTCCCTTTAACATAAAAGGATTTAAAGACCGATTGAAAACACCTACCTGAACCGAAAAATATAAATGATCAGTATAACCAGCTATTTCCACACCATACTCATCAACAGAAGGTTTATCAACTTGTTTGTTTTGTTCATTTATCGTTTGTGCTTGGGGAGACTGCCTTTCTTCCTCTAATAGTTGTTGTAATTTGATAGTCAATTCGTTATCTGATAAGCTAATACAAAGTTTATTTTTTTCGTACAAGCGCCCTTGTTCAATAGGAATTCTTTTGCCATCGCAGTAAGCAACGACAAATGCATCGGAATACCCTAAGGATCGAATTTCAGTTTGAGCTTGCAAAGCTGTAAGTGAATTATTAAAAAACCCTGCCATGTAGCATGTCAACCCATTTGGAATAACTTCACCATTGACAGGTGTGAATTCCCTGAATAAATTTGACGGCACGGCTTTTCTAAATGCCCCAACTTGCACCCTGAATAAAAGACCACCTAATTTTCTATCTGTAATAGGCAGCGGACCGTCGAAAGAACTATCATCCTTTTTCACGAAGCTAAAAGTCTTAGCAGCATCTATTGTGACCGGTGCTGTCAATATAACTGGCTGTTCCTTCTGAAGTACCATGGTCTCAAATTTGGCTTGATTCTGATAGTTAAGTAATTTAGTGGTGAGTTCTGTAGTATTTTTTTGATTCTCTAAAAATTGATTTTGTAACCAAACAATGGAATCTTGCAATATACTTTTCTCCGGATCAGTCAACACTTTACTTGAGGAAACATATTTATGAGTTAATTTACCTAACTGCTGTTGAATGTCATTCGTGGCATTGACAGATCTCGCCAATGCTAGGCGATCTTTTGCATAACTGGCATACTCCTCAGAGGTTAATAAACTCTTTAATTCGCTATTATCTACCTTGGATGAGGGAATAGTATTTTCACTTTTAGCAATATTTTGATTTGTTTTCCCTTGAATTGATTTAAGTTCCTCTGTCAAATAAGTTTTTTCTTGCTCCAAAATACGACGAACTTTCTCATTTTTCTCTTGCTTTATCTCATTCTCCAGTTTATCAATTTGAGTAGATTTAATAGTAATGCTTTGAGCCAATTGCTTTTCAGAACTCGATCCTAAAAGAGATTCTATCTTTTCTTTCTGGATAAGTAATTGTTCTTTTTCTGTAGTGCGATCCTTAATGTTATTTAAGGTATTTCTCTCACTGCTTGTTAGAGTCTCTTTGTTTCTCCCATCCGTTTCTGAGAGATTTTCTAATTGTTTTAGTTGTGAGTCGACATATATTTTTGTTTTAATGGATTCTTGTTCTCTTGATGCATTTAATGATTCGGTATTATCAATTTGTTGTTTGCCTTTATTATCGCTTGCTTTCCTATTTTCAACAATATTTTCGGTATTCTCATTCTTCGCTATGTTTTCCTCCTTGTTGGTGTTCTCATTCTTCGCTACGTTTTCCGACTTGGTGGTATTTTCATTCTTCGCTAAGTTTTCTTCCTTGTTCGTATTTTCATTCTTCGCTATATTTTCCTCTTTGGTTGTATTCTCATTCTTCGCTATATTTTCCTCTTTGGTGGTATTCTCATTCTTCGCTACGTTTTCTTCCTTGTTTGTATTTTCATTCTTCGCTACGTTTTCTTCCTTGTTGGCATTCTCATTCTTCGCTACGTTTTCTTCCTTGTTGGTGTTCTCATTCTTCGCTACGTTTTCTTCCTTGTTGGTGTTCTCATTCTTCGCTACGTTTTCCTCCTTGTTGGTGTTCTCATTCTTCGCTATGTTTTCCTCCTTGTTTGGGTTCTCATTCTTCGCTACGTTTTCTTCCTTGGTATTCTGATTCTTCGCTATGTTTTCCTCTTTGTTGATATTCTCATTCTTCGCTACGTTTTCTTCCTTGTTGGTGTTCTCATTCTTCGCTACGTTTTCTTCCTTGTTGGTGTTCTCATTCTTCGCTATGTTTTCCTCCTTGTTGGTGTTCTGATTCTTCGCTATGTTTTCTTCTTTGTTGGTATTCTCATTCTTCGCTATGTTCTCTTCTTTGTTGGTATTCTCATTCTTCGCTATATTTTCCTCCTTGTTGGTGTTCTGATTATTTATTAGCTCACTATTATTTTTAGCTATTTCTTTTTCAGTCTCCATAAACTTTATCGTCTGCGATAAATCAGTAATTCGACTTTGAGTTAACTGAATTAGCTCTATTACCTCTTCACTTCCCTCTCTAGAAATAGCTGAAAGTTCCTTTAGAAAAATCTCCTCTGCTTGTTTTTGTTTTCTTACTTTTTCCTCGGGATCTTTGATTAAATCTATTCCAATTTTATCATTTTCATACCTGCGTTTTATCTCAGCCAAGGTGTTCTCTGGAGTTTGGATGTTGTTATTTTGAGTAACCTCCATTATCTGGGTAATAATGTCCTCTTTACTAATATCCTGATTGTTTAACTGTGTAATTAATCCTATTTCTTTAATTTTCAAAGATTCATCCGAGATAAATTCTATTAAATCGTCATTTTTCTCGAAAGCTGATTTTTCAGAGACCAACACCTTATTTTGGAATTCGACTTCTGCACTTAATTCCTCAATCCCAATGATTTTTTTAGTAATTGTAGAAAGTTCCTCTTGTTTTGACTCTTGTTTTTTCTTGGAAAGTGACTTTAACTCATTCTCAATAGAAGAGACTTCATTTTTAAGACTATCTATCTGAACTTTATATAACCTTAGCTCTTCTTCATTTTTATTTAATTGAGATAATGTTTTCTGTTGTAGGTCTGTTTTTATTTCATTTGGTGGTATAACAACAATAGCGAGTGATTTCTTAATTACATCCAATTTAGATTGAATATATTTTTCAGTATCTTCTATAGATGTGGTATTTCGAATTTCATTAAGTTCTTTATTTAGAAGGGTGACATCATCTAAATTCGGCCTGATTTCGTTCAATTGATTTTGTCTTTCAATGTGATTCATCAATACTAAATTTTCCTCCAATAGTTCTTGAAGCTGATTATTATTTTGACTCAATTCTTTGTCAAAAATTTGTTCATCCGAGGGAACGACTTTCTTACGGACTTCAATTTCTTTTCTGATTGAGGCAATCATATAAGTGTTTGCCTTGATTTTTTCATTCGCTTGGATTCGAAATCGCTCATTATTTTCCATGTCAATTTCTTTATCCAGTAGAATATCTACGAGTTTTTCTAACGCAACCTGTTTATCTGATTCCCTGATATTTAATTTAACGAACACATCAAGCGGTATACCTGCAGTTGCTGAGGGACTGTCACCAATACTTTTTGCATTGATTGATAATTTTGAGATTTCTTGTAATTTCAATGGATTAATTTCTTCTTGCTCTTCTATGTACTTCACTCGTGTAGATATCTCCAATTCTTCGGTTGAATTTTGCATAAAATAGCGAAGAGTTTGTTCTATTCTTTCTCCTTCCCCAATCTTCGGTATGTCAACAATTTTCTTGAAATTTTTAATTTCTCGATAAACACTATGCTCTATGGTGTATTCGTATTGCCCCTCCGTGGGGAAATAGATGAATATTTTACCCTTGTCATCAGAAACAAAAGGCCCAAAAGATTCATTACTCTGAATATTACGGACAATAATATTTACCGATTTTTGCTCATTATCAACCTCATCTACCCACTGACCCATAGAAGATACAATATCGTTGTCTATTTTATCTAATGAAACTAATAAAACCTCTGCACTAGACAGATCTCCTCCCCTATTCGTAGTGAAATAGGCACTATTTTTAAAATTATCAGGGACAAATAAATAGTCGTCACTGGTTGAATTATAAGGAAAACCTAAATTTATCACCTCGCCAACTGTATTCGTTTTCCAATCATATGCGACTTTAAATATATCAAATCCACCTATTGAGTTATGTCCTTTAGAAGCGAAGTATAATGTTTGAGTTGAATCGTCGTAAAAGGGGAAATCTTCGTCATATGCTGTACTTAGAAGTGGGATTCTACTCAATTCCCCCCATTGATCATTTGCATCTTTAATTTGTAAAAAGATATCTAAGCCATTTTCTTTTTTTTCACTGTAAGAGGCAAAAATTCTATATTTCATTCCCCGTTTGAACAGGTACTTAGGTTTAAATGATAATTTACTGTTTTGCTTCTCAAAAATTTCACCTTTATCAGGAGAATAAAAACTGAAACGTTCAGATAATTGATAAAATTTCTCGTGATTACCAACTTGCGTTTCAAATTTTGCTCTGACGACTAAATTGGACTTTAATTTAATTTGTTCTTTGGCCGATTGGCAACTGCTGATTTCGCTATCCGCTAAACCGATAAGTAATTTATCCTTTTTACAGCGTTCAAATTCTGAAATTGCTTTATCAAATTCGTACTCATATTGATAGATTTTTCCTCTATAATAGCTAGTTTTTATCGGTGCAATCCCTTGTTGTAAAATGAGATCAAAATATTTTCGGGAATTGAGCTTATTTTCCGTTTCATAAATGCACACCCCGTATTTGTAGTTGAAATCAACATTTTTTTGATCCAGCGCTAAAAGCTGCCTAAATTTAGGTTTCGCTTCTTGGTATTGTTGCTTTAAAAATAAAGCATCTGCCTCTTTTCGTAGAGAATTATAATTTTGGCAATAGACAAGCTGAACTCCAAAAATTAGGGTGCACAACATGACATATTTTATTCGTTGAAGCAAACGGCGAATTACATTAAATTATAAGTACACAACAATTACGCCTTCTTTTTCAAAAGGTTCATTTTGTTCTCTTCACCTCTTAAAAGTCTTCTTATATTTTTACGGTGGGCAGCAATAACAACCAATGATAATATCATGGTGAAAATGATCATTATTCGTTGATCCTCTCTCAAAAGAAAAAAGCTAATGAATGGAAAAGCTAAAGCAGCTGTTATAGCACCAAGAGAAACAAATCTAAAAGAAATAAAAATAAATAAGAAAAATCCAAGGCAAATTAAAGCACCTAGAGGATTAATTCCAAAAACTATACCTAGAGAAGTAGCAACCCCTTTACCTCCTCTGAATCCAGCATATACTGGGAATACATGCCCTAAGACTGAGGAAAACCCTCCACACAATTGCAAAATCAACTCTTCATCTTTAAAACCAATATAAAAATCAACAAAGAAAAACGGAAGAGAGGTACACAATGTACCCTTTAATATATCAATCAGTAATACTGCCCAACCCAATTTCTTTCCTAAAATTCTAAAGGTATTCGTTGCACCTGCATTCTTACTTCCATAATCCCTAACATCGATGCCATGAAAGCGCTTTCCCAACCAAACAGCGGTAGGTATTGAACCGATAAAATATGCCAATACAATTATTACAGTCAGTAACATTTCGCCTATTTATATTGAAAAACACTCTTAAATTTAGCCAATAAGTTATTGGCATCAGATCCTTCAACTAGGTCAAATTTAAAGTTTTTTGCATTACGTTTTTTAGGTTTGATTGCTAATATTGATTTTTTCAAGTCGGAGTCGTTGCTGACAAAACTCAAGGTTGCCTCTTTTTTATTATCCATTTGATGATTCAAGTAGAAAAATTTCTCTTCACTGACATCAAAATTAATTGCAAAAAACTGGGTTTCTTCCGAAGAATGTCTTTGTGCGAAAAATAGTCGAGTATTGACTTCTCGAAGAACTGGTATGCCCGAAATACTTACTACACCTATAGTTGTATTTTTATCGCTTAGAAAACCTCTTTCTGCTTTCCTTCCTCCAGCTGCACTGGCCGACAAACTCTCCAATTTAACGCCTGAAAGCACAAGTGTTTGCTCTAGTTTTTCAGGCATTTTTCTTAATTTATCTTCATCAAAGTCCTTGAAAATTTTCTCATGCTCGTCACCCAACCAGTATGCAAAATTATTTTTCAGAGCATATTTTCCGGCCTTCAAATCCATTTCCTTAAGTACCTCATCAGCCTTAATTTTATTAGCAATTATCTGCATGACATCCTTTGGTAATTGCATGTCTATGGCTAAATTCAAATAGGAATTGGTCTTTTTTTCATTGGGATTGAATTCTAGTTTACCGTATGCTTTTACAGATGTTTCCCCAAAATTAATTCCGAGATTTACTGGGCCCAAACCACTTAAAATACAAGTACCTAAGTGTAAAGTGTAAAATGCGGATAAGGTATCTTTCTTCAACAATCTATCTTTAGACCCTATTTGAAACTCATCAGCATCATAGTTAAATTGAACATAACCACTTGCCGACAATAATTCCACATCCGATTCTCGCTCCTTCTTTGAGAGGAAGCCTGAGTATATTCTTAAACTATCAAGTTTCAAGGAATTTCTCCATGCAAATCCAGAGAGTACCATCTCATTTTTTGAATTCGCCAATTGAGGTGCTACAGGAATTTGTATCATTTTTGGATTCACGGTATCACTGAAACTAAACCAAGTCTTATCATATGCACATGCATGATTGATTCTCGTCGAGCCGGTTAGAAAAAGACCGGGATTTGAAGCATGAACCGCAATTTTACCATAGTAATCAAATTCATTACTCAACTTAAATTTTCTATTTTCAGGAATTTCACCAATAGCAACCGTTTCTTTTTTATCTTTTCTATATTGAATTGATTGCAATGGAATTGTCGTTAATGAACTATCCCGATCGTAAAAAGGAAATATACAATTTCCCTCGTAAGCTAACCTCGAAGTAATGGAGACATTTGCGTCAATGAATTTATGGTATTTCGTGATAAAATTTGATATAATTGTGGCATTTTTCAAGGGGTCCATTTTTGCCGCTTTCCGGATCCTAAGCAACATGGAGTCTGGATAAATCCTCGCATCTCCTACTTGAACAAATTCAACTCTTCGGCAATTGATTGATTGGGTTTTTAAATCATAAGTTGCACTTAATGATTTGAATTGCAAAGAATCTTGTTCTGGTTCCATTGAAAAAAAGTTATTTACTACTAAGCCTAAATCACTTTCAAAGCTAGTTTCACCATTTCCATTTTTCTCAAAATCTATCGCTTCACCATCCATTTGCCAGATAAATTTATCCATTTGACAGTAATAATTATTAGCAGGGAATTTAATCCGTTTACTACCACTAGAGTTAAACACTCCTGATCTTTCCTTAAACGAAACATGACTTTTTACACCATCTGACTGAATAGCCAATGGATTTTCCCCAAAACCCGTAAAGCGATTTCTAAGAGCAAAATTCGCGTTTTCCGAATCAATTTCTTCATGGTTAAAGTTAAATGCCTTGGACTCCAAGGATGCCTCCTTAAATTGAATCAATCCGGATCCAGTCGCACCAGACTTTTGTAGTATAAGTGTCCCTTTTAACGTAATTTCTTTATCAAACATGGAAATTAATTGATCCTTGTAACTTGAAACTTTTAATACACCGAGTTTAGGTTGGTAACTAATAAGCGCCGCAGGAGAGTTAGCCTCGGGAAACTCAACTTCTGTTACCTTTCGTTTATTGCTAAATTGCGCTATACCTATGGTTGAATCCGGTAAAAAGGTCAATAACTTTGATATAGCGCTTGACTCAAGAAAATCAATTGTTCCCGAACCTTGCAAGCCCCTATTTGAAAGCGCTATTTTATTTTTGTAGGAAGTCTCTGTGCCATAAAATGGTAAGCCCTCCTCTGGGGCCTTAGTAAAAAATCCCAGTGAATAATCATTCATAACGATGAGTTTTTCCTTTAACCGCGGGAAAATACCTCCCGAAACTAGCTCCCCACTGAAGGCCAGTGAATTCTCCTTAAAATTATCAAGGCTATCGAGTTCAAAAGGCCAAATTTCATAGAAAAAACGTGTAGAGTCATACGCTCCATTGAGTATAGATTTATCGTTATAATAAACTTTTGAATTTAAGCGAGTAACTAATTTCGGAAACTGATCCATTTTTGATTTTTTGCCAGCTTTAGAAAGAGGGTCATCTATTTTAATTTCCCCCGTCAAATGACTGATAGAAGATGGCGATGAAATTGGTTGATTCCCATCTTCCGATTTTAATGGATTCAGAACGAAATAGGCATCTTGGGAAGCTAAAATGTTTAATTTGAAATTTTCATAGTCAAAGAAGGCATTCTTACAAAAAAGATTCAACTTTCCTGCCATAACCCAACCAGAAAAATATATGTCTCTATTCGACTTCATGGTTATGTTAGAAGAATCACAATATAGCGAAACGTTTTGGCTTTCAGAGAGAACTACCTCGTCCACCTCAAAAATTTTCATTTCAAGATTTTCAATTTGTATGGAAGCAAATTGGGTGCTTAATTGCTTACTTCTATTTCGTGCATTAATGTTAATCCGCTCATCTGCCAATTCCGGATTCTTTCGAATATCCTCATCGCTAATTTTATTCTTGATAGGTCTAAAATCAGCGGTAATAGATAAATTATCAAAATCTTTTTCTCCACTTTGGGCTTTCACATAATCTATTAATTTCTGTTCAACTTTGATTTTCTTGGTAGTACTGTTGTATTGGACAAATCCGTCAGACATCATATCAACGATAAGGGGTTTGATTTGGTCTACAATACGATTCATCGCTGAGGCCAGTTCGCCTTCACCAAACTCTAGCCGATCTGTGGCTTCAACTTTTTTAACAATAAGTTCGAAAGGATGCTCTGAACTGGCTGGTTTATATTTTGCATACATCCTACCGTCAAAATTATCCTTGGACTCAAACACGGCGTATTTCTGTTCTTGAGAGGTCCCTACATCGAATGTGTAGTATGCCTCATTTGTCTTAGCATTCCATACTAAGACTGGTGCCTTGACATAGATTTTGAAAAAACTATCCCAAAAAGGAATATTGATTCCGCCAGTGTTACCAACTGTTATTTTAAGTTCCTCAGAACCCAAGTCATAAGTTAAAAAACCCTTCTTTAAAAATAAAGAGTCTCCTGATTTATATAACAATTTAAGTGAACAGTCCTTAGAAATAATACTTCTGGGTGTAATTTGATAAGAGAGCGCTGAAACTTCAACTTGAATTTTATCAGAAACCTTGAATTGCATTTTTGCTGGCTTGCTCTCAATTCCCTTACCTACAAATTCGTTACCCTCAAGCGTGAAGCTCCCATCGTAATCAATATTCTTCCTCAGATTCGGAATTTTTAAACGCTTTTCAAAAGAAACAAATTGAGGAACCATTTCGCCTTCAGAAATATCTAAAACGGTTTTATCAGTTAATTTACCCAAAATAGGTTGTTGAAAATAAGGTGTGGTTAAGGCAACCGTATCAACTTTCAGTGTCGTTTTATTAAGGTCTAATTTATATCCTTTTAAGGTCGCGAAAGTCTCATCTTTTTTTATTTTCACCTTTTCCCAGGTAATTATCCCGCCTTTTCCTTCCCAGCGTTTTGTCGAAAAATCAAAAATACCTGTTGTGGATTTCACGTGAATTGAATCTCCCTTGGTTCCTCGAATAGGAATTCGACAAAATAGGTCACCTCCTTCACACCGCAGTTGAAGCTTTTTATCCCGCAACCATTGAAAATTTCCCTTTTGGTAATTCCAACTAAAATTGGCGTCAATAATTAAGGCGTTGTATCTAAAGAAATTGGCAGAGAAAAGTAAAAAGTCGGAGATTTGATCGGGTTGTTTTTCTTGAAAATCAGAAAAAATTTCACCCCATTCTGCAATGAATTCTGAATCGAATTTATTTACATACTGAAATACGTACGCCAACATGAAATTATATACATCAGTATTGACTTGAAATCCTTTTTTTTCAAGGTTGTTGCAGCCATCAACCAATTTAGAGAATTTAGCATCGGAAATCTGTGGGGACTTTACGAGCTTCTCTAGTTCTTTCTTACAAAAATCACTAGATTTCTCTTCCAATTGAAATTTACTCCAATCCTTGTTAAACTTTTCCTTATCCTTCGTAAAAGATTGGGCATTAAGCCAGGGAGTAATTATTGAAATTAATATAAAGAAATGGAGTTTATTCATCGTTTAATAAATTGTAGCATAGACCAATCATCCTTAGAATAATTAGATCCAAATTCATAGTCATTTTGTACCGCGATTTCCTTCAGTTGGCTATCATCGGTTGAGAAAAATCCTGAAAGCAATAAGGTACTGCCAGAATTCGCCTGCTTTGCGTATGCTGAAAGTTGATCTTCTAAAATATTTCGGTTGATGTTTGCAAGTATTAAGTCGTAATATTTGTCAGGTATTTGCTCCTTAGATCCATGAATAACTTTTATCCGAGAGCAGTTATTCCTCTCCGCATTTTCGTTTGCATTTTCTACAGACCAATCCTCAATTTCCACAGCGTCGATGGATTTTGCACCAAGTTTTTCAGATAAAATCGCTAAAACACCTGTACCCGTGCCCATGTCTAATACTTGCTTATCGATAGGAGGGTATTTTAGCAAATAAGAACAGATAAGATAAGTTGTTTGATGGTGACCTGTGCCGAATGTCATTTTTGGTTCAATCACTAGTGTATAACCATTTTTTATTGTACTAACATGAAAAGGAGCTATAATTTCTAATTGATTACCTATCAATACAGGGCTGAATTGTGCCTCCCAGGCGGCATTCCAATTTTCCTCCGGTAGCACCTGCGTTTGATGCGTTAAAGATACATGCTGCTTTCTATTTTTCAATAGCATATTTAGCTTTTCTTCATCGAAACTAGAAATACCAATATATGCTTTTAAGACACCGCTTTCATCCTCTAAAAAACTTTCAAATCCGATGTCGGAAAGATCTGAAATCAGGATCTCATTCCACGGTTCTTTGATTACTGCATCAATGCTCAATTCGAGATACTTCATTTGCTGCATGTATTATTTTCAGAAATTTATTTACGTCAAGAGATGCCCCACCTATTAATCCTCCATCGACATTTAAGCAAGCAAATAACTCATTTGCGTTTTCTTCGTTACAACTTCCACCGTATAATATTCGCACATTATTTCCTGCTTCTGGAAATTTATCTATTAAAGTACTTCGAAGAAAGTCATGTACTTCATTGACCTGATGAACTGTTGCGGTTAAGCCTGTACCTATAGCCCAAATAGGCTCATAGGCGATGCTAATTTTAGCGACTTGATTTTCATTGAGGTGTTCAATAGATTCCAATAACTGATTTTTTAAAAATTCGAGGTGTGCACCCATCTCACGAATAGAAAGGGATTCGCCAATGCACAAAATACAGTCGAAATCATTGCCTAAAGCAGCATCTATTTTCTTTTTTATGACGGAAGGAGACTCCGAGAATTCTGTTCTTCTCTCGCTATGTCCTACGAGGATCACAGAACAGCCAATCGACTTAAGTTGACCAAAACTAATTTCACCTGTGTATGCTCCGGATTCTTTGAAATACGCATTTTGCGCCCCGAATCTCACATCTGCGGTATTTAAAGTTATAAGGTTTTCAATATAAATAGAAGGCGGAAAAACAACTACATCCGGCCCTGTGGATGAAGAAAGAGAACTTTCTGAAAGTGAGGTCATAAATGTTGCAGCCTCATGTTGCAGAAGATTCATCTTCCAATTAGCCGCAACTATTTTTTTTCTCATACCCTAAATTAAGGATATTTGAAAAAGTGATAACTATCCACCTTGTTAAGTTTTCAACAAGCTACTGCTTCTGCAACCTTTCTATCTCTTTAAGGTCTTTAGCCAGTTTGTCTTTCGAGAAGGCCGCATCACCATTTCCTTGGTAGAATTTAATGATGTTTCCATTCCACAAGAGAACAATCCCAGGCACATCGTTAGATATGCCAAAGACTTTCATAAATTGACGAATTTCAAAAACCTGATGAGTAAATTCCTTTCCTATAATATTAAAGAAATTAGGTACCTCTTCTGGTTCTTCTTGAAAAGCAATATGAACTTTGGGTTTGATGTTGGATTTTGCCAAAATTGAAACGATATCCTTGCCTGCCGCTTGGCAATGATCACAAGTTGGTGAAAAGAAACACAACAACTTGAGTCCTTTATCGATATTTGGTATTGCTGCAGAAAATTGTGAAACTACTGGTTTGGGCTCGAAAAGCTTTTTTAAAACTATCGAAGTATCCTTACCTTTAATGACGGTATCTTTTTTAATGATACTTTCAACTTCATTTTCATCTTCTACTGAAATTACTTGAGAATTATTCAACAATTCTGCCTCACAGCTTTTCATAGGTGTCAATCCGAACATAAATAATGCGGAGAAAGCAAAAATACTGGTCAAGAACCAAATATTGTTATTACCTTTTTCTCTGTCTTTTACTTGAAAATAGAGGTAAACCAATAATCCCATTGAGGCAATATTCTTAAATAAAGACTGTAAAGGTGTCATGGGAATCAACTCACCAAAACAACCGCAGTTTCCTGAATTACCGCCAGTATTTAATATCTCTATGGTAAGGTGAATGGAAAAAACTGCTAGCATCATTGTTGCAGCTGGAATTACTAACGAACGAAGAAAATGATTTTGTAAAAAGGCAATCCCCAATGCTATTTCAGCAGCAATAATATATCGTGAAAAAAATGGTGCAAAACACTCGTTAAAACCCATGGGAAGCAACTGCTTCATTTCGAATGATGTTATCGCTAGAACTGGTGAAGGATATAATTTAGCAGCTGCGGATAAAAAAAAGAATACTGAAAGTAGAATACGAACCACCCAAGGCAAATACTTTTTTACGTTTTCCATGTATATGTTTATTAGTTAGTCAAAAGTAAGTACCCTGTTTAGGTGAAAAAATAATTTAACTTTATTTTAACTCTTTTAGATGTATGAGTGCAAAGACAGCATAATTCAACATGTCGTAATAATTTCCCTCAACTCCTTCACTGGCTAATGTTATTCCTTGGTTATCCTCTATTTGCTTTATTCGAAGAATCTTGGTCAAAATTAAATCTGTTAAAGAACTTACCCTCATATCTCTCCATGCCTCACCGTAATCGTGATTTTTATTTTTCATCAATTCGAAGGCTTCATGCGT
>CAMDLY010000011.1 GCA_945902115.1 Lishizhenia tianjinensis | reverse complement strand
GCTTCGCTAAGTGTTGTATTTCTATGAATGACGGTATCAAAAACCAGCTCTTGGAAATGTGTTTTAACCTCGTCAACAACTTGATTGGCTAATCTCAAACGCGTATCGTACATAGTCAATAATAAGCCTTCTATTTCTAAAGACGGGTTCAACCTGCCTTGTACAATTTTTATGGTATTAAGCAGTTTCGTTAGTCCTTCAAGTGCGAAGTATTCGCATTGCACGGGTATCATTACCGAATCGGCTGCAACCAACGAATTTATGGTAATCAACCCCAAAGAGGGAGAGCAATCAATCAAAATGAAATCGTAATTATCTTTGATTTTTTCTAAGGCATTTCTTAGGAGATATTCTCGCTGAGGTAAATTTATCATTTCAATTTCAGCCCCAACAAGGTCTATGTGGGAGGGTAAAAGGTCTAGATTTGGGCTTTGTGTACGGATTATTAAGTCTTTGGGATTAACTCCATTAACGAGGCAATCATATATATTACGGACACTTTTGGGATCAAAGCCCGTTCCCGAGGTGGAATTTGCTTGTGGGTCAGCGTCAACAATAAGTGTCTTATATTCTAAAACACCCAAACATCCACCAAGATTAATACTTGTTGTAGTTTTTCCTACTCCTCCTTTTTGATTCGCAATTGCAATTATTTTTCCCATATCTATATTGGTAAAATTAACGTAAAAACAAGAGTGTAAGTTGAATTTCAATCTTTACTTTTCAACGTGATATCTACAAATTGTGTTTATATCTTTGCTGTTATTTAACGATTATGCCAATAACCGAACAAGCCAGGAACTAATAATTTCAATAAAAAAATGCTTAATTTATTAGTGTTATTGATGAAATATTTGTAATATTGCACCCCCAAATTGTGGGAATTTGAAAAATTTGAAGAGATGAATATTATTAGAGAAATTCAAAACGAATTGTATACTGCGAAGGAGCTTCCAAAGTTTGGAGCAGGAGATACAGTGATTGTTTCATATAAAATTGTAGAAGGTAGTAAGGAGCGAATTCAACAATTTCAAGGCGTAGTGCTACAAAGAAGAGGTTCAGGAGCCACTGAAACCTTTACGGTTCGCAAAATGTCTGGTAATATCGGTGTAGAAAGAATTATACCTGTTAATTCACCGTTCATTCATTCAATTGATATAGTGAAAAAAGGAGCGGTTAGAAGGGCGAGGATTTTCTATTTTAGAGAAAGAACAGGTAAATCTGCAAGAATTAGAGAGAAAAGAAGTTTTGTGGTGGCAAAATAAATTTAGCATATATTTTATGAAAAAAAGAGGAAGCGATTCCTCTTTTTTTTTGCCTGATAGTCAAGGGGTGAATTCGAATTCTGTTCTTCTATTCAGCGAACGGTTGTAATCGTTTGAATTCGGAACACTCGGTTTGCTTTCACCGAAACCAACGGCATTCAGCCTCAATGACTCAATCCCTTTGGAGACGAGGTAATTTTTAACTGCATCGGCTCTGGATTGCGAAAGTATTTTATTTTTCTCATCTTCTCCTATGTCGTCGGTGTGTCCATTGATACTAACCTTTAGTTCTGGGTTCTTATTCAAATACGAACTAAAGCTATTCAATAAGGCCTTTGCTTTAGGATTCAACTCAAAGGATTCCGTTGCGAAAAACACATCAGCTAGTCTATGTGTCTTTCCTGATTCAATTTTTTCAAGGACAAATTCTCCTAATTTTATTTTGGAGTCTTGAGCAAGGTTGAAAGATTCTTTTTCAATTACTTTGGCCTGAAATGCATACCCAGTTTTATTTATACTAACGGTAACATCTTGTTTTTGATTAACTTTTACCACAGCAGCAAATTTACCATCGTCTCCATTTACCTTAAACTGTTGGGTCTGTCCATTTTCGTTATAGCTAATGTCAATTACTGCATCTTTTACTGGAGATCCATCCTCATTTTTTAGGTCTCCTTTGATAATGACCACTTCTTGTGGTCTGGCTTCTTCGTAAAGATCGAACGAGTAGATATTCCACTCACCTTCTTTTAAGCTCGAAAAATAGGCCGTGCGTCCACTGGTGGAGACAAAAAGTCCTAATTCATCGTCAACAGAATTTATGGGAAAGCCAATATTAATCGGCTCAGTCCACCCAGCGCCTTCGCGTCTAATATAGAAAATGTCTAAGCCACCTGCACCTTTGCGATTTTGGGAGGTGCTTGAGACGAAATATAATGTTTCACCATCTTGATGAAAAAATGGGCTTTTATCTTTTCCGGGCGTATTTATTAAATCAAATGGCACTGCTTTCGACCATGAACCATCTTTTTGCCTCTCAGAAATAAAAATATCATTGTCTCGGGATCCTTTTCTAACACTTGTGAAAAATAACAATTGGCCGTCTGAAGACAAAGTTGGCTGAGCCTCCCATCCATCAGGAGTATTGATATTTGGTCCCATATTCTCTATAGAAGACCACTCAAAATCATTTCCGCCTTTCCCTTTTCGAATATATTGAGAGGTGTATAGATCACAGTTTAAATAGTTTTGGTTGCTCACGAATTCTTTCTTGCAGGCGCAGACAATCATTTCTTTGTTGTCAACAGATAAGGTTGTTGACCCGTAATTGAAAAAGTTACCTGAATTAAAAGGTAAGGGTAAAGGTGAGCCGTTATCAAACTCTAAATTCTCCTGATCTTTTAATGAAAGTGTCAATTCTTCTCTTATGTTTTCAGTTAGATCACCCAAATTTTTTCTGTCAACTTTTCTCGAGAAGAACAATAAATCATTGTCAGGAGATATCATCGGAAAGTATTCATCTTGTGAAGTGCTTACATTTTTGACTTTACTTGGATTGAATGGGACAGGATTGTTAAATAATTTCTTCTCGAATTGTAATTCTTCCAACAAAAGTTTAACGTTTCTTTTTTTTGTGACAAAGTCATCTTCGAGTTTTCCTAAATCGTCTTCCGGGAAATCTAGGTATTTCTCAAGGTAGGGTATTGCTTGCTCAGACTCACCCATTGATAATAAATTCTCAGATATATTAAAATAGCAACTCGCATGGTAATACTCACATTTTTTTATGGTCGCTTGATACAATAGGTTGGCTTTGCTTTGAAGTTTAAAGGCCTCCTTCTGATTACCCTGCTTGTAGGTGCTTTGAGCGTTTCGATTCGTAATTTCTGCCAAAAAAAAGTATGTTTTCGGAAATTCCGGAAAATCAATAATAACTTTTCCAAGCTTATCTTGGCGTTTCAAGGGGTCTTTTTCGCTAAGAGCTTTCGTGAATTTCTTCTCATATTTTGGAGAGCTAAGTTGACAGGCAGACTCTTGAGCGAAAATAGTGTGCAGGAAGCTTAAAAAAATTAATACGGTATAGATTTTTATCATAAGAAAAAGACAATTCTTTATAGCATCAAAACGCAAAAAGGTTACACTTATCTATTATATTTTTTTTAGCCTATCCGTGAGTATTTCCATCTCTTTTTCGCCGATATCTAAATGAGTCACAAATCTTATCATACCAGGTCCAAAAGGCATACAAAGAATATGATTTTCTTTTAAGCGTTCAATAATACTGTTGCGTGTTTCGTCGTCTTTCACGACTGCTACAATTATGTTTGTTTCAACAGGCACTACATCTTCAACCCAATTCAAGGAGCTTAACAAATTAGATATTACTTTTGCGTTGGTATGGTCAGTTTTTAAGCGTTCCACATTGTACTTCATCGCGTAAAGACCTGCTGCCGCGATTATTCCTGCTTGACGCATTCCTCCACCAAAAACTTTTCGGATTCTACGTGCTTTAACTATTTGTTCTTTCGTTCCGAGTAGGAGTGATCCTATGGGCGCTCCCAAGCCTTTAGATAAACAAATTGAAATCGTTTCAAAATTTGCTGCATAAGCACTATAGTCAATTTGTGTTTCAACAAGAGCATTAAACAATCTAGCTCCGTCCAAATGCAGCGGTAATTTATTCTTAATACACAGCGCGTGAATTGCCTGAATATCCTCATAATTATAGATTGCACCACCACCACGATTCGATGTATCTTCAATACTGACTAATTGGGTTAATGGAAAATGCACATCATGCGCGGGATTCAACCATTTGGCGATTGATGAAGCGGTTATCCTTCCTCTGTCACCGTCAATTGTACGTATGGAGGCACCAGAATTTCTAGCAATACCACCACCTTCATATTTAAAAACATGACTTTCGTAATGACAAATCACTTCACCACCCGGTGAAACATGCAAGTTTATAGCAATTTGATTGCTCTGGGTGCCTGAGGAACAAAATATTGCTGCCTCTTTTCCAAATAATTTAGCTCCGTAACTTTCAAGTTCATTTACTGTGGGGTCTTCACCGAATACATCATCTCCCACAGGGGCGCCCATCATGTGCTCGAGCATTTCTTTGGAAGGTTTAGTAACCGTATCGCTTCTTAAATCAATCATGTTAGTATTTTTACAAAATTAATGGAACTGATGGAAATCTTGCCTTATTGTATAATTTCTATTGCAGCATTTATTGCGGCACTGAGTACATTCTTTTCTGGTTTCGGACTCGGTACAATTCTTTTACCTGTTTTTTCGCTTTTTTTTAGTCCCGAGATTGCTCTCGCTACTACGGCAGTTGTTCATTTTATAAACGGTTCATTTAAAGTTTTGTTGACTGTAAAAAATGTCAATTGGCCCATTTTCATGCGTTTTGGTTTTTTTGCTTTGATAGGCTCAGCTGTGGGGTCCTATCTCATTTATGAACTCGTAGTCTTCGGTAATCTATACTCCATTTCTATTGCAGGTATTTCACGTCAAATAGACTACACGCATTTCTTCTTGGGTGTAGTGATGCTTTTGTTTGCTTTTTTAGAATTCAGCAATTATTTTGAGAAAAGAAATGTTGCCAAAAGTTGGATACCCGTAGGTGGGTTGTTGAGTGGTTTTTTTGGTGGATTTTCCGGACATCAAGGAGCTATCAGATCCGCTTTTCTTTCCAATTCTCTCACCTCGAAATTCGAATTTGTGGCTACTTCTGCTTTGTTAGCGGTAATTATTGACATAACACGTATTTCGACATATAGTCAACGTATAAATATTGAGATTCCAATTGAGCTCGTCTTTACAGGTGCTACGTTTGCGATATTGGGAAGCCTTTTGGGCAATCGCATGTTAAAAAAAACCGAAATGACCTCCATAAAGTGGATAGTGGGATTCTTTCTATGTATAATAGGAACTTCTATGCTGTTGGGCTTGATTTAGTTGTCTTCTGGATTTCTTGGAAACTTAGAAATAACTTTAAATCTCTTCCCTTGCTTCTCAAGGCAAAACTCCCAAAGTTTGTCAGTTGAAGTATTCATAATATCTTCTTTTGTTATGTTGTTAGCCGGCAGCCATGAGGATTCTTTAATTTCCTCCTCTAGTTGCCCCTCTGACCAACCTGAATAGCCGATAAAAAAACGCACTTTATTCTTGGTTTCTGGTTCTGTTTCAAAGAGCATAGACAATTGATCAAAATCGCCTCCATAATAAATACCATTATAAAGACTTGTCGAGCCATTAATTTTTCCACCTAAAGAATGGATAAAAAATAGGTGTTCTTTATCAACGGGGCCACCAAGACTTATTCGCGCATTGATATCTGGAAAATCGGTGTCTAATTTGTGCAGGTCGATATCCAAATATTGATTTAAGACGAATCCAAAAGCACCTTTTTTTCCATATCCGCACAGCAGTATTACGGATCTACCGAAGTAACGGTCATCAAGGAAAGGATCGGAAATCAATAAACTGCCAATCTTTACTTTCTCGTTGTTTTTAAAATTCAAATCAAAAGGTTCCATGCACAAAGTAAAAAAGAAATTACAAATAATAACCTCTGTTCATTCGAGTATTGTAACTTTGTTTTGCATGATTTATGGAGCGATAGATATAGGAACCAATGCTGCCAGGCTGTTGATCGGTGAGATAATTACGGACAAGAAGAAGTCTTTTGTAAAAAAGATTTCCTACACCCGTATTCCATTAAGATTAGGTGATGATGTTTTCGAGAATGAGAAAATTTCTAAGGAAAAAACTGAAGCTTTTGTCAAAACGATGAAGGCGTTCAGTCTGATTTTAGAGATTTTTCAGGTAAGCGAACTGCGCGCTGTTTCTACTTCTGCCATGAGGGAGGCAAAAAATGCCGATAAAGTACTTGAAAAAATAAAAAAAGAATCAGGAATTTCTGTTGAGGTAATTTCAGGTCAGGTAGAGGCTGAAATTATTTTTGGTGCATTTGAATTACTTCATTTACCCGTTACCTTGCCATTTTTAGTTGTTGATGTTGGGGGAGGAAGTACAGAGATAAGTGTTTTTGAGAAAGGTAACCTTGTAGCTTCTCGGTCGTTCGACGTAGGAACGATACGAATGCTCAAAGGCAAGGAGAATCCTCTAGTTTGGCCTGAAATGAAGGATTGGATTCAGCAATATGTTGACTTACGTGATGAACACTTGATTTTTGGAACCGGCGGGAATATAAACAAAGTACATAAATTACTGAGCGAGCATGATGGGGATGACATATTCATAGATGATATGAAAGAGTTGCTATCTAAATTGAAGAGCTTTAGTTTTGACGAACGTATGTCCGAATTTAAGTTAAAACCGGATAGAGCAGATGTAATTGTCCCAGCATTGGAGATCTACATCTACATTTTAAACGAAATCTCTGCTACCAAGGTTAGGGTGCCAAAAATGGGGTTATCGGATGGAATAATTTACGATTTTTATAAAAAAGAAAAATACAGAAACGAATATGTCGGTTAAAGTATCTACACCAAAAGGGACGAGAGACTTCTTACCAGAAGAAGTCAAAAAACGTAATTATATTTTTACTACTATTCGCAAGGTTTTTGAACTTTATGGTTTTGAACCGATAGAAACACCGTCATTTGAAATGTCACAAACCCTTATGGGGAAGTACGGAGAAGAAGGTGATCGCTTAATTTTTCGTATTTTGAATTCGGGCGATAAAATGAAAAAGGCGGATATCCAAGCACTTTCTGAAGATAATTTACCAAGATTTGCGAATTCACTTGCTGAAAAAGCTTTACGTTACGATCTCACAGTACCATTTGCGAGATTTGTAGTACAGCACCAGCACGCCTTATCGTTTCCATTTAAACGATATCAAATTCAACCAGTTTGGAGAGCAGATCGTCCACAGCACGGCCGCTACCAAGAATTTTATCAGTGTGATGCTGATGTCGTCGGTTCTGATTCCTTGTTGTGCGAACTCGAGTTAATTCAAATTTTCGATCAATCGTTAACTAAATTAAACCTACCAGGCTTTACCATTAAATTAAATAACCGAAAAATTCTGAGTGGCATAGCTGAAGTATGCGGTGAACAAAGGAGATTGGTGGAACTCGTCACGGCAATTGATAAATTAGATAAAATTGGCGAACAAGGTGTCATTGATGAATTGAGAGACAAAGGAATTTCTAAGGACTCGATAGAAAAAATCCGGCCTTTATTTACTTTTTCTGGAAACAATGAATTGAAGTTAGATTTTTTAAGGACCTTTTTAAATACCTCTGCCATTGGAATACAAGGCGTGGAGGAGCTATCTTACTTAGTTCGTACTGTGTCGCAATTTCCACTCGAAAGAGGCGTTCTTGAATTGGATATTACCCTGGCTAGAGGATTAAATTACTACACTGGAGCAATATTGGAGGTTAAAGCACATGACGTAAAGATGGGAAGTATTTGTGGCGGCGGACGATACGATGACCTCACCGGTCTTTTTGGATTAAAAGGATTATCAGGTGTTGGGATATCATTCGGTGCAGACAGAATTTATGATGTATTGTCAGAGTTGAATTTATTTCCAGATGAGGTATTGCATCAGAAAAAAATACTTTTTGTAAACTTTGATGAGCTCACGTATTCGCATGTTCAAAAACTACTTACTGGGTTTAGGAACAAAGGAGTTATTTGTGAAATCTATCCTTCTCACGCAAAACTTCAAAAGCAATTTAAATATGCCAATGACAAGAATTTCACACATGTGGTAATTGTAGGTTTAGAGGAAATAAAAAATAATTCCGTAGCTTTGAAAGATATGATTACTGGTGATCAACGCATTCTGAGCCAAGAGGAACTACTTAACTTGTAAGATTTATGAAATTAGCTTTCATAATTTTAAGCGCTCTTTTGATTGGAGCATGTACTGAGAAAACGACTTTGTGTCAGTGCATGAAAAATTCTATTGACATTAACAAAGAGTTGGAGTCATCTCTTAACGATGAGAAAAAAATCCGATTAATAAATGAGCAGAATGCAACTAAAATGGAAGCCTGCAATGAGCTATTAGAGAAGCTTTCGGCTTCAGAAAAAGAAGGCATGTCAGTTGAGGCGAAGAATTGTCAATATTACCCTGAATTTCTAAAACTTTTCTAAGTAGATAATAATCTCTAGATAATTCAGTTACTACCAGATTTTAGAAACTTTCGCATCTTTATTTCTCATCTTGTCGCCTTCTTGTACCGAAAAAGCTTGAAAAAATTCTGGGCAATTCTTCAGAGGACCATTTACCCTATACATACCTGGTGAATGAGGATCAGTTGCAATCATTTTTTTCAACTCTTCGTCGCGGTATTTAATTTTCCATAGTTGGCCATACGCAATGAAGAAGCGCTGGGCAGGTGTGAAACCGCCAACTTTACAATTACGCTTAAAATCCTGTGTCAAAGTGTACGCGTAGTATGCCATGGTGAGCCCACCTAAATCAGCAATATTTTCTCCCATTGTGAGCTCGGGATTTACGCAATGCCCCTCAATGGGACAAAATGTGGAAAACGTTTCTCCCAAAATTTTCGTTCGTTCTTCAAAACTCTTTCTGTCTTCATCCGACCACCAATTCTTGAAGGTTCCGTCCGCGCCAAATTTTGACCCCATATCGTCGAAGCCATGGGTAAATTCATGCCCTATAACCATTCCAATACCCCCATAATTGACTGCATCCTCTGCTTTTTCATCGAAAAAGGGTGCTTGCATGATCCCCGCGGGAAAAGCAATTTCATTGTTGAGTGGACTGTAGTAGGCATTTACCATGTGGGCTGGCATTCCCCATTTCTTTTTATCAACAGCTTTACCATATTCTGAAAAGTTCTTTTTTGTGGCAAAAAGAGAAATATTTTTAATGTTTTGCAGGTAATCAGTTGGTGATATCGTCAATTTAGAAAAGTCTTCCCATTGATCAGGAAAACCAAGCTTTCTGCCAATTGAATTTAGTTTGTTAACCGCTTCTTCTTTTGTCTCAGGAGTCATCCAATCTAATGTGTTAATACGTTCGCGAAAAACTAAAAGCAAATTATCGACTAAGGTATTTACCTTATTTTTCGCCTCTTTAGAAAAATGTTTTTCAATGAAAAGTTTACCCAGTATTTCTGAAAAAAATGAAGAGGTAATCTCATCAATGGCTTGCTCATGAACTGGTTTTTGCACCTTTTTCCCGCTCAATATTTTCCCGTAAAAATCAAAACTTAAATCGACAAACTTCTTATCGAGGTGTTTTGCATAGTTGCGAATCACTTTCCATTTCAGGTATGACTTCCAGGACTCTAGATTTTCTTCTTCTATCATTTTTGCAAAATCCTGCATAAAGGGTGGATTACTCACAATAATTGAATCAGGAGTATTGAACTCTAATAGATTCAGGTAATAACGCATGTCGAAAGGTTTAACGAGTTCAAGTACTTCGCTAAAACTTTTTTTGTTGTATGTTTTTTCTGGTTGTCTCATCTCAGCCGGAGAATACATGGCTTTAGCCATTCTAGTTTCGAATTTTACGACCATTCCTGCAGTGGCAATGGCTTTTTCCAGTGAGTATCCGATCAATTCGAAGGACTTTACGATGTGTGCTTCATACGCTTTAAGCAGTTCTTTTTTATTCTCATTGAGGTAGTATTCTTTATTTGGTAATCCAATGCCGCCTTGCCCAAGAAAGCATGCATTCATGTTGACATTTTTCATATCTTGTCTTACGCCGAAATTGAAATTTGCTGAAACTCCCTCAGAATGATGTTTGGCAATTACTTCTACCAGAAAATCTTTACGATTGATGGCATCTATTCGAGATAACTCAGTCGAAATTCCGGAATAGCCAATTTCGTTCCTCCTTGTCATATCTAGGAAAGAGGTGTAATAATCACCTAGTATCTGTTTATCGCTACCCTTTTCTTGATTATTTTTTTGCGCATCCTCGAGAAGTACAGTAAGTTTTGATTTGTTGTTTTGATCTAATTCATTGAAACTTCCCCATTTTGATTCGGCATCAGGAATTTCATTTGTTTTAGACCAAGAACCATTACAAAAGGTAAAGAAATCGTCTTTTGGACTTACGCTTAAATCCATAAATTCTGGACGAACACTGTAGCCGGAAATCTGTGATGTGGATTGCCCTTCTTTGCTACTTTTACAAGATAAAAAAAGTAAAGTAATAGTTGAACTAAATATTATTAAATACTTCATAATATGGGTTTTATCATTTTAACATGTGGTATTCCATCTTCCAAATATCGCATCGAAGTCGCCTCGAATCCATGGGCCTTGTAGAAATTCTCTAGATGCTCTTGAGCAGATAGTACTACACCAATTTTCCCGAAGGTTAAATCTATAAAATTAAGACTTTCCTTCATGAGTAAATGGCCCAGCTTTAATCCTCTAAAATCTGGATGAGATACAACTCTACCAACGGAAGGGTACTCATAAGTTATTCCTGGTGGAATTATTCTAGCGGTTGCAATTATTTCATTTTCCTCATTTTTTACCATTACATGAAAACTATCTTTATCAATCCCATCGAGGTCTTGGTAGGGGCAATTTTGTTCTATAACAAAGACAGCAATTCTTAATTGAACCAAATCGTGAAATTCATCCAATTCAAGATTTCGGTAATGTTTGATTTCTGTCATCATGAGGAACGAGTAATTAGGGCATTAAATTAAAATATTTTACCGGGATTAAGAATATTAAAAGGGTCAAAGACTTTTTTAATATCGCGCATCAATCGCATTTCGGTATTTCCGAATACAATATCCAAGTATGGCTTTTGCACCAATCCAATTCCATGTTCTCCTGAAATTGTCCCTCCGAGTTTCGCCACTTCTTGAAATAATTCTCTAATTGCTTTGGGAAGCTCCTCATTCCACGCTTCGTCAGAGAGATCACCCTTTAGGATATTCACATGTAAGTTTCCGTCTCCAGCATGACCATAACACACTGAATTAAATCCATAGTTCGCACCAATTCTCTTTACATGCCCGAGAAGGTCAGGCAAAGAGTACCGTGGTACAACAGTATCCTCCTCTTTATAAATAGATTGTGCCTTCACTGCTTCTCCTGCTTTTCTTCTTAAGCTCCAGAGGGTAGCTTTTTGTGCTTCTGAGTCTGCAAATAATACTTCATCGGTTTCAAATTCACTGAGCACAAGCATTATTTTCTCGCATTCCTCCATCAATTGATTTGGATCAAACCCATCGACTTCTATTAGCAAGTGCGCAGCATGATTTTCAGCTACATGAAGACTGGTGTCACCCGTGAAAGTTTGGGTGTAAACTAGTGCATCACGTTCCATGAATTCGAGTCCGCTTGGTGTTATTCCTGCTTGAAAAATAGCAGCTACCGCTTCACAAGCTTTCTGTGCGTCAAAGAAAGGCACGAGCATAAGCAAGTCATGGGTGGGGTGTGGGATTAATTTGAGAACAATTTTTGTGATAATTGCTAAAGTCCCTTCTGAACCGACGATAAGTTGCGTTAAGTTATAACCGGTAGCATTCTTTAGTACATTCGCCCCCGTCCAAATTACTTCTCCAGTCGGAAGAACGATCTCTAAGTTCAGCACGTAGTCTTTTGTAACACCGTATTTCACGGCTTTTGGTCCACCAGCATTTTCTGCGACGTTACCTCCTATGAAACAAGAACCTTTGCTAGCGGGGTCGGGCGGGTAAAAAAGCCCTTTATCTTTTACGGCATCTTGGAGCACTTGTGTGATTACTCCAGGTTCTGTGACCACTTGATGATTTTTCTCGTCAATGTTGATGATTTTATTGAATTTCTCCATCGAAATCAAAACACCTCCGTGATCGCACAAGGCACCGCCACTTAGGCCCGTTCTTGCTCCTGCGGGTGTAACCGTGATTTGATTTTCGTGACAATAACGCATGATCTCAGAAACTTCCTTTACTGTTTCGGGTTTCAAGACTATCGCAGGAGGAAAATTTAGGTCCTCGGTTTCATCTGATCCGTATATTTTTCGCACTTCGAGGTCTGTTGAAGTACGCTCTTTGAGTAACTCATTGAAAAACGAAATGTGCGCGGTGGCTAACATAATTTTTGTTTACTCAAAAGTAACAAATGATTGGATAACTCGAACTCAAATGAAAATCGTATTTTCGTGAAAAATACATTTATGGCGAAGGAAGTCTTTATTGTAGATGGCGTTAGGACACCCATTGGTTCATTTGGCGGAACTTTATCTTCAGTGCGCGCTGATGATCTTGCAGCTTCTGCAATTTCAGCATTGATGAAACGTTTTCCATGGTTTGATTGGAAAGAGGTGGAAGATGTGATTCTAGGATGCGCCAATCAGGCAGGTGAAGATAACCGAAATGTGGCAAGGATGGCAGGTTTATTGGCTGGGCTTCCTCATGAAGTTGCTGGAGAAACTGTGAACCGCTTGTGTGCATCAGGAATGGCTGCGGTAGTTAATGCTGCAAGAGCCATAAAAGACGGAGCCGGAGAAATTTATATCGCTGGTGGGGTAGAGCATATGACAAGAGGCCCTTGGGTAATATCAAAGACAAGCAGTGCCTTTGGTAGAGATGCTCAAATGTTTGATTCCTCATTCGGTTGGCGATTTATCAACCCCAAAATGGAAGAAATATATGGTGTTGACAGTATGGGGATGACGGCTGAGAATTTAGTCGAAAAATACGGCATTGAGCGGGATGCGCAAGATAAATTTGCATGTTGGTCTCAAGAAAAAGTTGCCAAGGCTCAAGCTGCAGGTTTTTTTAATGGAGAATTAATACCCATTGAAATTCCACAAAAGAAAAAGGATGCCATTCAATTCACTAGGGATGAATTTGCTAGAGCTAACACCACTATGGAATCATTGGCTAATTTAAAGCCAGCCTTTAAAAAAGACGGAACAGTAACCGCTGGAAATGCTTCTGGGTTAAATGATGGCGCTGCAGCGCTACTTATAGCTTCAGAGGAATCAGTGTTGAAAAATGGTTTTAAGCCATTGGCAAGAATTGTATCATCGGCTGTAGCTGGTGTAGAACCGCGAGTAATGGGAATAGGACCTGTTTATGCTTCTCAAAAAGCCTTAAACCGCGCTGGATTGAAGCTTTTGGATATGGATATCTTAGAATTAAATGAAGCTTTTTCCGCACAAGTTTTAGCCTGTACGCGTGCGCTTGGAATTGCTGATAATGATCCTCGAATAAATCCAAATGGTGGAGCTATTGCATTAGGTCATCCACTAGGCATGTCTGGTGCTCGATTGTTACTTACAGCAGCAAGAGAACTCCAACGGTCCGGTAAACGCTATGCTTTAGTAACTATGTGTATTGGAGTAGGACAAGGTTATGCAACAGTTATCGAACGGGCTTGATGTTTGGCTTCGTCTTCACTATTTCTCTTTGGGTTTTCTTGCAATGTTCTTTTCTGTATTCTCAGCAACATATAGTCTACGGACAGGAAGATGAGCATTCTCGAGCTATTTGTCGAAAAGGTAAAGAGCTCTTTGTTGGAACTAATTTGGGTAATATTTATCGAATAAAAGGAAATAATAGTCAAAAAATTACTTTAGATAAATATCCAGAAATACGTGATATACAAGTGTTTGGAAATAAACTTTACGTTATGCAGACTGGAGAGGTGGGGAAGATGCTTTGCTTCAAAAAAGGTATTTCTTCTTCATATAAACTTATTCATTCGCAAACGTTCACCCAAGACAATCAAGCGGTATTTTTAGATGGTTTTCATATCAGCAGGCGAGGAGGTTTCCTAATGGGAGATCCCGTGAATGGTGTTTTCGCTTTGTATACCCTTGGGGCAACTAATGAATGGAGGCCTTTACCAAAAGTCTCTTCTTTAGAGGGTGAAGCGGCATTTGCCGCCAGTGGGTCTACGGTTCTCATTGAGTTTAATACATGGTACTTCGTGACCGGTGGTATACATTCAAGATTCTTTAATTCAACAGATAAAGGAAATACATGGATCAGCCAATCACTCCCATTCCCCTCTTGTATCAGTTGCGGTGCTTATTCTATGTCGGTTGTTTCAAAGAGAAAAAATAATGAAGCCAAAATCATATTAGTTGGTGGTGATTATACCTTACCGAATAACCGTGAGCATACAAGTTTAATTCAATCTGAAGGGGAATATTCATGGGTAAAGCCTCAAAATTCACCTTTTGGTTATCGGTCTTCAGTAGTGTTTAATAAAAAAACCAAGGTTCTTTTTTCTGGAGGAAGTAATGGGGTGGATTATTCGGAAGATTTTGGAAACACATGGATTGCCATGAATACGGAGAATTGTTTTGCAGCTTTAACTCATAGAGAAGTCTTATTTGTCAGTACTGTAGGAGGTAAAATAATAAAAGTGAAACACACAAAAAAGTAAACAAATTATCGTCAGAAATCTGTAAATTAGCCTTAATGCAATTTATAGCAAGCATATTACTTTTACTCGTTGTTTTCACTTCGTGTAAAAAGAAACCAACTACTTGGAATCAAGAACTCGTCACGCCAATTGCACGGGACACTCTAGACTTGTCATCGTTTTATAATGATTCAACTTTAGTGGCGAATCTTCCGGGAAGTATTCAGTTAGACTTATCGAGAACTTTGTTGAATATCGGAATTAATGACTTGTTGGCGATACCTGACACTACAATTTCCCAAGTGTTCACTCCTACGCTCAATCTTTCAAATGTACAGCCTGGCTCACAGTTTGTCAATACTATCGAAGAACATCCGCTTTCTTTAGGTGAAGTAATGTTGAAAAAAGCCACATTATCTAAAGGAAGAATAGACCTAAAAGTATTCAACCCACTTAATACGGCAGTAATTTTTACCGTTGAATTACCCGGAGTTACGACGCAAGGGGGGCTAAATTTATCCCACGTATTAGCCGTTCCAGCTGGGAGTATTTCCAATCCTTCTTCGGCTGAAACCTCATTGGATATTTCAAACTATGATTTAGATTTAACCGGAGAAAGTGGATTGAATTATAATAAATTGCAATCCAAATTGAGTATTAAAACCGATCCCATGGGTATCGTTACCAATGTAACATCAAATCACGATTTCTCCTTTGAAGCAACTCTTCGGGATATTAAATTAAATTATGCCAAAGGCTATTTTGGGTCCTCGATTCTATCAGATACATCACAATTTGTAATTCCTTACTTATCAAATGTGGTTTCTGGAAGTCTAGATATTCCCTCCACAGATTTTGTTTTCTCCATCGAGAATGGAATGAAGTTATCCATGCGCGCTTCAATGACTTATGCTAAAAATACAAACTCCCAGGGGAACAGTGTTCAGTTATCTTCTTCTCAACTTAATAACCCAATTTTAGTGAATGCAGCAAGTGGAGCATGGAATACGCTCATTCCTTCGTCAGCAGTTCTAAATTTTACACCCTCCAACAGTAATATGGAGCAATACGTTGAGAATTTGGGAGGAATGCAAGAGATAGGTTATCAATTACAACTGAATCCTTGGGGTAATATCTCAGGCAGTACAGACGAAATTTTCCCGAACAGTAGAATTAAATTAAAAGTGAATACGGCAATGCCAATGACTATAGGCGTAGATGGACTGACTTTGAGGGATACTTTTGATTTGAGTCTCTCCCAAAATACCGCTAAGACACATATTGCTTCAGGATATTTTCAATTGAAAGCAGCTAATGCTTTTCCTTTTAGCGCCTCGCCGGTTTTATATTTGGCCACTGCCTCCGGAGATATTCTTTTCACGATAATTGCAGATGCTCAGATCTCGAGTTCAGAAATGGGTACGTTTAATGCGCAAACTGGATTGAAAGAGAAAAATTCAACCATTAATTTTCAAATAAGCGAAGAAATTATTTCTCAACTTCCGGAGATAACAAAAGTAATAGCTGAACTTCGCTTAGATTCGCCTGATGCTACCACAGGTGTCAATGTACCCTTATCAGTTCCTTATGGAGCCTATGTGGCTATTAAATTAAGTGCTATTATGCAATCAAAAATAGTATATTGATGAAAAATGTAATCAAGTTTATACTTTTTGTACATCTCTCAAATGGCGCATTTGCTCAAAGTTGGTTGCCAATTATACAAGATACGATTGTGGATAATGCCCATGAGTTGTTGTTCGATGGGAGTGCGCAATACAATGGAAATTCTCTGAACAGAAATCTTGCTTCTAAGCTTTTTTATGGCGGAGACATTTCTGCTGAAATAAAGGACGAGAATTTGAGTAGGATGAAAAATGTAAATCTTTTTTATTCAGATATTCAAAGTGAAGTTTCATACAGAAATACAAAGGGAAGTTTTTTTCGAAATAAGCGGCTCGGGTGGTCAGTGAAAATGGGTGTGGCTTCTTATTTGACTGCGAACTTTACTACTCAAGCTTTTCAACTAGCTTTTTATGGTAACGGGCCTTTTGTAGGAAAAATTGCAGATATTTCTGGGTCAAGGATTCAGAATTTTACCTTCGAAAAAATAGGATTTGGCTTAATTGATAAAAAGACGAGTTCTTCTCTGCATTTGAATTTCGTAAACTTAACTAATTATACAGATTTACATGTTTACAACGGCGGTATATACCAATCACCGGATATTGATACACTTCAAGTATTACTGAACGGTAAATTTCGTCAGTTTGGTAACGGATCATTCTCCTCAGGAATGGGTGCGTCCGTGGATATTGATAAGCGATTTCACGTGTTAAAGAATAATGGTGACCCTTTATTCTTTCGTATGGAATTAAGTAATATTGGAATCGTAAGAGCATCTTCTTCGAGATCCTATCGCGCAGACACTTTGATAGAATTTACAGGTGTAACTTTCGATGATTTAACCGGAGGGGTATCTCTTTTAGATTCGTCTTCTCAACTATTGAATGAACTAGGTATATTATCCGCACAAGAAAAGTCTTGGGTAATGTTACCTTTTTCCGTCCAACTATCAAAAATGGTTAATTCCACTTCCAAGTTTATGATTCAAGAATTTTATGGCGTTAGGATGTTTTATCTATCGGATATTCAAGTTTTTGCTGGCGTAGATTTTTGTGTCCCTCTCAGAGGAAAGATCAAGTGGCATATTGGAACAAATTTATCGTACGGCGGTAGTGCCAATTTTATGCTTGGTAATTATTCTCATTTGTCATTCCGAAACGTATATATTGGAATGGTTAGTGAAAATTTATTACTACGCTCCGGGGAATCTTTTAAACTTAAAGTTCAATGCGTCTTTTAATAGTACTCTTATTTATTTCTTCGTTAAGTATTGCCCAAAGTTCTTTTTATCGGCTGTACAGCGGCGCTGGATACGATAAAGGGGAGGATGTCGTCCAGTTGCAGGACTCAAGCTATGTTATTGTGGGATCATCGAGTAGTTGGGGAGATAATCAAGCGGCATTTATGTTGCATGTGGATAGTCTTGGAAATTATTTGTGGAGTCACGCCTACGGAGGGCCAGAAGTAGATGGAGCAAGAAGAGTATTACATAGAAGTGGCGATGGGTTTTTTCTTGTAGGACAGTCTAGTTCCTTTTCATCTGAAGGAGATTATGATATTTACCTAGTTAAAACTGGACTTGATGGTTCATTACAATGGGAGAAAACGTTGGAGCATCCCGGTTGGGAGCGGGTAAATGATGCTATTTGGACAAAGGATTCTTCTCTCTTGGTAGTAGGGGAAACATTGCCCATTCAGGGGGAATCGAATATGTTTATGGCTATGTTTGATCAAAATGGCGACTCCTTGTGGACCCGAGAATTTGGTGGCTTTGGCGCTGACAAGGCCAATTCCGTTATACGCGTTGAAGATAGTTTGTATTTAGTGGGTGGAGAGTATTTCATGGCTGATTCTGGTTTTGTAAAAGGTTTTGTAATGAAATTCAATAATCAAGGGGAAATAGTTTGGCAAGATACAATCCATGAAATTTCGGGAGAATCGGGAATTACAGAATTAGCTGTAGCCCCAACATTTTATTACGGTATGGGGTATTCGAAAAAATCTTCCTCAGACTTCGATCCCTTTTTTGGAAGGTACAACTGGGATGGAACCTTCATAACAGGCTACCTACAAGTTGAATCGAATTCAAGTAAAATCCCTAATGAAATGGTGTTTATCCCATCGGGTAATCGTATGGCACTTGCTATGTCAAAATACGATTTTGCGCATCCTACGAGAGTTTATGATATGTTACTAGCAAACTTTGAAGCCAACGATATGTATTGGTTAGATCAAAGTGTGTCCATAGAATATAATCAAATGGAGTATATAGGCCAAGTCATAAGGACCTCAGATAATTCCTCTGTATTTTTGGGAACGAGTGATTGCCAATGGGTTTGTGAAACATCAGCGAATGGGGGAGGGCATGTTTATTTAATGAAAGTAGGAAATCACAACCAGTTCCCGGTCACTAATCAATACATAACTATAAACGATATTAGGCAATTGGTTACCTTATCGGAAGGTATTATCGATGGCATAAGGGTATTCCCGAATCCTACAGATAATAAAATACATATTGTTTCCGCGAATAACTCTTCATGTAGTATTTTGAGTCCTGAAGGTAAAATAGTCGCGGTTTTTGAAATAACAGGTAGTGAATTTGAATATTCTGTTGATTATCTTGTTCCTGGCATTTACTGGTTTCAATTCAGAAGTGAAAAGGGCTTTGAAACGTGTAAAGTGATCATAAAATGATTCGCACTTGGAAAGTTTTTCAAGAGCGATATGCCACTAGAATTGAATGTTGGATACTCTTATTTTTCGTCCTTCGTTTAATTGGAATCACCAATGCTCCTCTCGAAATCTCTCATAATTGGCGTCAAGTTACAGGACTCATGGTGGCGAGAAATTTTCTTGAAATAAATGCTAATATTTTTTACCCAAGAATTGACGAAACCATAGGTGCTTCAGGTATAATAGGCATGGAATTCCCACTCTTAAATCATCTACATTATCTCTTTTCCTTGTTATTCGATTACCAACATTGGTATGGTAGATTGATTAATTTAATAGTCAGTTCTTTCGGTATTTTCTATTTTTATAAAACAGTAAAATTACTCTTCAACGAACGCTTGGCATTTTTTGCTGCCTATCTTTTGTTAATTTCTAGCTGGTTTGCCTTTTCTAGAAAAATGATGCCCGATACATTTTGTGTTTCCCTGATGTTCATTGCTCTTTTTCATGGCTTCAAGTATTTAAAAGAGGGGCAAGTAATTCAATTGTTTTGTTTTTTTCTATTTGGGACTTTAGGAATGTTGTCTAAAATACCAGCCTTATTTTATCTGATAATCTTCATACCGTTTATATTGAAAGAAAATCCTCCCCGAAAACAGGTAGTTGTATTTATTTTAACGTCAATTCTTGCCCTGATACCACCCTTTTACTGGTATTTCGTGTGGTGTCCTTATTTATCCGATACCTATGGTCAATGGTATAATTCAGGCATGGGTATTAGCCAAGGATTTTTTGAATTATATGGACATCTTACGGCCACCTTTCACAGGTTTTATTTCGATGCTTTTTCCGGTTTTTTGGCTTTTGGTTTATGTGTGATCGGGTTAATTTACCTAATTATCAAAAGTGAGAGGCAGCTAATAACCTACATACTGTTTCTGACTTTTTCCTTTTTTATTTACATGTTGAAGTCAGGATTTTACTTTCATCATCATTCCTATTACATTTTACCTTTTGTTCCAATTATGGCTATTGTGGCAGGATATACCCTGACGTGTATTAAAAATCCTAGGCTGTTGATCGGACTAATACTTTTATTGACAGTGGAGGGGATCGCCAATCAGCAGCATGATTTATTCATTAAAAAAAGCGAAGCGTATAAAATTGAGGCAGAATCGTTTATTCATCCTCATGTAGCTTCCAACCAATTAATTGCCGTGAATGGAAATGGTAATCCTCAACTTCTTTACCTGAGTCATAGAAAGGGATGGGTAATTTCTGATGAACAATTGCAAGATAAATCATTCCTTAAGACCTTAAAATCTAAAGGGTGTTTGTTTATCCTGATCGCTAAAAATGAAAAGTACAAAGAGGGAGGTTTGGAATTGAAAATTGCAGAAAATACGCATTTCGTGCTTTTTGCACTTTGAATTTAGGCGTTCCTTCGTTTTCTTTCTTTTTTAATTAAACTCAATTCTCTACTTGTTTGACCCGCAACCGAGGTGTTTTCATCAGCTCTTCTTAACAAATAAGGCATCACCTCGCGTATGGGCCCAAATGGGACATATTTGGCCACATTGTATCCTTCGTTGGCAAGATTGTAGGAGATATGGTCACTCATTCCCAATAATTGGGAGAAATAAAATCTGGAATTAGCTGGGGAAATACTTTGTTGAGTCATAAGTTGAGAAAGTTTCAATGAACTTTCTTCGTTGTGCGTTCCCGCGCAGAGTGCAAAATGGCTTTGATGGTCAATTATAAAGGCTAATGCGGCATCATAATCTGCATCTGTCGCAATTTTATCTGCTTGAATTGGTGATGTATAACCTTTACTCATAGCACGAGCCCTCTCTTTTTCCATGTATGCGCCTCTTACTAATTTTACCGCATAAATTAGTTTATTTTCTTTGGCAAAGGATAGCATCTCCTTTAAATACGCCAGCCTATCGTGTCGGTACATTTGAAGGGTATTATAGACGGTTGGGAATGTTGAATTGAACTTGATCATTTGTTCGTTGGTCCATTGGTCTACAATATCTTGAATCCAAGTTTCTTCTGCGTCAATAAATACGGATACATGAGAATCGTAAGCTGCTTGACAAATTTTTTCAATTCTACCTTTGATTGTCAAGATACTTTTTTGTTCCTCTATGGTGGGGGTATAGAGATTATCGGATGCTTTTTCAAGTAAATCAAATTGACCTATCCCCGAAACCTTGAAAACGGCAAAAGGAATATTCTTATCGTCTTTTGCTCTACGAATAGTGTCTATAATTAGGTTAACAGTTTTATCAAAATCTTCGTCGCTAGTTTTACCTTCAACGGAGTAATCTAAAATTGTCCCAACACCGAATTGCCCTAAGGTATCTATGGTTTTATCGCAATCTGGTATTGTTTCCCCACCGCAAAATTGTTTGAAAATAGTTGCTTTTATAGCCCAAGAAATTGGTAATCGGATAGCTAACAAGAAATTGGTTGCTACCTTTCCTATTTTTACTACTGTGGGTGATGCAATTATTTTAAATAACCAATAAGCTCTTTTAAGATCTGTATTGGTTTTACTTCTGAAAGCGATCTCTGTATTGTCGAATGAAATCATTTACCAAAATTAATTGCTTTTTTTTAATGCTTAGCAAAGAAAAAGTTTATTTACATTTGATTAATTAATCAAGAATGTATACTTTCAACGGTTCTGACTATTCTATTGAAATTGGATCTCTATTATCTTCGAGTTTTCAAACTGTCCTTGATCAATATAAAAGTTTGAATATCATCATTATAGTTGATGAAAATTCTCATGATTCCTGTTTGGAGTATCTTATCACCAATTTTCCGGAGTTAGAAAGAGCTGAAATTATTTTATTGCCATGTGGCGAAGAAAATAAGGTTATGGAAGTTTGCTTTCAAGTTTGGAATGCGTTTACAGAATATGGTTTTGGCAGAAAAGATTTAGTTATAAACCTTGGTGGAGGCGTAGTATCGGATATGGGAGGCTTTATTGCCAGCGTCTACAAGCGTGGAATGAATTTTATCAATATACCCACTTCTCTATTGGGAATGGTCGATGCGTCGATCGGAGGTAAGACCGGAATCGATCTTAATCTGTTTAAAAATCAGCTTGGAACTTTTGCCCAACCGACTCATATTTTTATAGATCGAATATTTTTGAGTACACTGCCCGCTGAGGAGATATTTAATGGTTATGCAGAAATGTTGAAGCATGCGCTCGTTAAAGATATTGAATTATGGGAGAAAATTAAAGTCATTCACTCAGAAGAGGAACTTACCTCAAATGAGGTAATCTATCATTCCGTAAAAATCAAAGCATCCATAATAGAAGAAGATCCAAAAGAGGGAGGATTGAGAAAAATACTCAATTTTGGGCATACAGTGGGACATGCATTAGAATCCTATTATATGGATTCAACGGCGATTTCACATGGTCATGCTGTTGCCCTTGGAATGTGCGCTGAATCATATATTTCAATGAAACAAAAAAGAATTTCTGAGATGGAATTCAAGGAAATTGAAAAGACGATTACGGCTAGTTTTCCCATGATTAATTTAGCTCCCGACGATATAAAAGATATAATTAAATTGATGTATCAGGATAAGAAGAACGATAAAGGAAATATTCGTTGTAGTTTGATAAACGGAATAGGTACTGCTGAATATGACATCGTCTTGACTGAGGAGGAACTTGCGTTATCTCTTCTTCATCTTTCATTGCTTGCCAACATTTCAAATTAAGGCTTTTATCTCGTCGATAATTTTGAGGGCAAATGCATTCGCAGTAGCTTCAGATGAAGATTCAGAGTAGATTCTAATAATCGGTTCCGTATTACTCTTACGAAGGTGCACCCATTCTTTTCCGATATAAATCTTAACCCCATCAGATGTATCAACTTCTTCAGATGCATATTTTTCTGATATTTTTTTCAGGATATCATCCACGTCAATTGTTGGGGTAAGGGCTATTTTATTTTTGGAAATAATATAGGAAGGATAACTATCTCTAAGTGCACTTACTGTCATTTTTTTATGAGCGAGTAGGCTTAAAAATAAGGCTATACCTACAAGGGAGTCTCTTCCGTAGTGCAATTCAGGATATATAATTCCACCGTTTCCTTCCCCTCCAATAACTGCTCCTATTTCTTTCATTTTCTCTACGACATTTACCTCACCAACTGCTGACGCGGCATAAACTAAACCTCTCGATTCAGTTATATCGCGAAGTGCCCGAGTTGAAGATAAATTCGAAACTGTAGGGCCCGGGGTATGGGTTAGTACATAATCTGAAACAGCTACCAGGGTATATTCCTCTCCAAACATAGAGCCATCCTCACATACCATTGCCAATCGGTCTACATCAGGGTCTACAGTTATACCTACATCAGCGCCAACTTCTATTATTTTTGAAGATAAATCAGTCAAATGCTCCGGCAAAGGTTCAGGGTTATGTGGAAAATGACCTGTAGGTTCGCAATATAGTTCTGTAATTTTAGATACTCCTAAGGCTTTCAGTAAGGCGGGAACAAAGATTCCACCACTTGAATTTACCGCGTCTACCACTACATGAAAGTTAGCTTTGGAAATCGCTTCAGCATCTACCAATGGAAGGTTCAAAATCAAGTCTATGTGTTTATGCATGTATGAAGTATCTTTTTCGATGTTGCCCAGTTCGTCTACTTCGGCAAACACAAAAGATTCTTTTTCAGCAATTTCGAGCACAGTTGCCCCGTCAGCGGAAGAAATAAACTCCCCCTTTTCATTCAATAATTTTAAGGCATTCCATTGTTTTGGATTATGGCTTGCGGTTAAAATAATTCCGCCGTGTGCTTGTTCCAATGGGACAGCAATTTCCACAGTGGGTGTGGTTGAAAGCTCGAGATCAATAACATCTATACCAAGACCTACAAGTGTTTGACATACCAGTTGTGAAATCATATTCCCAGATAAACGAGCATCTCTTCCGATTACTACTTTCAGCGATTTAGATGGAAATCTATTCTTCAACCAAGTTCCGTATGCTGCACTGAACTTTACGGCATCTAATGGAGTTAAGGCTTCCCCAACATTGCCTCCGATGGTGCCTCGAATTCCTGAAATTGATTTAATTAAGGTCATGGTATCAGTTTTTTCTTTAGTAATAGCATGTCTAGGCATGCAGCAGCAGCTTCCACACCTTTATTACCGTGTTTACCACCAGATCGTTCTATCGATTGTTGAAGATTATTATCTGTTAATACACAGAAGGCAACAGGTTTATTTTCAGTCAACATTACCTGCATTAAGCCGTTAGTAGTACCCGAGCATACATAATCAAAGTGTTTAGTTTCACCTTGAATGACTACTCCAATAGCGACTATTCCATCAACGAGGGCATGACGACTAATATATTGCGCACCAAGAGGCAGTTCGAATGCTCCAGGTACCCATTCAATCAAGATATTTTCTCGTAAAATCCCAACCGAGGTAAAAACGTCTAAAGCTCCATTTAACAGGTTTTCTGTTATTTCTCTATTCCACTCAGAAACAACAATGCCGATATTAAAATCGGCACAATTGGTATACTTAGTTTTGTCAAAATTTGACAAGTTTTTTGAAGCAGTAGCCATGAATTACTTGACCTTTGTATTCGAAGCTCTTGCCACGTAATAGTCTATACGCTTTAGCTGTCCGAATTCTTTGTAATTTTCTTTGATCTTTTTATAACAGTTCGCGGCTTCTCCGAATTGATTTAATTTTTCCGCCACTAAACCAGCTTTAAACAAGAAAATCGGCGTTGTAAATTCGTTTGTATTGGTATTCGCTGCTAGTGTATATTGTTCAAAGGCCTCAGATAGTTTCCCCTGTTCACTATAGCAGTCACCTCTTAAACCAATTTTAAATACGGTCATGTATGTGTCTTCCGGTTCAATTTTTTCAAGGGAGCTAATTGCTTTATCGAACTGGCCTTTGTTCATGTACTGCCTTGCTAAAATAAATTCAGCCGCTAAAGCTCCAGAATACCCTTCATATTCTTCAAGTTTCGCTTCGAGCGTTTTCACATTTTTGTCTGTTCGGTTCAAAGAATCTGCATAATTCAATGTTTCGAAATATATAGATTTAGATTCCTGATCTTTGGGTTGAAAAAAAAATTGATTGTAAATAAAAACACCAAAAAGAACTACAAGGACACTTCCTGTTATAATAGATATGAGTCTAAATTTCTTATCTTGTTTAAACTTCAATTTCAATGATGAAAAACTAAAATCGTCAAACATATTTTATAAATTAGGATGCAAAAGTAATGATTTTATTCGATTATTTCAGATTATCAGGCAAAGAAAATTGACAGTATTTAATTGTTGAGCCCCTTGACGAAAATAATTTTTCGTAATGAGTTTTAATGGACATTTCGTCTTGTAGTGTTTGGGGTAGTTGCTCAATATTACCATATACATCCCATAAAACATAGTGCATATTATAGCCATATTTATTAATTTGTTCCAAGGTATACTCAAACAGCAAGTCGGAGTCTGTTTTCATATGAATTTTACCGTTTGGTTTTAGGAATTGGGCATATCTCTCTAAGAAAACCCTAGAGGAAAGCCTTTTGTTCGGCTTCTTAGGTTGCGGATCAGAAAAAGTCAACCATATTTCGTCAACTGAATTGGGTGTAAAACTGTCAGTAATGAAATCGATTCGTGTCCTTAAAAAATGCACATTGTTAAGACTATTGAGGATAGCATCCCGGGCTCCAATAAAAATTCTATTTCCTTTTAAGTCAGCGCCGATAAAGTTTTTTTCGGCATAACGTTTTGCTAATCCCACGGAGTATTCTCCTTTTCCACAGCCCAATTCAACTATGAGAGGGTGGTCGTTTCCGAAGTAGTCTTTCCAAATAGGAATGTTATTTTCTGCTTTGAATTGAAATTCTGTTACATTATTGAAGTCCTTGATGGCTTTAAATCGCATCAATTTTTCTTTGCCCATTATATGCTCAACCCACTTACTGAATTAATAATTTGAGCCAAGCTATTTTGCGAAGCGTCTTTAAATTGGATTTCTAATGTAAATTTATCTCCTTGCACGTGGAATTTTAAAAGACTTAATTTGGAAATTATTTTCATCGCAGGATCTGGCAGGCCTAATTCCGAAACGGGTAATTTTTGAATATCTACAAATCCATTTATCGGGTAATTTCCAAAATCTTCTGCACCTTTCGGTAGTGTTAAGGAGCCAGTTCTTGAGGTATTTTGAGGTCCAAAATAGCCATATAAGATATTATTTTTATTCTCGAGGGTTAGTCCGTTAGATTTCGCCATTTCGAGTGGTTCCTTTATCATTTCAAGTAGCATATTTCCTACGCCTAATTGAAAATTAACATTCGGAATCATTCCATATCCATCGCTAGTGAAGAATGCTGCAATACCGAATCTGCCATTGAATATAGTGGAAATACCCTCTTTTTTAATCCGATCAAATTCAATCAATTCATTGTCAGAAAGTTTACTTTGAAGCTCATCTAAACTAGTTTTTAAATAGTTATCTATTATTTTTTGAATTTGATCAATGTCTAAATTCATGGCGATAGCAGCCGTGGGAGATCCAGTCCCTAAGGTACTTGCAATTTCTTTAGTATCTTGTTTTGTTACCCTCCATTTGGACATTGAGGGAGATAGGATATTTTCTGTTGTTACTATTACTTTACCATTTTCAAAATTGATATTGGTTGTGTTAAAGCAGCCTTTTAAATCGGCCTCTAATTGCTTAGATTCCTTATTGGAAATATTCAATCCTTTCATGAGCGTGCTTACTGACTTACCCATGTCGTATGTCAACATAAAATCAGTCGTTGAAGACATAATTTTATTTACTATGTCCGTGGACTTTCCATTTTCCATTGTTTTAATCGCATCCTTAACTTGCGATATATCTACCTGATTATTATCATTCAGGTCAACCATTAACATTAAATAATCGTTTTGTAATGCAATAGTTGCATTATTTTCTTGAACATAGTCAATGCCATCGCTAGATTTGAATCTTAGTCTTCCCTCTTGCTCCAATTGTTTTTTAATTTCATTCTTGTTACTCACGGCAACAAAAGCGTAGACATATCCTTTAGCGTCAAATTCTTGGTTATTAATTATTTCTTCAATATTTACAGGAGCGATATTGATTTCATTGAGCTCTACTGCAAAATAGATAGGAGACTTTTTGTCTAATGCAGCCATTTTTGAGAGTAGTGGGTCAATAATGGCATTTATCAAAGAATTGTCTTTGTATGCAGATTTTTCTAGCATTTGAAACATATTCATGTGTCCAAAAGCAAGGATTTTTTCATTACCACCAACAAAATTTGAGAACTTAGCTGTTAATTCATTAGAGGTAGCTTTCTCATCGTTGCTATCGGAATCACAGGCAAAGAGAGAAATTAGTAATAAGGGGAGTATTAATAGTTTTCTGAACATAATGAATTTATTAAAAGACAAATTTAATGAATTTAAAATACTATTGAATTAAGATAATTCACATTTAATTAACACTTTTATCGACGATTATTTTTTTCGATTAGTAGATTACAACAACTCGAATAAGTATTACCAATGGATAATACTGAAATGGAGTCGAATGCCACACTGCATTAACTAATTATAAATGATTTCTTGGCTATAAAGTTTCTTCATAATGTAGTAAATTTGGCAAAGGAAGTAAATTTAATAACGAATAGTTAAGATGAAATTTTATTTGGTTTTTCTGTTTTGCTATGTGCACGGTTTGCTGTTTGCACAATTTAATTTTACCTATAAAGACTCTATTCCAGTGCATGCTTTTGGCCAGCAACTTAAATTGACATGGTCAGGGGGATTGAATAATGCTCAATTTTCTGAGCTTGACTTTGATTTTGACGGGGATAATGATTTACTTGTCTTTGATAGAAGTGCCGACCAGATTCGATTATTTGAAAATATGGGAAGTGAATACCGATATTATCCCAATGCAGCCTCTCTTTTTCCTGAGGATATACGTTACCGTTTATTGTCTTTGGACTATAACCAAGACGGCAAGAACGATTTATTTACTTACGGGATAGGTGGCGTCAAGGTATATAAAAATACAGGAAATTCAACTGTTGGCCTTCAATGGCAATTGGCGAAAAATTTATTGTATTCTGACAATTGGGGAGCGAATCTTAATCTTTACGTAAGTTCTTCCGATATTCCAGCTATTGTTGATGTAGACAATGATGGTGACATTGATATATTGACATATCACATAAGTGGAGAATATTTACAGTACCACAAAAACCTAAGTCAAGAACTTTATGGTCATTCTGATTCTCTCAATTTTGAATTAAAAAACGAATGTTGGGGAGGTTTTCGTGAAGATGTAAACTCTAATTCGGTATACTTGAACGATCAAACGCTACCCTGTCAGGGTGGGAATGTTCCCAACCCTGAATTAAAACCCCATGATGTTGTGAAAGCGCACTCGGGGTCTACGGTTTTAGCTTTTGATTATGATGGTTCGGGAGTTAAGGATCTGGTTCTTGGAGATGTGGCACATCCTAATTTGATATTGCTGGTGAGTGGGGGAACAACAGTAAATTCGAATTCTGTGATGATTTCTCAAGACCCCAATTTCCCGTCAAATTCCATACAGGCAAACGTTCAATTATTTCCTGCTGCATTTTGGGTGGACGTTGATTTTGACTCTAAAAAAGACTTATTGGTTGCCCCAAACGCAAAGAATATTTCGCAAAATGAAACTAGCTGCCATTTGTATAAAAACTCAGGCAGCAATGATGCCAATAACTTTATATTCGAAACCAAGTCTTTTTTGCAGCAAGATATGATAGATCACGGTACAGGTTCATTGCCAAGCTTCTGTGATATTGACAATGACGGGTTAATGGATTTATTCGTAGCAAATTTTTATGCCTATCACCCTACTGTTTCTAAAGAGTCACGTATAGCATATTATAAAAATACCGGAACCTTAACTCAAGCGGATTTCACTCTCATAGACAGGGATTTCATGAATTTATCTACCAATCTTTATGGCTTAAGAATGATCCCAAGTTTTGGTGACTTAGATGGAGATGGGAAAAACGATATGGTCATTGGTTTTGAAAATGGTACTATTGCATTCTTCAAGAATACCTCCGTTGGTTCAAACATCTCATTTGCAACACCAATATTGAATTTAACAGATATAAATGGAGAAGTAATAAGCGCAGGCCAATATGCGAGTCCTCAACTCTTCGACTTAAATAAAGATGGAAAATTGGATCTAATCCTTGGAAAAAAAACTGGTGAATTAATATATTACCAGAATGTTGGTACAAGCACTTTGAGTTTTTCCTTGATGAATCCATTCTTGGGTTCTATAGATGTTGCAACCGATACACCTGACGGTTATATTGTTCCTAATTTTTTTGATTACCAGGATACTACCTATTTATTTACAGGTTCTGCTGACGGGAATCTTCGTTTCTACCGTCAAATAACAGATAGTATAGGTATTGGACAGCAATTTGAACTAGTTCAGAATAATTTTTTGAATATATCGCGAGATATTGGGTCTTACGCTGCTCCTTATGTTACGGACATTGACAATGATGGAAATTTAGATTTATTTATTGGTCAAGACGCAGGAGGTATTTTTCATTTAGAGCATTCTTCCAATGCTGGGGTGGGAGTTACGGATATAAGCATCAAGGACACATTTACGAGTTATCCAAATCCTTTCAGAGATTATATTACCGTAACCCTAAAAAACAAAACAACTATTTATATGTACAATATGTTGGGAAATCTTATCCTTAGCCAACAAGGGAATATAGGAGAAAATATCATCATAAATGAAGATTTAAAAGCAGGAGTGTATTTCATTAAGCTCAAAGATTCACTTGATACGAAGCGCGTCGTTAAATATTAAGCAACTTCCAACTCTAGAACTTTAACTCCCTCTATATAGCCGGTTAATACATCACCGATATGCACCTGACCAACTCCTGCCGGTGTCCCGGTGTAGAGTAAATCTCCAGTTTTCAAGGTTATAAATTGAGAGACATAAGTAATTAATGTATCTACAGAGAATATCATATCTCGTGTTTTTCCATCTTGTTTCAATTCCTCATTCTGAAAGAACTGAAATGAAAGATCGTTTAAATCATATTCGTCTTTATTCAACCAACTTTCACTAATGGGTGCTGCATTATCGAAAGACTTAGCAATTTCCCAAGGCAAGCCTTTTTCCTTACATTCTTGTTGTAAATCGCGCGCAGTAAAATCGATACCAAGCGTAAACTGTGAATAATATTTATGCGCGTATTCAAGAGGAATATTTTTGCCAACGCGATCGATTTTTATAACAATTTCGCATTCAAAATGTAAATCCTTTGTGAATTTCGGTAAGTAAAATACTTTCTCTTTCAGCAAGGATGTATCAGGCTTTAAAAAATATATAGGTTCTGTTGGTAAGGCAGATTTCATTTCTTTTGCGTGATCTGCATAATTCCTTCCAATACAAATGATTTTCATCTTTGGCCGAATTTATTTTTTAACGCATTCAATTTTTCTTCTAACGAAAGGTCTTCAATTACTTCAACTTTTTTTCTTTCCTTTATTTTTTCCATTTCTTTTCTCAAACAATCTTTTGTATGTAATGGAAAATCAGCTTCTAACATCCATCCATAATAACCCGGTTCAAGGATGGAAACTTCTTCGACAGTTTTATTTTTATGTTTACCAAAATTATAAACAATATTTCCTTTGTCATTGCGTGCCAACCTACCGGCGAAGTCAACCATCGCATTCGCTTGTGACCTAGAAAAATCTGCAAGTGAGGCCACGTCCTTTTGTAAGGATTTATACCTTAAAAGTTGTGCCTCAAATACCTCCCATGTTGCCATCACGTCGTTAAGTGCATCGTGAGCACCCTCTAAGGGTTTATCACAATAAAATTGAACAGCAGCTGCGAGAGTTCGTTGTTCCATCTTGTGGAAAATATTTTGTACATCAATAAATTTACGACTTGACAGATCGAATTCTACTTTACAGCGCAAAATCTCTTCTGCCAAAAGGGGTATGTCAAATTTATTGGAATTATAACCTACTAAATCTGAGGTTCCGATAAAAGATAAAATAGCTGGAGCTAATTCTTTAAATGTTTTTGCCTTGCTCGCAACTTCATTTGTAATGCCGTGTATGGCTATGATCTCCTCAGTAATTGCCATTTCGGGGTTCACAATTTCATTGAATGTAAATTGGTCCCCATTGGGTTCTATGCGCAACATTGCAATTTGAACAATTCTATCAGTGGTTATTTGTAGGCCTGTTGCTTCTAGGTCAATAACGCATAAAGGATTTGTAAGAGATAAAGTCATATCTATGAAAAAGCCCAACGAATTGGGCTTTTAAATTACTTGATTATTATAAATTCTGTTCTCCTATTTTCTTGGTGTTGTGCTGGTGTACATTTCACACCATCATCGCACTTATTTTTAAGTTTGGCCTCACCATACCCTTTGTCCGAAATACGCTTAGGATTTGTGATTCTTTTCGCAATGTAGGCACTAGCTGATTTCGCACGTTTGTTAGATAGTCGCTTATTGTAATCATCATTGCCCCGAGAATCGGTGTGCGAGCCTAACTCAATGCTTAGCGTAGGGTTATCATTCATTACTTTAACAATCATATTTAGTATTACTACAGCATCTGGACGGAGGTCGTACTTGTCAAAGTCATAAAGTATTAAGAATGGTCCCAGATCTTTTCCACTGGTATCCTGTATTAGGGCATATTCTTTCATAATGATTGAATCCGCTCCTAAAGTATCATTCATTGCGATTATTTGTGTTAAGTATCCTTTAGCAGAAATCGTGGCATTATATTGTAAAACATCGCCAAAAGTTTTGTTATCCGCTAATTCAGTATCTACATTACCTAAATTAGAGGAAGTATAGGTAGCTTTTGAATCACTATTTTTGAATTCAATAGTTGCTCCCGAAATTGGTTTTTTAGTATCTCTATCAACAACTTGTGCCAATAAATCATACTTAAAGAACGGAATTATAATTTTATTATCTTCATCAAGTAGCACTTTTTTAACTACTTCCTGATAGGCTAAGTCGCAGTTAGTGGTAAATCGCTCTCGGTATGGGTTTTTAGTCCCATTATTGTAGTAATAGGCTAATTCATATTCTTTACATTTCATTAATTTAGAACCGAAAAATCCATCACTGATGCGCGCAAATATTTGTTTTTCAGTTTGGTCAGAGCAATTTACACATCGAATCGTGACATAGGAGTCTTCCGGTATTTTTTTTCCTTTAGAATGAACAATTTTACCATTCAAGAATGCTATGTTTTTCACCGACGAGCTTTCTAGTGCAATTTCATAGACATCATTTTGACCAAGGCCACCTTTTCTAAAAGAGGATAAGTATGCTTTTTTGCCATCTGCTGTATGTGTGTAGAAAATATCTACTCCCACACTATTCACAGGGTAACCCAAATTCACAGCCTCTCCCCACATACCATTCTCATCTCTAACGGTCATGAAAATATCAAATTCACCCATGGATTGTGGACCATTACTCGAGAAATACAAGATATTATTATCTAAACCCATGAAGGGGGAATCCTCATCCCATTCTGTGTTGATATTTCCCATGTTTTCCGGATTAGTCCATGTACCATCAATATTTTCGCTGAAATAGATATCTCGTTTTCCGTTCCCTGATTCTTTATCTGAAACGAAAAAACGAAGATTTCCGTCAGGGGAAACCATGTAATGAGTTTCCCATCTGTTCAGTGTATTTACCTCTTTTACATCAACAGGTACCACGCGTCCAAACTTACCTTCTAGCAATTCACTGAAATAGATGTCTCCCATTCCTGATTTGTCATTGTAAGTGTATACTCTTCTTTCATCGATACTCACACTTACGGTTGCCTCATTGAATTCCGGCTTACACATAGACATTCTATTCGGGGAATTCCACTCAAGGAATGGATCTAAATTAGACTGGTAGATATCTTCTGAAAAGTTATTCAACAGAGGATCACGGAAATTATTTGATTCACCATTTTCCCAAGGTCTTCTTGAGGTGTAGTAAAGCGCACGACCATCTATGGAAATTGTCGAGGAAAAGTCGGCATATTCTGTGTTTATCTTTGTTCCAAGGTTTTTAACGGTGACATTTTGCGGGCTAGCCATTAGCTTTTTGGCCACATCGCATTGAATAATTCTGTTTTCTGCGTCCTTTATTAATTCGGAGTTTTTAACCGTTACAGCTAAAAACTTCTTATAGTTTTCAAGAGCTTTATCAAATTGTTCATCTAAATGATATGCTCTACCTAAGTGAAAAAACACGTCAGCAGGAACCGCATCTTCAGCCTTAGAATACATATCGTAGTTTTTCTGAATCTTTTTAGTGGCTTTGCTCAAGTGTTTGATTGCAGACTCATGGTCTGTGCGCATACCCAAAACAATAAATCCTTTTCTGTAGTGATAGTTGGCGTTATCAGGGTCTAGTTCTAGTAAACGGTTTGTAAGAATTTCTGCAAAATGGTAAAAATTTTCTTGTAAATATCTTGATGACTGAATAACCAATTCTTGCTCAGAGGCTTGGTTTGCCATATTTCTAACTTCAGTTTCTGTAAACTGTGCCCTCAAAACAGTGGTAAAAAGGAGCATCCAAATGATTGCGCTAATTTTTCTCATAAAATTTTTATATGATTTTTAAATTTAATTAAATTTCCCGATTTAAATCAAAAGCCTCTAAATAATCTGCTACTTTCCTAACAAACTGACCTCCAAGGGCTCCATCGACTACTCTATGATCGTATGAATGCGACAAAAACATTTTATGTCGTATACCGATGAAATCACCTGCCGGAGTTTCGATAACAGCTGGTACTTTCCTAATCGCACCAAGAGCTAAAATGGCTACTTGCGGTTGATTAATTATTGGGGTGCCCATAACATTACCAAATGATCCTACATTTGTAACAGTATATGTGCCACCTTGAATATCCTCTGGTTTAAGCTTGTTATTTCGTGCATTATTTGCTAATTCATTTACTGCCTTTGTCAAGCCAACGAGATTTAGTAAGTCTGCATTTTTAATAACAGGGACTATTAAATTACCTGAGGGTAAGGCTGTTGCCATACCAATATTGATGTTTTTTCGTTTGATAATCGTCGTTCCAGAAACAGAGACATTGATCATCGGAAAATCTTTAATTGCCTTAGCAATGGCTTCTATTAAAATTGGCGTGAATGTTATATTTTCTCCTTCTCTTTCTTGAAAGGATTTTTTGATTTTATTTCGCCATAAAACCATATTTGTCACATCAGCTTCCACATAGGAAGTCACGTGTGGAGAAACATGTTTTGACATCACCATATGGTCCGCAATCAATTTTCTCATGCGGTCCATTTCGATAATTTCATCACCAGAATTGGCTATTACTACTGGTTCTTTTATGTTTGAAGCAGAAGTAATTACTGGTGAACTAAATTTAGTAGGTTCGTTATTATCAGTTTGTACAGGAGTAATTTTTTGTTGACTTTTATTCGCTAAATAGCCTAATAGGTCTGCTTTAGTTACTCTACCATCCATTCCAGAACCGTTAATGGTATTTAATTCGGAAGCACTAATATTCTCTTTTGCTGCTATAGATCTAACGAGTGGAGAAAAGAACTTGCCATTCTCTCCATTCTTAGAAATTTTATCGACGGAAATATTTTCGTTAGCAATTTGATTTTCTATAGAGGCGGCTATTTCACTTACTGATTGATCTTCAATTACTTCCGAAGACTTTTTTTCTTCAAGAACAGGGCCTCCGTCTGTTGATAGCAAGGCAATAACATCGCCAACTTTCGCTACTTGGTCTTTCTCAAAAAGTCTTTTTACGAGTACACCGGCAGCTTCGGAGGGTAGTTCGTTATCCACTTTGTCTGTGGCCACTTCAACAAGAGGTTCATCTATGGCAACAGAATCACCAACGTTTTTCAACCAATTTGTTATAGTTGCTTCAGTAACACTTTCCCCCATCTTTGGTAAACGAATCTCTATCTGCCCCATACTTTACGCTTTGCCTTGCAAATATAGCTTAAAACTTCTAAAAAGTATAAAATAATGATGTTATTTTCCTAATAACCGCCAATTTTTGAGCACACATTGCAAGTCAAATAATGGTGAATAATTTTTAGCATACAAAAGGTTAATTTTTTGGTAATCTATTGATTCAGCATCACTAGCTAAGTGGATTGGTAATATGATTCCCGGCTTAATGAATGTGTTTTTTCTTTCTATGGGCGCACCAACCCAAGTTTTATCGCCTTTCAATACAGCCCAAATGTTCCTAAAAAAAACAATCTTGCTCTGTTGAAAAAAACAAAGAATTGGGGAAAGTATAAAAAGTGTTAAAGAGGCTGTAAGGTCAAAAAGTCTTTTTGATCGTCTATTTTCAGGTCTAATGAGCAGGTTTACTTGTTGAATGTACAAATCTCCTGCCGAATCGATGGAATTGCTTCCAATTAAATAGTCTGTTTCGGGTTGAGCTATTTTAAAATCTACGTCCTGAGTGTTAATCGCAGACATGAGGCTAATAATATCTTTTGATGTCAAATCTTTTGCAGAAAAGATAAGTTCATTTATCCTATACACTTGAATCACTTCTTCTATTTTATGTAATCCCGTGTTTTGAGAGTTTATTTCTAGCCACATAGAACTTTCAATATTCGAATACGTGGCATTCAATAATTTTTCGATCCTTTCAAATTCAGTTTTTGAACCAAGAATTGCGAACCGTTTTTGTGTTGTCTTGGGTAAACCAATACGATGATTTAAAAATAAATTAATTATCAATCGAACTAAGTAAAATTGAAGTATATTCCACAACATGCCGACTAGGATGAATAGGCGAGAAAATTGTAAGTCTTTTGGCAATAATGCATAAACTACCAAAATGAATAACGTGCCTATGAAACTACTTTTCCAAACCAAATGCCTGTTTGTTCCTCGATCGTATGCGCCGAGTAAATGCGCAGTTAACACCCATATAGTTGCATACAAGGGGATCTGAATATTGAAAGCCCATTCTGTAAAGTGAATATCACGAATTTTCCATTGATTTGTTAGTAAATAAAGTCCAGACAATGTCAATAAAAAATCCACTAAAGGCAGGGTTGTTTTTTTTATGATTCTATTCATCACGGCGGCTCCTGCTCGGAGATAAATTGCTGAATTAATCGCAAAGGAAAATAAACTTGCGTTGTGCTCAGAGAAGTGTTTTTTTGCAAAAATTATCATTGCTCTGTAAAAAACAAAAACATAGTTTACAGAACTTTTTTTGGTGCTTTCACCCTTGTAATGAATTATTTTAGTTTCTGGGAAATAATAATTTTCATAATCCCCTTTCTGCAAGCGATAAGACAAATCAATGTCTTCACCATACATAAAAAAAGCCTCATCCAATAGGCCTACTTTTTCTAGCGCCTCTGCTCTCATAAACATAAACGCCCCACTGAGAATATCGATTTCGTGAGTTTCAAATTCACTCAAATGCCCGAGATGATAGTAATTAAATGTCCTAGATTTCTTGAAAAACTTTGAAAGACCAAATATTTTACAAAAAGCAACTTTTGGCGAAGGCAGGCCCCTTTTCGACTCAGGAAGGAAATTACCTTTTCCGTCTAACATGCGAACCCCTAAACCTCCTGCTTTTGGTTTTGAGTCCATGAATTCAATACATTTTATTAGGGTGTCTTCCTCTATAACAGTATCTGGATTCAACAATAAAATATAACGACCTGAGGCTTGTTTAATTGCTTGATTATTTGCTTTTGAGAATCCAAGATTTTCTTTATTTTCAATTCTAATAACTCCTGGAAATTTTTCCGCGACCATCTGCATGGAGTCGTCTACGCTGTTATTGTCTACAACAAAAATCTCTTTCGAAATATGACCTATGGACGCATCAATTGAATTCAGGCATTGTTCAAGAAAATAGCATACATTGTAATTAACGATGACTACACTAACGTCTACCATGCTTTTGATTGCCATGAATTAACTTTTAACGGCTATACAAGAAATTTCTATAGAAACATCCAATGGCAGTCTTGAAACCTCAACAGTTTCCCTCGCGGGCGGCACATCTTCAAAATATGAGGAATACACCTTATTTACTTCGTTAAAATCGTTCAGGTCTTTCAAAAAAATACTGCATTTAACCACATGGGTCCATTCAAAACCAGCAGCATGCAGTAAGGACTGAATATTTTGCATTACCTGGTGTGTAGATTCCACTATGGAATCAACTATGAGCTTACCGTCCTCTGGGTTTAAAGGAATTTGACCACTAACAAAAAGCATGTTGCCAGTATCAATTGCCTGGCTGTATGGTCCAACAGGGGCAGGAGCATTCGGTATTGAAATAGCTGTTTTCATCTGGCGTTACATTTTATTCTACTTTTGCAAAGTAACCAAATTTTACGCAAGCAATGGTCTTGGTTGTTGATTTTTATGATTCTTTTACCTACAATCTAGTGCATTATTTTGAGAGGGCAGGCGAGGATGTTGAGATTGTATTTCACGATCAATTAATCATAGATTCTCTGCCTAGCTATTCTTTGGTAGTTTTATCTCCGGGGCCAGGTCTACCTGAAGAAAAAGAGAATCTCTTTACATGCATAAGTTATTGCAGACAAAATAGGATTCCTATTTTTGGTGTTTGCCTCGGTTTTCAGGCACTAGGTATAAGTTTAGGTGCGGAATTGGCGAATCAATTGACTGTAAAGCATGGAGTCAGTGAGAGGTTATCATGGGTTTCGGATAGCAGTATTTTATTTCAAGGCATTCAAAAGAATTCTCTAGTAGGTCTTTACCATAGTTGGAAGTTAGTCAGTGTTCCAGAAAAATACCTCTCGTCTATTTCCGAGAAAAAGGTAGCTATGTCTCTTGAATCGAGTGATGAGTATATTTTAGGAGTTCAATTTCACCCGGAATCTATTCTTACAACCGAAGGATTTAAACTCATTGAAAATGTTGTTACATGGAAGAATGGGCTTAAAAAACAGCGGGATTTTAGTTGATGTTTCCGTAAAATACGCTGTAATTTACAATTGTATGTTTCTGTAATTTAAAAAAAACTTTTTTGAAATTCTTTTGTTTAAAATTAAAAATAACGACATGAATAAAATAACCCTTCTTTGCTTTATACTTCTTTCCATTAGTTCATATGCTCAAACAGGGATAATAAAAGGGAAAGTTTTGAATTCCACGAACAACAAACCAATTGAATTTGCCAAAGTTCAAATTGTTGATGGACAGAGAGGGGCAACCACACTAGATGACGGAAGTTTTCAAATTACAGGTCTCTCTCCTGGGATATATTCATTTAAAGCCACAGCTTCAGGTTTTAAGGAAATTATTCTCAATGAGATTTCCGTTACCAATGTGCGTACTGTTGAAGTAGAATTTCTGTTGGAAGAAATAGTAAAAGAGAAGGGAGCGGTTACCGTTAAAGCTTCGTCATTTGTACGAAAGACAGAATCTCCAGTTTCTTTGAAAACCCTAAATTCTACAGAAATTGAGCGTTTACCCGGTGCAAATAGAGATGTGAGTAAAGTAATAGCGGCCTTACCAGGGGTAGCCTCAAGAGCTTCTTTTCGAAACGATATTATCATTAGGGGAGGTTCTCCAGGGGAGAATAAATTTTATTTAGATGGGATAGAGGTTCCGAATATAAATCATTTTGCGACGCAAGGAAGTAGCGGGGGGCCCGTTGGACTCCTTAACGTGAATTTCATTCGAGAGGTAGATTTTTATTCAGGGGCTTTTCCTGCGAATCGTGCGAACGGCCTAAGTTCAGTATTGTCGTTCAAACAAAAAGATGGTAACCCAGATGCGATAATTACCAATTTTGCCATTGGCTCAAGTGACGCTGCAATAACATTGGATGGTCCGATAGGGAAAAAGGTGGATTTTATCTTTTCAGCGAGAAGATCTTATTTACAATTTCTATTTGCTGCGTTGAAGTTACCCATCTTACCTACCTATAATGATTATCAGTACAAAGTAAATTATAAAATCAACGATAAAAATAAAATTAGCTTTATCGGAATCGGAGCCTTGGATCAGTTCAGGCTAAATGCAGGGGTTAACGATGCTCTTGGTCCAGAAGATTCCAGCACTGTGGAATACAATAATTTTATCATCAACAATTTGCCTATCCAAAATCAATGGAATTACATGTTTGGTATCAACTACACCCATTTTGGAAAACATTCTTACCAAAATATTGTAGCAAGTAGAAATATGCTGAACAATAGTGCGTATCGTTACCGCGGATTGGTGGAAGTACCAGATAGTTTAATACAAGACTATTCGTCATTTGAGGCAGAAAATAAGTTAAGATTTGAACATACATACACTAAAAATGGTTGGAAAATAAACGCAGGAATTGGCTATGAATATGCCAGATACTATAATTCGACCTACGGCAAGATCACCGTACAAGGGGCCCCTGTTTTAATTGATTTTACCTCAAATTTATTCATGAGTAAATTAGCAATGTTCGGACAAGCCAATCGTTCTTTATTCAACGAGAAATTAAACCTTTCTCTAGGTTTACGCAGCGACATTAATAATTATTCGACTTTAATGATGAATCCGCTAGAACAATTATCTCCATCCTTTTCTGTGAATTATAGGCTTACCCCCCAATGGGCAATAAATGCCAATGTGGCGCGATATCATCAACTACCATCTTATACGATTCTAGGTTATAGAAAAGACGGCGATCTCGCAAATAAAGACTATGCTAAGTATATAAGAGCCGATCATTTTATTTTAGGAGGAGAATATCTCACCAAAATGAATTCCAGATTTACTTTAGAAGGATTTTACAAAAAATACGACCGTTACCCTTTTTCAGTGAAAGACTCACTTTGTCTAGCAAATATTGGATCTGACTTCGGTGTGGTAGGAAATGAGGAAATTAGGTCTACCTCTCAGGGAAGGACTTACGGATTGGAATTTTTATACCAACAAAAACTATTTAAAGGCTTTTATGCTGTCTTAGCCTATACCTATGTGCGTTCAGAATTTCAAGACAAAAATAATCAATACCAACCTACAGCATGGGATAGTAGAAATATTATTTCGTTAACAGGTGGAAAGCGCTTCAAAAAAGGGTGGGAGGTAGGATTCAGGTGGTTATACTCCGGAGGAGCACCTTACACACCGACAGATGTGGCAAACTCAGCACTCATTCAGAATTGGAACGTAAACGGCTTCGCTTTCCCAGATTACAGTCAACTTAATACATTAAGAGAATCTAATTTCCATCAGTTAAATATCCGTGTTGATAAGAAGATTTTTCTTGAGAAATTTTCTTTGAACTTCTACTTAGACATACAAAATGCCTACGGTTATAAAGCTAAACTCGCCCCCATTTATTTGGCTGAAACTGATGCTGCTGGAAATTATGTTGTAGATCCAAATGACCCTTCTCGATACCTCTTGAAAGAAATATCCAACGCTTCAGGGATCGTACAGCCTACGATTGGAATAATCATTGAATTCGGAGTTAAAAAAGCTAAGAAATAATTTCTTAAAATTGACTAATTATTTACATTTGTTAAAATACAACTTGTGCGTTACTTTTTAATTCTAGGTTCATTCCTTTTTATCCTATCTATCAAAGGTCAGTCGGTAACAGATTTTAAAAAGAAGTCTAGCACCAATTCAGTAAGCCGAACTGCAATGCTCGATCTTTTGAGAACTTCTGTAAAAAAAGAGATAAACCAAGATGTTGTATTCGTCGTTAATCATTTTTTAGTAAGCGGAAATTACGCTTGGTTAGAAGCCACGGCTCAATCCAAAATAAGTGGAAAAGAACTTCGAATGCCTGACGATGGTTATGACTGTTGCGGTGTGCAGGCCTTGTTTGTTAAAAATGCCAAAGGAGTTTGGAAAATTTTGGATAGTGGTGCTTTTTCAACAGATGTTTGGTATCATTGTATCGGTAAGCGGTATCCTAATGCCAATCCAAGAATATTCACTGAAACAGCTTACAGCTCACATTGCGAATAAGACCATCTTTTTTATTGTTTTTATGGCTATTACTGTTTTCCATTCCCTCTTGTTCAGGGCAGCAAAAGAGTGATATTGTAAGCCCATCAGCAGTAACAGAATCGACGGATCTTAAAAATACTTATTCCCAAGATTTGAAAGTGAAACTTCTGATGCACTTTTATAAGGATATTGATACAATAAAAGAAAACCGTATATTTTTCAAGGATGGTAAATCAATTATCTATAATGATAACAAAGAAAAGAATATTGAAGGGTTATTAGAGTATCCTGACATTGAAGACCAATATCATTATCTATATAATTTATCAAACGACAATTCCTTAAATACTGATGCGGGGAGAATTCGTAATGAAGATTTTTTTAAACGTATTTATGGTTCATCCTCTGCGGAAGTACAAAAGAATCTAGTATCGATTGTATGGTGTCCATCGTTTGTGAATCAGCGGATTCAAGTCACAAAAAAATGTGGTGTTGCTGACTCCTTGAAGAAAGTTTCCTTAGCATTAGATAAACACCCGGAATGGAAAAAGTATTTAACCGCTGTTGGAGGCACCTTTAATTGGCGTAAAATCTCTGGCACATCGCGATTGAGTGCTCATTCTTTCGGCATGACCATAGACATCAATAGTTCTCATTCAAATTATTGGCAATGGGATTGTTCGTGCATCGACGAAACTAAAAAATTAAGCTATCGAAATTCAATACCACTTGAAATTGTCGAAATATTTGAAAAATACGGTTTCATTTGGGGAGGGAAATGGGTGCATTATGATACTATGCACTTTGAATTTAGGCCAGAATTAACAAAATATAATAACAATCAATAGCTTGAGGACAAAAGGAATTTTTCTTAGCTTTATAGCGTAAAATGGCAATCAAAGGCAAGGTAATAAAAATTGGGCGAGCAGAAGACAACCACATTGTTTGTGCTCATCAAACAGTAAATAAGTATCATGCTGAGTTGTTTGTTGATGCTGAAGGAAATGTCTTTCTCACTGATCTTTCGTCAATGAATGGATCCTTTGTTAATGGCAAGAGAGTTTATGAACCCGCTTTGCTGAAAGATGGAGATATCTTGAAAATTGCAGAAAACATTCTCATCGATTGGCAAAGGGTTATGCCTAAAAAATCACCAGTTACCCCAATCACGCCAATATCTTCTAAGCCTTTTCCTTTGAATGATCAAAATAAATCGAATAAGTCTAGTTTTGAACCTGAAAAACCCTCTACATCCGGTGGAAACAAAAATTCAAGTTCCTTAGGTTCTTATGTCAAAAGATATTGGGATGTTTTCGCAATATACATCGGAATTGTTTTGATGGTTTTGGCTATCCGATTTTATATAGGTTAATGATTCCTAGCATGAATAAATGCGAGTATTTCAACTTCCTCATTGCTTAAACTTAGTCCGCGTCTATTCATCATGTTATTAGCATATTCGATGGCTTTATCGAATTTGAATGCTGTTAACTCCTTACCGCCCCAAGAAAAGGATTGAATATATTTATCTGGAAAATCCCCACCAAAAATATTACAAGACACCCCAACTACTGTTCCTGTATTGAACATAGTATTTATACCGCATTTGGAATGATCTCCCATGGTCAGACCCATAAATTGAGTATTTGTTTCAATTTCTTGTGTCGATTTGTAACAGTACACACTGACATTTCCGTAGTTGTTTTTTAGATTGGATGTGTTGGTATCAGCTCCTAAATTACACCACTCGCCAACTACAGAATTACCAAGAAATCCATCATGACCTTTATTTGAATATGCCTGAAAAACAACATTATTTACTTCTCCACCTACTTTGCAATATGGACCAATCGTTGTAGCTCCATAGATTTTCGTACTCAACTTTAGGACCGCATGATCGCACAAGGCGAGTGGTCCGCGAATCACAGTCCCCTCCATGATTTCTGCATATTTACCAACATACAGAGGACCGAAATTTGTATTTAGGATAGCCCCTTCGATACTCGCTCCTTCTTCTATAAACAAGTTGTCTTCTGAACCAATTAACCGATTGCTTTCACTGAGTTTTTGTGATACCCTATTTTTCGTCAATAAGTTATAATCGTGTTTAATTGCTTCGTCGTTTTTTACGAATAAATCCCATCTCTTTTCAATATGGATAATATCTTCTAGTGGTAGGTTTTTGATGATATCTCCGTTACCTCTTTTGGCAACCCATATGTTATTACAAAGCAGAATTTCATTTTGGGCTAGGTTTATGACTTCCTGCGCTAGCTCAGTTGATGGTAAAATACATGCATTTACCTCTATGGCGTCATTAAGAGACGGGTACTTGGTTTGAAGGTAATTCTCTGTGGTGAATCCAAGAGTGCAATCGGGACAAAGAAATTTCCAACGTTCCTCATTGGTCATAATTCCGATTCTCAGACTTCCTACGGGCCGAGTTAAGGTAAGGGGTGCAAAAATCAAATGTTGTCCGTTATCGTTGAGGTTAATTCGTAACATGGGTGTCAGTTTTTGAGCGTACAGAAGATAAATACAAACAAATAAAAGTAATACTTCCATTTATTATTAGCATTTCATAACCGAATTTGTAGTTTCCGAAGAATAGATTCGAATTTTTATCAAGAGCATAACAACATACGGGCACTGCGAGGCAAATGATAGGAACCATCCAATTAAATTTGATTACTTGTTTAGTCATAATCCCAAAAGCAAATAGTCCTATGAGTGGGCCATAAGTATATGAAGCAAGGGTTAGAATGATATCTATAATATCTGTTTTTGGATGTTGTTGTATATACCAATTTGTTAAAAGAATGATCACTAAAAACAGTATTGAGAACCCTATATGCACATACAACATTAGTCGCTTTTTATCTGCTTCTTCACGTTTTTTGAAATTTAAAAAATCGATACAGAACCCAGTCGTAAGAGCTGCAAGAGCACTGTCGGCGGAGGCATAGGACGAAGCTGTAATTCCTAGCAAAAAGAAAATCCCTGCTACTGTTCCGAAATGATTCAATGCGAGGGTAGGGAAGGTATGGTCTGTTTTAAGAGGTAACTCAATTCCTTTTGAAAAGGCAAATACGTATAAAGCTCCTCCCAAAATCAGGAATAATAAATTCGTAACCAAAAGAATAGCAGTGAAAGAATACATATTTTTTTTCGCATCGTTGATATTTTTGCAAGTCAGATTTTTCTGCATCAAATCCTGATCTAGACCCGTCATAGCGATAGTTAGGAACATGCCGCCAAGAAAATGCTTCCAAAAGTAATTCTTTGCATTTGGATCATCCAACACAAAAATTCTCGTCATAGAATGCCCTTGAGAGGTTTTTGTTTCGCTTATTTTCTCCCATAAACTGAATAAATCTAGGTTCATGGACTGTGCTACGATAATGGTGCAAATAATAACGGCGCTTAATAAAAAGAATGTTTGAAAAGTATCCGTATACACAATTGTTTTTATGCCTCCTTTGAATGTGTATATCCATATGAGTAATATCGTTATGCACGCAGTGATACTATAGGGCACTCCCAAGTCATCAAATAAAAATAGCTGAAGAACTACGGTAGCTAAATACAAGCGAATTGCTGAACCTAACGTTCTCGATAGTATGAAAAAGGCAGCACCGGTTTTATAGCTTACCAATCCCAGTCTGCGTTCTAGGAATTCATAAATTGAGGTAACGTTTAACCTGTAATATAATGGCATCAATACTTGCGCAACAACTACATATCCGAGAATATATCCCAAGACTACCTGAAAATAAGCCATACCATCGTTTATAACTTTTCCCGGTACGGATATAAAAGTTACTCCTGAGAGAGAAGCTCCAATCATTCCAAATGCCACTAAGTACCAAGGACTTTGCCTATTCCCCGTGAAAAAAGTATCTGAATCGGCATTTCTGGAAGTCAAATACGAAATTAGTATCAACACTCCGAAATAGGCAATAAGTACTGTTATAATGAGTGACTGTGACATTAACTTTAAGGTAAAATTAAAAAAGCTTTGTGTTAAGTAAGCCGAAATGTAACATTATCTTTTCACTTAACTTTATATTTGTAAAAAATCATAAGAAATCATAAGAAATGGATCATCTAATTATCGTCGTCTTAATTATTGCTTTGTTGAGTATTGTATGGATTGTACAATCATTTTTAAAAAAAGCAGAGGCTAGAGAAATAAAATACTTACAAATAGAATTAAAAAAACAGCGTCAAGAGTATTTTTTACCTAGCCGATTTGAAGCATACCAGCGAGCTATCCTTTTTCTAGAGAGAATTCATCCGAACAGTTTAGTGCTGCGATTAAATAAACCCGGTCTACCAGCACGAGTATTTCAAACGGAAATTCTTAAGTCAATTAGAGATGAATATGATCATAATGTCGTTCAGCAACTCTTTATTTCGTCCACAGCATGGGACATGATGAAGAAGTCACGCGAGGATGTGGTAAGGATTATAAATCTCGCAGGAGATCAGATGACCGATAGTTCCACCTCATTAGACCTTTCCATGAAAATATTTGAAGTGCTCGCACAACTAGAGCATTTGACGATTGACGTATCTATCGATTTCATCAAAAAAGAATTCCAAGAAACATTGTAAGATTATTTTACTATGTGAATGTATCCGTGCTTCACGGATTTATCCTCCTCTGCATCCCTAACAATGAGTTTGTAGAAATAAACACCTTCCTCCAAGATATCTCCAGAAATTGTTTCACCCTTGAATTGAGGGGAGTATAAGGTTTGTTCAAAAACTTTATTGCCCCATCTGTTGAAAATATACAGGGTGTATTCTTCACAAGTTTTGAAGTATTCGAATAGATTGAGTTCATCATTGGTGCCGTCGCTGTTGGCGGTTAAGACATTTGGGAATACAAAATCGTCGAAGCCGAAAATATTAATAATTGTTGCTAATACATTTGAAGTATCAGAAATACATCCATATTGTGAGGTTATGAATGCATTGTAGTAACCCATTTCACCTAAGGAAATTGGCAGATCAAAGACGAAATCGGTACTTTCAAAATTCAGTGGACCCGACCAGTTAATAGTGCTGTTGTCTTCGGCCAAGGCTGTAAATGTTACCGGATCATCTGGACAGATTGCACTGGTTACTGAAAGAATTGGTGCATCGGGTGTAGGGTAGATATACACATTAAATACACTATCTGAGAAGCATCCGAAGTCAGAAACAACGCTTAAAGTAACAGGAAAAATACCGTCATCATTGAATGTGTAACTGATATCAGCACTGGCACCTATAATTGATGCATTTACTTCCCATGTGTAGGTCATGGGCTCATTTGTAGGATTAATTGAGTTAGAACTAAACAATACAGACAAGTCTTCACATTGCGTGGTATCTACCGTATAAAGAATTTCAGGGATACCATGAACTAGGAATGTTTGAGTTACTGTATCCGAGCAACTAATAGTTGGATAGATATCTTCTACGATTAATTCTATATTCGTATTTCCCGAATTGGAAAAAGTATAGGTGAGTGACGAGTTCGTGCCAACTTCCTGTGAATTATAGACCCAACTGAATATATTTTGGTTGGAAAATAACAAGGATGTATCTGTAAAAGTCATGGGGTCGTTAGCACACACTTCAATGAAGTCGAAACCTGCAATTGGATTATTGTAAACTATGAAGCTCTCTACTACGGTGTCACTGCAGTTATTTGTAGATATAGATATCAATTGAACGCTAAGCGTATCGGCTATTAGTGTGGGTAAAGGTGCGGTATTACCTGTTGAACTTAGGCCGTTAATGGCCCAAAAATTTGATAAAGTGGTATTATCCGCTATAGATGATGTGCTCGATAATTCTATATTTTGACCTACACAAGCATCGCTCGATGAAATATCCGCTAACGGTATATCGAAAATATTTATCGTTTGAGTAATTGAATCTACGCATCCTGCGTCGGACTCAACAAAAAGTTCAATTTGGTAGGTGCCCGGATTTGGAAAAACATGCTCAAAATCTAACTCAGTAGAGGTGAAACCATCGGAGGAACTCCAGTATATGCTATCTTGAAAGGCGTTTTGAAATGTACTGGTATTTAACAGGTTTACCGTATCTCCTGCGCATACCGACTCGGGAATAAAAGATGCGACGGCATCAGATGGCGTTAGTATGGCTTGGAGGTTTGCAATACAACCGTTAACCGATGTGATTTGACATGTTACAACCTGTCCAACCTGTGGATTTACGACCGTAGTTATATTGCCTGTTGCGCCAGTACTCCACTGGTAAGTTTGAAATCCAGCAGGTGCTGTTAAGACAGCAAGATTTAAGCCATTTTCAACCTCGCAATAGCGTGAATCAATTAAGAATGGCGCACAGCTAGCTTCCACATAAGCATATCCAAAGTGTGCACCTTGCCCACAGTCTCCTGTGGCAAAATCAATCGTAACATTTTGTCCAACGTAACCAGAAACATCCACGCCAATAGTCGTCCAATCTTTATATTGTACACCTGCACAATTTTGGAAGCCAGATCCTGGTCCGGCAGCCACATAATAATCAGTGCATGGAATCACGCCTCCATTTTGATTTAACAATTTTGCTTCAAATCTTGGTTGATCGTTAGGGCTGTGACTTGGATCCTCGAGGATTACCGCGTATTTATATATGATCAGCGTGTTGGCTGGGGTAATACTAAACGTGTAGCGAAGTCGCTCTGCCCCGTAATTGCTTCCATCATTTCCTAATCGTGCAGAATATGTACTTCCTGGTGCTACCACAGATACATTTCCACAAGAATTTGGATCTGTTCCTGCGCCAGTCATTATGGTGTGTTGTCCATTTACAATTCCATTCGTTGGGGTAGAAATGGCACAACAATTTCCTGTTTGCCCCTGCCAATTTATAAAAGAACCTGCTTCAAAGTCAGCATTTTGACAAGCCGATTGGGCTAAAACTGAGATCGACAATAGAAAAAATAAAAGGGAAATTGCGGTTTTCATGTTCTAGATTACACAATTTAGACACAAATTTAACGCTTTAAGTTGCATGTAATTTATATTTATCGTCTTTTAATAGCTATATAACACAGAATTAACTAATACGTTCAATAACACCCGCAGCACCTTGACCGGTTCCAACGCACATGGTAACGATACCATATCGTTGATTTCTTCTTCTTAATTCATTAATTAGTTGAACAGTTAATTTAGCACCGGTGCAACCCAGTGGATGGCCAAGCGCAATTGCTCCTCCATTCACGTTTACTATTTCAGGATTGAGCTGTGATTCTCTAATTACAGCTAAAGATTGAGAGGCAAAGGCTTCGTTTAATTCAACTAAATCAATGTCATTCAAGGTAAGTCCTGCGGCTTTTATTGCTTTTGGAATTGCCTCTACAGGACCTATCCCCATAATTCTCGGTTCCACACCAACTGTTGCATAGGATGCTAGTCGTGCAATGGGTTCAAGGTTTAATCTTTTCACCATATCTTCAGACATAACCAACACAAATGCTGCTCCGTCGGAGGTTTGTGAACTATTCCCAGCAGTAACAGAACCATTTGCAGCAAATACCGGTTTTAATTTGGAAAGTCCTTCAAGCGTGCTTTTTCTCGGACCTTCATCCGTGTCTACGATATATTTTTTAACCTGTTTTCTCTCATTTTCATCAAGGAAAATATGTTCTATTTCCACGGGTACAATGTCATCTTTAAAGCGCCCTTGTTTTATGGCATCAAGAGCCTTTTCGTGGGAGGTAAATGCAAAATTATCTTGTTCCTCACGACTGATATGGTATTCTTTTGCAACGGCCTCGGCCGTCAAGCCCATACCCCAGTAATAGCTTGGATTTTTTTTACTTTCTACAGGATTTGGGACGATTCGCCATCCACCCATGGCCATAATGGACATGGATTCAGCACCACCGGCAATAATGCAATCAGCCATTCCAGCCTCAATTTTTGCCTGGGCAATTGCAATGGTCTCGAGACCTGAGGCACAATACCTGTTTACAGTCATACCAGGAACCTTGTCAGTTTTTAAACCGAAAAGGGAAATCATCCTCGCCATGTTCAGCCCTTGTTCAGCCTCGGGAGTAGCATTACCAACGATTACGTCATCTACTAACTCAGGATCTAAATTTGGAACTGATTTCATGAGGTGCTCTATCACCCGAGCCGCGAGATCATCGGGACGGTAAAACCTAAAACCACCTTTACCTGCTTTACCTATGGCAGATCGATAACCTGAAACTATATATGCTCTTTTCATTTTAGTCTATTAGATACCAATTTAACGATAATTGGTAAGACAGACAATAAAATAATTCCCAGACATACTAAATCAATGTGTTCCTTTATCCAAGTTATTTCTCCGAGGAGATATCCTGCTATGGTAAGGCTGAAAACCCAAAGGAACCCGCCTAAAATATCAAAAGAAACAAATGTTTTATAGTTCATTTTACCAACCCCTGCAGCGAATGGAGCAAAGGTACGAACCAATGGTACGAAGCGTGCCATGATAATTGCTTTGGTACCATTTTTTTCAAAAAACTGTTCAGTTTGGTCGAGGTATTCTTTTTTTACGATCTGCCTACCTTTAATTTTGAACGAAAACACACTGAGTCCAATTTTTCTTCCAATCCAATAGTTTGAGTTATCTCCAACTACTGCCGCAATAAATAATAAGGGGAGTAAAATCAAAAGATCCATATGGCCCGATTTACAAAATAGCCCTGCAGTAAATAAGAGAGAGTCTCCGGGCAAAAAGGGCATCGCTACAACTCCAGTTTCTATGAATATAATCATAAATAAAATGACATATATCGCGGTTCCATAGTTGCTAAAGAGCCAATCGAAATCGAGTTCCAGAATGTGTTTGAATAATTCTACCATGTTATTCGATAATTAATGATGGGTCAACTTTTTCTTTCCATCCCAGTATACCGCCTTCCATACATAATAAATTGGTGACATTATATTCCGTTTCCAAAAAATTTACCAGTGCTTCAGCCCGTCTTCCAGATTGACACATTACGATTACCTTATTGTATTTTCTTACCGTATCTAGATGGTGTTCTAATTCAGCCATTGGGATGTGAAGGCTACTTATATGAACAGCATCGAATTCGAACTGTTCCCTTATATCTAAGATCACTGCAGCACCGCTTTCAATCATTGTTGGACATTCGCTTGGACAAATTTTATGCATACCTCAGCTATTCTTATGTGTTATTTTATTGCGGTAACGTAAAGTACTTCCCCTCTTTATCTAAGTAGAAAAACGTGGTAAAAATACCTTCTTTTTTCGAAATTAAAGGATTAAAAGTATAGGGATTTTCTTTTTTTGGTAGTTTTTGAAGGTTGGCTTTATAGATATAAAGATCCTTGAATTCTGAGGACTTTCCTGAGTTTCCAACTTCTATGAAATAAGCTTCGTCATTTTTGGTTCCTAAGCCGTCAAATAGTTTCCACTGAAAAATGATTTTCGCCTGATTATTTTGAATGGTGTAGAAAGATCTATAGGCGGAATTTCGAATCCGATACGCTAACTGAATTTCACTTTTTACCTCATTTTTCAGGGCTACACTAGAGATCACTAGTGGCGTGTATGGTGAGGAGGGAACGACAACGGGTGAAATGAAAGTACTGTCTTTACCATTGTAAAGAATGAAATGATTGTAGTTACCCATTTGACCCATTTCCAATGACTTTGCGGGATTTTCAGCGGTTTTAAGGTCTAGATTGGCTTTTTCTAGACGGTTGATAGATATAATTTTGTCCATTACTCCGTCACCATTAAAATCTGTTTCTACTACTTGGGAAGTATACTTTTCGTCTAGGGATATTTGGAATGCGCTCTGTAGAGTATATCGTAAGTGCTCATTGAAATTTCGTTTCACGCTATCTGGAATCGTAGAGATAGTTATTTCCGTAGAGTTTTGGAATTCTTCCGCGTCTTCATTAGTTTTCTCCTCACAGGCGAAAAGCACAAAAACAAGAAGAAAGTGGCAACATTTTCGCATAGCTAATACAAAGATACACAATGATTTGAAACCATATTTCAAAAATTATTTTGTTATGTTTATTTAAATAATTAAAATTAAATTATTGAAAATCAGTTTATTAAAAATAAATTATATACGTTGTGTAACTTTCATTTATTTACATTCGTAACAATGTCAAAAAACAACGACATGACAATTTATATGAATTCACTTAGAAGTAATGTTGCGCGAAATGCGCAGTTGAAATTATCCAAACACAGAGAGTTAGGAGTTAAAAGTAATCTAAGCGTTTTTGAAGTAGCGGCTTTAATGGATAAATTGAAGAATGCTGAAAGGATGGAAGATCACAAAAATTCTGTCTTTTTCAGTGCTGTAATGAACTAAGAATATATAACCGAAGATCCAATAAGTTCGTCAGCAATATACCAAACTGCGAACTGTCCAGGTGTAATCCCTTTTTGTGGTTGATTAAAAAGTAAGTAAAACTCATTCGATTTTCGTATGAGTTTTGCTTTTTGCAGAGGTTGGCGATATCGGATTCGTGACATGACCTCAAGATCACCGTCTTCCACTAACTCGTAAGCAGCATTTAACCAATTCATTTGGCTTAATTCCAACTTAAGAACAGATCTATTTAGTCCAGGATGACTGACAGTTTGACCCGTATAAATTACATTTTCATTCGTATCTATACCTATTACAAAACTAGGCTCAGGTCTTCCTCCAATATGCAACCCTTTCCTCTGTCCAATGGTGTAATAGTGTGCTCCTTGGTGTTCTCCAACTTGAATACCGTCCTCTCTATTAAATTTGAACGGCTCACTTAATTTTACAAGGTTGTTTTCAGATTTTGTAAGTTGGTGATATGCGTTTAGCACCCCGTTGTCTTCAGGAATCTCTATAATTGGCCCTAACTTTTGCTGTAATTGTTGTTGTAAAAAGATTGGTAATGAGATTTTTCCCACAAAACAAAGGCCTTGTGAATCTTTTTTCTCAGCAGTTACCAATCCTTGCTCTGCGGCAATTCTTCTTACAACTGATTTTTCTAAATCTCCGATGGGAAATAGTGCTTTTGATAGTTGTTCAGGGTTGATTTGACATAAGAAATACGATTGATCTTTATTCTTATCTTTTCCAGAGAGTAGGTTGGTAAGACCGTTTTCATGAACTAATTTTCTGCAATAATGTCCGGTCGCTACGTAATCTGCTCCAAGGTCTGTAGCTGCTTTCAAGAAGGCATCAAATTTAATCTCACGATTACACAAGACATCTGGATTAGGTGTTCTACCGGCTTCATACTCTTTAAACATGTAATCAACGATACGCTCCTTGTATTCTTTACTTAAATCAATTACTTGGAAGGGTATACCTAAATGTTGTGCAACAAGTAAAGCATCATTGGAATCGTCTATCCATGGGCATTCGTCTGAAAGAGTAACAGATTCGTCATGCCAATTTTTCATGAACATTCCAATAACCTCATAGCCTTGCTCTATTAATAAATATGCTGCGACGCTTGAATCCACGCCACCAGAAAGACCAACAACAACTCGTTTCACTAGATAAAATTAATATTTATTTGGGATTATCGAATGAGTGTAATAAATCCGTGTTTTTCCCCCTGTTCACTTGTCAATGTGTAGAAATAAACGCCAGGTAATAGATCGTTTCCGTTACTATCTTTTCCTTCGAAGGATTGAGCAGAGGAATTACTCGTGAATAGTTTGCTTCCCCAACGATTGAGGATAGTAAATTCATAGGAGAAACAATTTTCAAATAATGGATTAATTTCAATTTTATCATTAACGCCATCGCCGTTTGCTGTAATAACATTGGGTACTTCAAGCGCTGGAAAATCAATCCCAGGTTCCACGTAGAATTGAAAAGGGAAATCAAATTCGCATCCTATTGTTGACAATAATGTTAATGTTCCATTGATATCTCCACCACCAGGAAATGTTTGTTCAAAAGTTAATTGATCAGAAATCGAATTGCTCGGAAACTGCCACTGATAGTTATCTAATTCGAAAGTACCTAATATCAATTCTGCTGAAATATCTGCTTTTTCGATACACTTCGGAGTTGCAATTATATCGACCTGTGGAATACTTTGAACAATTACTTCTAAGTATAACGTATCAGTACAACCATAGCTACTTTGCACGGGATAGCTTATGTTATAAGTTCCTGAGCCAGGATATGAGTGAATAAAATTCCATGCCGGATTTAATTGTGTCGTGGCATCTCCAAAGTTGATTGTCCCGGAAATTTGGTCCGAACTAGCAGGTGTTCCATTCCAACCTTGTTGAATATTTATGAATACCTCTTGACCATTACACATGTCAGTATATTCTGCGGTGAGATTTGGATATGGATGAAAAAATATCTCTACGGTATCGGCATTAATACAACCATTCACACTGATAGCCGACGACGAAATAAGAAGTGATGATTCGGGATCTTCTGATGAATTAAATCCTTGAATACTTGGTCCGCTTCCTATATCAACACCGCTTGTTACATTGTGCCAATAAATGGAATCTATTGGATCTCCAACGGCATTTTGAGTGTTGGTACTGAGGTCTACTTGAGTCCCACACACATCGAAAGGTGGGCTAATACTTACCTGCGGTAAACTATAAATTGGAATTATTTCATTTGAAATTCCTGAAATACAATTATTTAGGCTAGACATTAAGTTAATACTTATCTGGCCTTCAGCATTTAACGAGTTAAAATATAAGGTGTCGTTCTGGTTCAAAACAATACCTTGATCATTAGTCCACTCAAAGCCATAAATTGAAGGAATAGTGTGCCAAACCATTCCAGAGTCATTGATACACCACGGGCCATTGTGAAATATATCGGGCAATGATGGTTGTTCAATAATGGTAATATCAATGGTATCAGGTAATAAAAGACAGGCATCAGGTAATTGGCCAGAAACAATGTATAATCCAGAATCTGCTACTTGTGCATTAGGAATTGAAATCGATGACCCACTTTGACTAAAATTATTTGGTCCTGTCCATGTATAGGTAGCGCCCGCTAAAACATTTGATGATAGTTGAATGGTCTCTCCTGCACAATAGGTTTCATTTTCCGATTCAATTTCATACCTGAGTGATGCAAAGTCACTAAAATAACCAAAGCGACATCCTGAAGACGCACCACCATGAATAAGTCCCAAATGAAATTTATTCGTACTATTTTCGATTCTTGTACCTTGTTGAACTACAACGTTACTACTCAAATCCAATTGGGCATACATCCACGAATTTGCCGTTCCAGGTACGAAGTTAAAAGAAGTAGCGTTTACAACTCCTGCAGCACCGTTGAACGTGAAGTCACTTTCACCACCCGCAGGGACCAAAATGTTAACGGCAAAAAATTCATTTGTGGAGCGTGTAAACGGCACAACATTAGAACCTGTACATACCAGAGGAGGTAAAATTGCTTCTCCAACTTCACAACCAAATCCAGATTGATGAAGAACATATACTAAGTCGGAAGCGACAATATATGCCGTGGGATTGGATAGGGTATGTACATACGTTTGTCCCAAGTTAATATTACCAACATTGACGCCATCAATAGATAATGATGTTCCATTAGACGTCCCGAGGACATATACCTTATCGGGGCCATTCAAATATCCTTTGAGCGCTATGTACTCCATCCCAAGTATAGAAATAGGAATTAACTGATCTCCTTGTAAATCGGCACAGCCACCATAAGGCCCACCTAGGGCAGAGTCATCGTGTATCGTAAGGGCAATTTTTTTATTCGCAACAACTGAACTACCACATAAATGCAAATTTGCAGCTGTGCTCGTTGCTTCGGCACAATAAGTTTGTCCGGCATTTAGGTTTATTGAAAACGGAATACCAGCCGCGTGTCCGACAATGTTTTGAGTTGGTATAATTGTTACCGTTGTATTATTTTCTGTTGCAACGATATTAAAACCTGATCGGGCATAAGAAGCATTGCTTAAAAAATTTTGAAAGGGAGTTAAAAATGCAGTCCCTAAGGAATTTTTTCCTTTCAAAGCGAATATATCTGGGTTACAATTACAACTAGGAGTCACCTCATAATAAGCAGTAATTAACGATGACGAGGTAATTTTAAAACCGAAATTGAGTGTCGTATTCGCAGGTTTATTTTCAATTATATCTATCCATGGAGTAAGGTCAAGAGTTTGTGCAGAATTAGCAGGTAGATTCAAGACTTGGGTTGGAAAAGCAGGGTTTGCCGGTTGCGAGATTGTGACAATGGCAGGATTGGATAATGTAGCAAAACGAAAAACAATTGGTCTGTCGCCGTGATTTTCTGCTGCCTCAGGTGCCACAAACCAAAAAGTTGTATCTAATTGTGCTTTGATTGAAAAACTGAGAAATATTAGAGCAAATACGGCTAGAATTTTCATGTTGATCTATTTGCGAATAAAATTGAAACTAAAGTTAATCTTAAATTAGTTCTTGAACAAGAAATCGTTGAAAATCTATGAGTAGGATTAATATCTGGTTTTCTACTGCCAAAAAACCTCTAAAAAAGCAGCCCTCAGATAATGGTAGTATTAAATGGATTATTTTCTGTCATATTGGGGTCTCTTAATATATCGCACAACGTTTTGCCGCTTTGCGAAGGCGGGGATTTTCAGCACTAAACTTCATTAGATGCACAAAGCTTGAATTTAGCACTGCACTGTCATAGAAGCACGAAACCCCCGCTTTTGCAAAACGGCTGTTATGGGCTGGGCTTCTTTTGCTCTCGTCAACAACTATACTTGTCA
>CAMDLY010000010.1 GCA_945902115.1 Lishizhenia tianjinensis | reverse complement strand
GATTATCCGTCTGAAAATGGAACTTCGCGCTTAAGTATTCATCTTAGATTCGGCACAATTAGTATTCGAGAACTTGCAGAACTTGCACATAAAACAAGTGAAACTTTTCTAAATGAATTAATTTGGAGGGATTTCTACCAAATGATCATCTACCATTTTCCAGAATCTGTCGATAGAGCATTTAAACCTAAATATGATCTGGTGCAGTGGGAGAATAACGAGGAGCATTTTAAGGCCTGGTGCGAGGGAATGACCGGTTATCCAATTGTAGATGCAGGCATGCGAGAACTCAATGAAACAGGATTTATGCACAACAGAGTACGCATGATTGTAGCAAGTTTTCTGACGAAGCACTTATTGATTGATTGGAGATGGGGAGAAGCTTATTTCGCCGAAAAACTACTAGACTTCGAACTCGCTAGTAATGTTGGTGGTTGGCAATGGGCAGCGAGTTCCGGATGTGACGCCGCTCCTTACTTTAGGGTATTTAGTCCGCAAGCTCAGCAAGAAAAATTTGATAAATCTCTAGAATATATACGAAAATGGGTTCCTGAATACGGAACACAAAATTATCCTTCACCGGTCATAGACCATGCCTATGCACGAATCAGAGTATTAGAGCGTTTTAAAAGTGCCTTAACAAGTTGATTTATGAAAATTGAAGATCAGTGTCCCAGTTTTAGTTTATTTGATCAACATGGTTATCTGATCGACTCCTCGACTTTTAAAGGAAAATATACAGTCATTTATTTTTACCCTAAGGACGATACTCCGGGATGCACGAAGGAGGCTTGCACGTTTAGAGACCGTTATGAAGAATTTTTACTTCTTGGTTGCCATGTTATTGGTATTTCTTCGGACAACGAAAGCAAGCACAAAAAATTTAGCCAAAAGTACAACTTGCCCTTCACCCTGCTTGCAGACACAAAAGGAGAGGTAAGGAAGTTATTTGATGTGCCCTCATCCCTTTTTGGTCTTATACCAGGTCGTGTAACATATACCTTCGATGAATCGAGCCATCTTATTGGGTTGTTCAATTCTCAATTGAATCCCGTTGGTCATATCGATGAGGCTCTTAAGCTAGTAAAATTAGCACAACAGCAAAAAAATAAGTAACTTCCGCCTTTACAGGCAATGTCAGAAGTACTTTTAGTTAATAACCTTGATAAACAATTTCGAAGAATTCATGCGGTGAAAGATCTTTCTTTCAGTGTGCAGAAAGGAAATGTATACGGTTTGTTAGGTCCAAACGGTAGTGGAAAATCTACAACTCTCGGTATGTTGCTTGGCACCATAAATCCTTCAGGAGGAGAATGGGAGTGGTTTAACAAATCAGGAACAACTACTGAAACGCTTCATAGAATCGGTGCGATTATAGAACAACCAAATTTCTACTCTTATTTATCCGCGGAACAAAATTTAAAAATTACCGCAAAAATAAAAAATGTAGCCTTTAATCGCATAGATGAGAAACTTTCTCTCGTCGGCTTATTGGAGAGAAAAAAGGACAAGTATTCTTCCTTTTCGCTCGGAATGAAACAACGTTTGGCTATTGCTGCCGCTATGTTATCAGATCCTGAAGTATTGATTTTAGATGAGCCTACCAACGGCTTAGATCCAGAAGGCATCATTCAAATAAGGGAACTTATTGTTAAAATCGCTGCTGGGGGAACCACCATATTACTAGCGAGTCATTTACTTGATGAAGTAGAAAAGGTCTGTTCTCATGTAATTATTTTGAAAGAAGGAAAATCCTTGTACTGTGGCGCGGTGAATCAGTTTTTATCTGCTCATGGAATACTAGAACTTGGCTCCAACGACACCGATAAAATGATTTCACTTTTGGGAGAATTCAGCGCGTTTGGGGACACAAAATTGAATGGCAACATCATTGAAATTGAGCTTAATGAAAATGTTGATCCTGTTGATGTAAATGCATTTTTCATGAAGCACGGAGTAGTTCTATCCCATTTGGTGAAACGTAGTCAAAAACTTGAACAACAATTTATCGATCTTGTAAGACATGAATAAACTATTCAGATTGATTACCATCGAATGGCTGAAAAATGCTTCGTATAAACCCGTGATAGTTTTTGGAACTATATATCTGTTGTTACTAGTAGGATTTGGCTTGATTTGCTCCCAAAGCATTCCCTTTTTTGGTGTGGAGGTAGACCTTGTTGAACAGGGTTTATTGGAGTTTCCACAACTGTGGAATTTCTTATTTTATATGGCAGGGATAATCAAAATATTTTTGGGCTTAATCATTATGTTTACGGTAACTAACGAGTTCACTGAAAAACTGTTTAAACAAAATTTAATAGATGGTTTGAGTAAAAAAGAGTACCTCATTTCAAAAGTAACTACAATTATTTTACTCAGTTTTATATCGACTTTAATCGTCTATTTAACCGGCATGTGGCTTGGGTATAAATACTCTACACAAACTTCTTTTGAAACTGTCTATAAAGAAATTTATTTTGTTTTAGGTTATTTCCTAAAACTGGTTAATTTTCTGTTGTTATTTCTGCTGCTCAGTGTTTTACTGAAACGAATAGTGTTGGTATTGATGAGCTTTTTTGTTCTTTGGGTGGTCGAAATTATATTGCGCATCGTGGAATTCAAACTTTTTGTAGAAAGAGGATCAGAAAATTTTCAACTCTACAACGACTACTTACCCCTGGCCAATATGCATAAATTGGTGGATTACCCTTTTGAGCGAATAAAAACAATTAGCCAAATCACACAATCAAATTATGTTTTCGAAACACCCTGGAGTCATGTATTCCTATCTATTGGCTATTCTATCGTCTTTATTTATGGCACTTATCTTTTACTTCTGAAAAAAGATTGGTAAGACAACGATTTTCGTTTTACTATTTTATCCTAGCGATATCATACAGATTGGTGAGTTATTATCAAACTCCGTAGGTAGAAAACCTAGGCTTTAATTAGAAGTAAAAAAGGAATTTTCATTGTACCTTTGACTATGAAGTTTTTATTTATAGTAGTCCTATTGCTTTGCTCCAATCTTGCTTTTAACCAAATTATAGATCTCAAGGACGTTGAACAAAAGAAAGAGCGTCTAAAGGATACTGCGGTGGAGGTTTTTTATGAGATGAGCTATTACGAAATGGAACGCACCCTATCGTTGAATCCTTATTATACTGCAACGACTTTAGGAGAAAAGACAAATGAAACCAAAAGAGGATTGTTTTCACATGTATTGGGTATTCGAGTTCCTATCAACAAATATATCTATGTAGATGCCGGAATATCTTGGTTGCAAAATGGTGAGTTATATACTTATGATGACCCAAACTCTGACAGCACTTTAAATTATGCTTCTAGTTATCGGTATTTTGGAATGCCGGTAAATTTGATGTTTTCACTTCCACTAAATCCGGGGCAATCTGAGACACTTTATAGTTTCTTTATTCGGGCAGGGGGAATTCCTCATTTATACCAATCGTTTTTACAACGAAAAGATTGGACTACCACCTTAGGTTCCAAAGAGTCGGAAAAAATAAATTCATTGGAAAACCCAAATTCATTCATGTTTAGCTGGCATATCTCAAGCGGTCTTTCCTTGTATTCCAGATCAAGTTGGGGATTTCGAGCGGCTGTTCATTACAGATATTCACTTACAAATACCTTCACCAAATACGGAAACTATATTCATAAACCATTTGGCGTAGGATACAGCCTCTCACTTACCAAAAAAATTTAACCATGTTCATTGCTGATTTAAGATTGTTTTTGGAATCTTCATTTCCTTTATCGCTACAAGAGTCCTACGATAATTGTGGACTTCTTGTCGGTGACGATTCTGCTGAAATAAAGGGAGTACTTATTTCTCTTGACGTTACCGAAGCTATCGTGGAAGAAGCTATCGAAAAAAAATGTAATGTGATTGTGGCACATCACCCCATAATATTCAAAGGAATAAGAAATCTTTCCAAAAACAATCTTGTCAATAGAGTGATTATAAAGTGCATTCGCCATAACATCGCCTTGTACGCGCTGCATACCAATCTTGATAATCACAACCAAGGAGTAAATGGTAAAATTGCTGAGAAACTCGACCTAATTAAGACAAGAGTCTTATTACCAAAAGCTGACGGTTTGCTGAAACTAGTAGTCTTTATTCCTTTGGATAACTTAGAACAAATTGATAAAGCCATCTTCGAAAATGGTGGGGGACAAATTGGTAATTATTCTGAGTGCCACTTTCGAAGCAGAGGTGTAGGAACTTTTATGCCCAATGAAGAGGCAAATCCTACTGTTGGAAAAGCATTGGTTCGAGAAGAAATTGCAGAATACCGGGTAGAGTACTTAGTACCTCAGCAACTGAAAGAAACGGTCCATAAAGCTATGCTTGCCGCACACACATATGAAGAGGTAGCTCATGAGTGGATTCCGATAAAAAATGTAAATCAAGAGATAGGTGCGGGAATGATTGGGGAACTTAAAGTAGAGGTTCCTGTCGAAGTGTTTCTTGCCGAGCTAAAAAACACTTTTAACTGTGAAAGCATACGATTTACCAAACCTCATCAATCCATGATAAAAAAGGTAGCCATATGTGGTGGATCCGGAAGTTTCTTAATTGAACGGGCCATCAGAGAAAAAGCGGATATTTTCATCTCTGCGGATATTAAGTATCACGACTTTTTTGAGGCAGATAATCAACTAATAATTGCAGATATTGGACATTTCGAAAGTGAACAATTTACTGGAGAATTAATTGCTGAAAAACTAAAAGAAAAATTTAGTACCTTTGCCATCCAATTAACCCAAATTAATACGAATCCAATAAATTATCTATAGTCAATGGCAGCAACTGCAACAAAAAAAGAGACTACGGTAGCGGACAAATTAGACGCACTTTTCAATCTTCAAAAAATTGATTCCGAAATCGATAGAATTAGAACCATTCGAGGTGAATTACCCTTAGAAGTTCTCGATTTAGAAGACGAAGTGAGTGGTTTAACCACCCGTATCGGAAAAATCAATGATGAAATTAAAGAACTTGAAACCGAAATAAACGATAGAAAAGTTGCTTCAAAGGACTCCGAAACCGCTATTGCTAAATATAAAGAGCAACAAAACAATGTGCGAAATAATCGCGAGTTCGAATCACTTGCAAAAGAAATTGAGTTTCAAGAATTAGAAATTAAATTGCACGAAAAGAAAAGCAAGGAAGTTAAATTCAAAATTGATAGCAAGCAAGAAGTATTGAACGAAGCAGTCGAAAAACTAACTTCAAAGCAAGCTGATTTAGATAGTAAAAAGTCAGAGTTGGACGCTATCATTAAAGAAACACAGAAAGAGGAAGAACAATTCCAAAAAGAGTCGGACGCTGCGAAAAAGAACATTGAGCCAAGATTGATTAGCGCATACGAACGCTTAAGAGACAACGCGAAGAATGGACTCGGTGTTGTTCAAGTTATGAGAGGTTCGTGCGGAGGTTGTTTCAATAAAATTCCACCGCAACGACAATTAGATATTGTTACGAAAAAGAAAATTATAGTGTGCGAGCACTGTGGAAGAATCCTTGTTCCTTTTGATGGGATTGAAGAAGTAAAAGAAGTTAAAACTGGTAGAAGAAAAGCCAGTGCGCGATCATAGATTAATCGTAATCAAAAAAAAGACTGCTCTTCAGCAGTCTTTTTTTTTGTCAATTCAATCGAAATTCTAAATCTAAAGCTGCGAGTTCTTTGAACAATTCTTTTGTTGGCTTAATACGCACTGATCGTGACGGCATATTGACTTCTATGCCTTCGTTAACGTCATATATGGTAAACTGAACCTGACAATTACCATTATTTTGAGTAAACAAATTATTCAGTTTGTCAAGCAGTAACTGATCCACCTCGCGATTTGATAATTTAATAGAAATTTGCTTCGTCTTCTTTTCTCTGAAATCATTGAGTAACTCTATGGAGCTGACAACAAACTCTAATTCTGAACGATGTCTTGGTATTTCAATTCTCCCCCTTATCACGATAAAAGTACCTAACTCCATAAAATGCTTGAACTTAAGGTAATTCTCTTTGAATAGAAATAAACGGAAGGAGTCATTGTAATCTTCTATTGTTAAGGTGCCAAAAGGATCTCCATTTTTAGTATAACGGTGCTCAGAATCTGTCACCACAGCTGCGACCACTAATTCTTTATTAGCAAATGATTTCATGTTTTGTAACATGGATATTTTACCGTTGCAAAAAGAATCGATTTCAATTTTATAGTCATCCAAGGGGTGTCCTGAGATAAAAATACCGATGACTTCTTTTTCTTTATTTAACTTATAAATACTTGGCCATTCGTCACATTTTGGAACGGACGGCTCAAGAGCATTGACTTCTTCAGACATTTCAAACATGCTGTGTTGGGTGGAATTACTATTTCCTTGATGATTATTACCATAACGAATAGCCGTTTCTAGAAATAACCTACCATTTCCATCTTGGACAAAATATTGCGCTCTATGCATATTTTTAAAGGAATCAAATCCTCCGGAATACACCATGTTTTCTAACACACGCTTATTGCAAGCACTAGATGGTAAACGCTTGGTTAAATCAAAAATTGAAGTGAAATTCCCGTTGGTATTTCGTTCGTTGATAATGGTATCAACAGGTCCTTCCCCCACCCCTCGTATGGCGCCTAGCCCAAACCGAATCGCTCCTACCTTAGTAACAGTAAATGCATAATTCGATTCATTAATGTCAGGCCCTAACACAGCTATCCCCATTCTTCTGCACTCCTCCATGAAAAATGATACCTGTTTAATATCATTCATATTATTACTCAGTACAGATGCCATATACTCTGCAGGATAATTTGCTTTCAAATAGGCCGTTTGGTAAGCAACCCAAGCATAGCAAGTAGAATGAGATTTATTGAATGCGTATGCCGCAAAAGCCTCCCAATCTTTCCAAATTTTTTCTAACACACTTGGAGGATGATTTTTTGCTGTGGCCCCTTGAATAAACGCTGGCTTCATTTTATCCAAGACCTTTCTGTCTTTTTTTCCCATTGCTTTTCGTAGGGTATCTGCTTCACCCCTCGTGAAATCAGCTAATTTTTGAGACAGCAACATAACCTGTTCCTGATAAACCGTAATACCGTAAGTCTCTTTAAGATAGTCTTCACAATCTGGTAAATCATAAACTATTGGTTCCTCACCATGCTTTCTGCGACAAAATGAAGGAATATATTCCATGGGACCCGGACGATACAAAGCATTCATGGCGATTAAGTCAGCAAATTGAGTCGGTTTCAGTTCCTTTAAATATTTCTGCATGCCCACAGATTCATATTGAAATATACCCACAGTTTCTCCTTTTTGAAATAGCGTATAAGTCTTTTCGTCGTCAATAGGAAATGTATCGGGGTCTAGATCTATGTCGTATGCCGATTTAATAAACTTTACGGCATCCTTAATTAAGGTGAGTGTTTTCAGCCCTAGAAAATCCATTTTCAGTAAGCCTGCAGATTCCGCAACAGAGTTATCGTATTGTGTGCATACTAAATCAGAGTCTTTCGCCGTGGCAATAGGAACAAATTTTGTTAAATCGTCGGGAGTGATTATTACCCCGCACGCATGTATCCCAGTATTTCGCACAGACCCTTCAATCTCCATTGCTTTTCGCAAAACTTCTCCCTGCAAGTCATTTGTTTGGGCAATTTTTCTAAGCTGTTTTGCAGACGCGACAGCCTCCTGATTTCTCAACTTATCCACCAAAACTGCTTCGTCAAGTGTCAGCGTATCTCTCAGGGATAAATCGGTAATCATTTTTGCCAATCGATCTGCCTCTGGTAAGGGCAAATTCATCACTCTCGCTGTATCGCGGATCGCGGACTTTGCAGCCATTGTGCCAAACGTTATTATTTGTGCAACTTGATTGGCTCCGTATTTATTGATGACATAGTCAATTACTTTTCCCCTTCCCTCATCGTCAAAATCAATATCTATATCAGGCATAGAAACACGATCTGGATTCAAAAATCTCTCAAAAAGTAAGTCATGAATGATAGGGTCTATATTAGTGATTCCTGTACAATAAGCAACCACTGATCCAGCTGCTGAACCTCTACCAGGTCCGACAGAAACCCCCATATCTCTCGCCGCTTGGCAAAAATCTTGAACAATCAAAAAATAACCCGGGTACCCCGTTCTTTGAATTGTATCTAATTCAAAATCTATTCTTTCTTTAATCGCATCTGTAAGTTCTTTGTATCTTTTGATTGCTCCTTGATAGGTTAAATGACGCAAATAATTATTTTCCCCTCTCTTTCCACTATCCAATAAATCTTTTTCATCGCAAAAAGCCTCAGGAATTTCAAACGCAGGTAATAAAACATCTCTTGAAAGTCCATAAGGTTCACATTTTGCAATAATCTCACCGATACTTTCAATTGCCTCTGGCAAATCGGCGAAAAGATCTATCATCTCTTGCTTAGACTTAAAGTAATACTGATCGTTTTCCAATCCATAACGAAAGCCTCTTCCCCTTCCTTTCGGAGTTTGCACTAACTCATTATCCTTAACACAAAGTAGAATATCGTGAGCAATTGCATCTTCCTTGGATATATAATAGGTATTGTTTGTGACAACTAACTTTACTTGATGTTTTCTTGAAAATTCAATTAACGTAGTATTGACTCTATCTTCAACCTCTAAAAAATGTCTATTCAATTCAATATAAAAATCATCTCCGAACAGCGATTTCCACCACAACAAAGATTCCTCAGCTTGCCTCTCTCCCACGTTCAGTATTAAATTCGGCACTTCACCTAATAAATTTCCTGTAAGTGCAATCAATTCACCTGCATATACAGAAAGCAGCTCTTTGTCTATACGCGGCACATAATACATCCCCTCCGTATATGCTAATGACGCCAGCTTTATGAGATTTTCATAACCTCGTTTATTTTTTGCCAACAGAACCACGTGATAACCGTTATCTTTTATGGATTTATCTAACCTGTTTTTACATAAATTAAACTCACACCCTATAATGGGCAAAAGTTCTTTTTTTTCAAATAACTGACCCTTTTCTTCAGCCTCAATTCGCTCGGCCCTTATCTTATCGTTGTGTATAGATACTGCCTTTTCAAATTGAAATGCACCCATCATGTTGCCAGTGTCCGTAATGGCCACTGCTTCCATTTCAAACGCAATGGCTTTGTTAACGAGCGATTTAACATCAGCTGTTGATTGTAAAATGGAGAATTGGGAATGATTGTGTAAGTGAGCGAAAGGAAGTGATTGAAGTGCCGAGACATCTTTTGATGAAACAACCTTATCTAACTTAGCTGTTTTAATTTTAGGGCGTAGTTTAGCGCTTTCACTTTTCAAGTTTATATGAGCAATACCAATTGGTGGTATGCTAGCACTATTAACTTCGCGAAATTTACTTAAGTAATCAGCACCGCAAACAAGGGATTCCTCAGAAAAGTTTCCTAAGCGTATAAGTTCTAAAAAACATCTTGTCGTTGCCTCGACGTCTGCTGTAGCATTATGCGCCTCTTCAAAAGCTTGTTGAAATAAAAAGACATTTAATTCTGTCAAGGTTGGCAACTTAAATTTTCCTCCTTTTCCTCCGGGCAATTTTAAAAGTTCTGCAGTAGCCTCGGTACAAGTATCTAAAATAGGCTTGTCAAAAGGAGCCTCCTCCTCTAGCCGATAAAACTCACAGCCAATGACCTTTAAATCAAAACCAACATTGTGCCCTATGATAAAATTTGCTTTTTGGATGGCTTTTTTAAACAAGAAAAATACATCTTCCAATTCTTCCCCAACCATGTTAGCTAGTTCCGTGGAGATACCGTGAATATTTTCAGATTCAAAAGGAATATTGAAGCCTGCTGGGCGAATGACAAAGTCTTTTTGTTCCAACAAAACACCCCATTCATCATGCAACTGCCAAGCAATTTGAACCACCCTCGGCCAATTCTCTGTATCGCTTATTGGCGCGTTAAAATTCTTTGGTAAACCCGTTGTTTCGGTATCAAAAATGAGGTACATGAAAAATAATTATAGGATTTTAAAGATAATCTTTTTGCACCAAGATATTACAGTTGTGAAAAACTAAATTATTCTTACTTAAGACAAGGTCAAAAAAGTTAGCAGAGCAGCACTGTATGCCATTATTCCCATAAAGAGAATTTGAATAAGCGGCCATTTCCATGAGTTGGTTTCTCGCTTTACCACAGCCAAAGTAGCCATACATTGCATCGCGAAAACATAGAATACCATTAAACTTGATCCAGAAGCTAACGAATATACAGGGGTGCCATCTAATTTTTTTTCACGTTTCATTCTATCAATTAAACGCAGATTATCCGCGCTTTCATCATGTACTGCATAAATCGTTGCCAATGATCCAACAAAAACCTCTCTTGCTGCAAAAGATGTGATTAACGAGATTCCGATTTTCCAATCATAGCCGAGAGGTTTTATAACGGGTTCCAAGCCCTTCCCCATTATCCCTATGTAAGAGTTTTCAAGTTTTTTACTTGCTATAAGTTGCTCCTGATCTTGTTGACTTAAACGAGCGAAGTCTTGCGTTGACTGGCAATTTGAGGCCGCTTTTTCCATATTATCTCCTGGGCCAAAAGACGCTAGTGCCCATAGTAATACAGAAATCACTAAAATCACCTTTCCAGCATCCCACGAGAAAATTCTGACTTTCTCCCATACATTTAGCAATACATTTGTCCATCTAGGATTTTTGTAACTCGGTAATTCAAGGAGTAAAAATCCTGCTGATTTCCTAGTGATAAGGCGATTCAAGATTATAGAAACCAATAAGGCTGATACAATTCCTAATAGATACAAAGCCATTAGTACTAAACCTTGTAAATTAAATATCCCGGCGACCTGCTTTTGAGGTATACTGAGTGAAATAAGCAAGGTAAATACTGGTATTCTTGCACTGCAACTCATCAAGGGGGAAACTAAAATAGTAATGAGGCGTTCTTTCCAATCGGCAATTGTTCTCGTAGCCATTACCCCAGGAATTGCGCAGGCAACACTTGACATCAGCGGGACAACACTTTTTCCATTCAAGCCAAAAGGTCGCATTAATCGATCCATTATAAACACCACTCTCGACAAATATCCTGTCTCTTCTAAAATAGCAAGAAAGAAAAAAAGTAATGCAATCTGCGGAATGAACACCACGACACCTCCAATTCCTGGAATAATACCCTGTGATACTAAGTCAGTAAGTAACCCCGCTGGCATATTCATTCCTACCCAATTGGAAAATTGAGAAAACTTCAGGTCAATAAAGTCCATAGGTACAACGGCAAAGCTGAATATGAATTGAAATACCAGAAACAAAATGGATAAAAATATAAAGTATCCGATAATAGGGTGAGTTAATAAGCGATCTAATTTCTTAGTCCTGTCATCCACATTTGGCTTTGATCTAACAATTTGAGAAATTCGTTCATTGATCCAAGTATAGCGAAATTTTATATCCTCTTCTTGGGCTACTTTGTCATCAAGAACTGCTGGAATGTAATTGTCTTTTGTAGGGCAATAAACTGTTGCACTGGTGCTATTAAATAAAGCAGAAAGTAATCGTTCTTTTCCAAAACCTACTCTTGCATTAGTCTGTATAAACTCTACACCAGGAAATACTATCCCTAATTTTTCAACATCGACAAGAATATTCCTTTTATCCACAAGATCCCACATATTCAAAACAGCCACTAGTGGGATTTTCAAATCGTATAGTTGAGATAGTAAGAGTAAATTTCGTGATAAATTGGAGCTATCTAATACTACACATGCCACATCAGGATAATCCTTATGTTCGGGATTATTAATTACATCATAAACAACCTGTTCATCTTCGCTACTCGGATAAATGGAATAAACCCCTGGGAAATCAATAATCGAATGATTTATATCCCCAAATTTTAGCAAACCTATTTTTTTCTCCACTGTTACGCCAGGAAAATTTCCCACATGTTGCTTAAGACCCGTTAAGTGGTTGAAAAGTGAACTTTTTCCCGTATTCGGATTACCAAATAATGCTACTTTCATGTTTGCAATAATCTGATATTAACCAATGATGCTTCTTTTCTTCTTAAAGATAATAAGGTGCCATTCAACTCTATGGCTATTGGATCGCCAAATGGCGCTTTGAAAGCAACACACACTTCGACACCTTCTACCAAACCCATCTCTGCCATTTTTGAACATATCGCCGAGGGAGATACCGTCAATACGATAGCTTTTTCTCCGATATGTAAATCATCAATGGTAGACACTATGTAAAAGTAATAGGAATCGCAGAAAATATGGTACCCTTAATGAGGTATTATTTGATTTTTTTAACGACGAACCTAGCCGTTTGTCGAGTTCTTTGCTGCACGAGTATTTCTTTATTTTCGGTAACTTTCGAAATCGTTTTCTCATCGTAATGACGAATTGTTATGAGTTCAAGCCCTTCGTTGTAACGAATTTGATAGGAATCAGCAAAAACTGCTAATAATTTTTCTGGATCTATTCTTTTCCTATCCACCAAAATGGAAAAACTTAATGCTGAATTCTGCATCATATTTATTTTCGCATTTGCCTCTGCCAATCGTTTGAAGATATCACTTAAATTTTCCTCTACTAAAAAAGAGAAATCCTTGGGGGTAATGGTAAATAATACTTGATCAAACTTTAAGATATATGAGGGGACAAGGTTGTCAAAGTCTGTTTTTTCTTGAATGGAAGTGCCATTTTCATCAGGTTTTATAAAGGACTTCACAAATAAAGGAATATTTTTATTTTGAAGTGGTTTCACTGTTTTAGGATGTATAACACTCGCTCCATAGTAAGAAAGTTCAATGGCTTCCTTGAAAGAAATTTGCTTTAACAACACCGTGTCTTCAAATAACTTTGGATCGGCATTCAGCATTCCAGGGACATCCTTCCAAATAGTTACGCTTTCTGCCTGCAAGCAAAAGGCAAAAATACCCGCCGTATAATCAGAACCTTCTCGCCCTAAGGTAGTAGTCATCCCTTCCGAGGTATGTCCGATAAAACCTTGTGTCACACATATTTTATTTAAAGCAAACATTGGTTCGAGATAGTCCCCTATCAATTCGTTTGTTTTCTTCCAATCGACATTAGCTTCTTGAAAACTATTGTCTGTGCGAACCAATAAACGCGCATCTACCCAAGCCGAGGAAAAACCCCTCTCCACAAGAAAAGCATTTATGATATGTGTTGAAATGATCTCACCGAGTGAAACTATTTGGTCGTATTCGTAGGAATAATTCTCTGAAAAAGATTTTTTAAATCGTGCTTTCAGTAGGTGAAAAACTTCATTTACAATGTCGTATATTTTAACATGTCTGTCGGGAAATAAAGCATGTAAAATATCAAAATGAAAATTTTCTAATTCTTCCACTAAACGTAAAAAAGTATATTCATCCTTATGCTGATAAGCAGAGACGATTTCTTCCAATTTATTTGTAGTTTTTCCCATGGCAGATACCACCACAATTAAATTATCTTTTGGGAATCTTGAAAGAATAGAAGCAACATTTTGAATGGCAGATGGGTCTTTTACCGAGGCTCCACCAAATTTGAATACTTTCACCATTTACGTTAGTTTATCGGATAATATTTTAACTGCAACTTGGGGACTTGTCCCCTGATATATAACGGAATTTACCATTTCCAAGATGGGCATATACACTTGAAATTTAAGGTTGATTTCTGTCAGAGATTTTGTCGCATAATATCCTTCAGCGACCATATTCATTTCAAGTTGAGCATTTTTGACGGAATAACCTTTACCGATCATAAAGCCGAAAGTTCTATTTCGAGAAAAATTTGAATACGCGGTCACTAATAGATCCCCTAAGTAAGCACTTGTTTTAGTGTCTCTATGAACAGGACTTACTACATCGATAAATCTTTCTATTTCCTGAACAGCATTTGAAATAAGCACAGATTGAAAATTATCTCCGTATCCAAGTCCTGAACAAATGCCGGCAGCCAGGGCATAAACATTTTTCAAAACGGCTGACAACTCCGTACCGAAAAGATCGTCAGAAATTGCCGTTCGTATATATCTATTTGCCAAAATCGATGACATTTTTTCAGCCTTAGACTCATCGGAACTGGCAATTGTCAGGTAACTTAAACGCTCCATCGCCACCTCTTCGGCATGGCAAGGCCCACAAATAATTCCAATATTTTCATAAGGAATCAAAAAAGACTTGTGAAGGAATCTTGCTGGGATGGCATTATATTCTGGAACTATACCCTTAACTGCAGAAAAAACTGTTTTTCCCGAAAAATTATCGGCGCTAATATCTTTAAAAGTTTCGTTCAAGTATGCCGCAGGAACGACGATAATGATGATCTCAGCTTCTCTGATGGTAAAACTCAAATCATTCGAAAAAACTATTTTAGATAAATCAAACTCTACCGATTGTAAGTAGTTTGGATGATGGCGGAATGTCTTTAGGTGATCCAATGCCTTCGTATTCCTCATCCACCAATGAACTTTATGTCCGTTGGAAGTGATAATTTTAGTTAGGGCAGTGGCCCAACTTCCTCCTCCTATTATGGCAATTCCTCCTTTCTCCATATCTAGCATAGCACAAAGATACAATTTCCCGAGAGAAGCATAACTGAAGAATGCAACCTAACAACATTCACTTCGTAATACAAGGATTAAACTTTATGTCTTTCCTTTCTCGCATGCGTAATTTTTTTTCCAATAAATGGGTAAGAATACCCTATCTGATCTTGTTATATCTATTTGCATGCATAGGCGCGGGACTACTATTAGTTTGGCTACTTTTTCAAAGCGGAGCAGTGTCCTCCAACGATATTGGTCTCGTAGATCCGAACAATCGTTATTTCCAAGAAATGGACGATAAGTACAACCAGGGTTTCAAAAAAGACAGCATCAATGTTATTAAGCACAGGTATGAAGCATTGAATCGTATTTTGGTCTTGAATAGGTACTACCCACTAAATGCCAATTACATCCTCAAGGCTTGGACAGATACAAAAGACGAAAAGCTTACTTTGAGAATGTTAGATGCCGTTGACATTAGATTGAAAGGTAATTCAAATTATCAATTAGATTTGGCCGAAATGAAAGGTAACTTATCTGTAAGGCAAAATACTAATCTCAGTGTTTTTGAATGGATGAATATTGCTGAATGGCAAGCGTTTAAAGCCGCCGTTGTTAAGGATAAATTTTACATTGATTCTGCCTCTAAAGTATCTGGAGTTGAACCTCGGCTCATAGTAGCATGTTTAGTTGGGGAGCAAATAAGGTTATTCAATTCAAAACGCGAGTCGTATAAAAGATATATAGGCCCCCTTAAAATTCTCGTCGTCGAAAATAATTTATCATATGGTGTTACAGGAATAAAAGAAAACACCGCTAAGAATATTGAACGTAATTTAAAAGATAAGAATTCCTCCTATTACTTAGGGGAAAAATATTCGAATTTACTCGATTATGATTCAATCCAAAATTTTGACGCACCAGTGAACGAAGGTATGAGCCCAACGGTTAAAAGACTCGTACAAATGAAAAATCATTACTACTCGTACTTATATACCGCACTTTTTGTTAAACAAATAAAAATGCAATGGGAAAGAGCGGGATACCCTATCGATGACAGACCAGAAATTTTTGCATCGCTATTCAACCTTGGCTTTAACAAATCAAAGCCGAAATCAAATCCTGAGGTAGGTGGATCTAGTTTCGAGGTTGGAAATTCTATTTATTCCTTCGGTGCGGTTGCCTTTGAATTTTATTATTCAGGAGAATTACAAGAGGTATTTCCTTTTAAAGGCTCAAGCTTTGATTTTGAAAAGTAAATAAACTAAATTATTTTAAGCGAATAGACTGCTTGGATAATTCAATCATTTGCTGTTTCAGTAATTTCCCCACAGTTTGTTTAAATAATTTCTTACTCATTCCTGTTTGGTCGTTGATTTCTTCAGGAGAAGATTTATCATGAAGAAAAATTTCTTTTTGATCTTTCAATAAATTAAGAAGTGCTGTGTATGCACTATCGTATTTTTCAAAACCCAATGGGTCAAGTTGTAAATCCAATTTCCCATCCTCTCTTACTTTTCGCACGTAGAACGAAAGCTCATCCCCTAGGGTTAATCTTCTATTGATATCATTTTTAAATATTAGGCCTTCAAATCGTTGATTCACTATCACTTTTGTCCCCAACTCAGTGGAATGCCAAACCAAACCTTTTACAATTTGTTCAGTTAAGTCCTCCCTACAAGGCTCAAGAACCTTTCCGATTTTGCTGCTACCGAATAACCTATCCGTTTGATTATCGTATCTTAAGGTCACGAGATAGGATTTACCTTCGATCATTTTTTGTGCTTGTTCGATAAAAGGCACAAACAAATTTTTATCCAATCCCCAATCTACAAATGCGCCATAGGTATTTACTTGAACCACATTGAGTAGGGCAACTGTTCCTAAATATAAATGGGGTTTTTCGGTGGTAGAAACAATCCTATTTTGAGAATCCTTGAATACAAAAACCTCCACCTCATTACCAACCTGAAATTCATCCTCAGGAATTAAGTATTTCTTTGGCAACAGCACCTCATCACCTTTAAAGTCTTCAAGATATGCACCGGGAGGCGTTAACCTATTAATTGTCAACTTATTTATTCTTCCTAATTGCATATTACTCTGGATTGATTTCTTTTACCTTACGTGGTTTCTTTTTTGATTTATATTTTCCTGTTGTTACTTTTAAATCATTTTTACTCGGTCGCTTAGTTCTTGTCCCCTTTTTTGGCGTAAAGTTTACCTCATTTACCGCAGATTCCATTTCTGACTCAGGTGTTCTTGGCACATGTTTCACTGATTCCACTTGACCATCGTCGTCAGGATTTTTCCAGTATTTTAGATCTCTTTTGGAGTCTCCGCTGTTGTTAGCAATAACATCCTCTCGTAGATACCACATGTCATCTTCCAAGTAAAATGCGTCATATGACATATCTGGAACATAATATGATCTAACGCCGGCTAGGCTCTGAGATTCAGGTGACAGGTGATCCATAACAATTCGATTATACTTTTTCTCAAAAGTTAAAGTCATTTTTGCCTGTTCAGAAAACTCAAAAATCAATCTTTTATGAATTTGTTTTTTCTCCTTAAAAATTGGGCTGCCGAATTTAACACCACTTGATGAAACCGTTAGGACATCGATCACTTTGTAATTATTACCCGGTGTTCCTCCATCCCATCCCAAAAGAATATATTCCATTTTCCCATTTCTTTCGAAAGGTATCAATTGATAATACAATGCCCCATACCAGTTTTTGGCATCAATTACGCCAGTTGGCCTTTCTGAATATGGATCAAGGACATCGTTAAGCTCAAATATTTTGACTTTTTCTTTACGGTCATCATAAAACATTACAATACCGTCGAAAGCATAAGTGAAGTCTGTGTACTCTACATTCCACGTTATAACCCTTACTAAATCATCAGGACTATCTAAAACAGCGATGGTTTTACATTCTACGAATTTATATTTCATAGCACCATCATTCTTTAAGAAATTCAACATTTTTGCTTTGAACTTAATGTTGAGCTCATTCATCTCTTCATCAGTCGACGCACCTCTTAATGAGATAAGTGATTTATTGAGTTCGCGCTCTTTTTCCAATAATTCTTGAGCAGAATATCCTACAGTGACAAAAACTAAAGATAAAATAAGAATGATTTTCATGATTAAACTAACGCTTTTTGCAAAAAAAAGTTACTACAAGTTAACCAAAGACGCAATGGTATCAGTGGGAGAAGATGATCCAAAAACAAAACTGCCCGCTACTAGGACATTTGCGCCCGCTTCAACTAATGGTTTTCCGTTTTCAAGATTGACTCCACCATCGACTTCAATCAAGGCCTTCGATTTTTTTTCTTCTATTAAGGCTGTCAGTTTAGCAACTTTTTCCACTGCTGAAGGAATAAATTTTTGCCCTCCAAATCCCGGGTTTACTGACATAATCAACACCAAATCTAAATCCACAATAATTTCTTCGAGTACTGACACCGGTGTGTGCGGATTCAATGCAACACCCGCTTTCATTCCAAGGCGTTTAATTTCTGAAATTGTTCTATGAAGATGTGTGCATGACTCAACATGAACGGTGAGCACGTTCGCCCCCGCTGACGCAAAATCCGACAAATAAGCATCTGGATTAGCTATCATTAGGTGCACGTCTAATACTTTTTGTGTATGCCTTCTTATAGCAGCTAAAACAGGAAAACCGAAAGAAATGTTAGGAACAAAAACTCCATCCATTACATCTATGTGAATCCATTCTGCACTTGACAAATTAAGCATCTCAATATCCCGTTGTATATTGGCAAAATCACAAGAAAGTACAGAAGGTGAAACAATTGTCATGAAACAAATTTACTCAATCTTTTTAAGCGCCAATCATAATCTTAATGTATTCATCGTCCCTCTTATACAAATCTATGTGAAAAAATAAGTGTTCTCGGGTTGCACTAACGGTTAAATATTCGATATAGATTGGTATATTTCGCTTCAATGGGATTTTGAAGTTTTTAGCTCGGTATAAGACACTGTCTATCGAATCCCGTACATAAACATTTCGATTTCTGGGACTTATTGAATCAAAGTCTAATATTATTTTCGCCAACTCTACCGGATTTTCACAGCGCATACATCCATGAGAGAAGCTCCTAAAACTTCTTCTAAATAAGGACTTCGATGGCGTGTCGTGAACATAAACATTATAGGAATTATAAAACTCTAGTTTGATTATACCCAGACTATTTTTTGGTCCGGGATCTTGAATTATCGTATAGGGAAAATGAGTGGAATAGCGCCTCCAGGCTACAGTGCTTGGTTCTACTTCCTTTTTATCTCTAAAGATTCGATACTGGTTTTTGGAGAGATAGCCAACATTGGCTTTTACTGCCGGTAAAATCTCTTTATCTGCAATTGATTGAGGAACTTTCCAATATGGGTAACAGACAATACTATTGATTCTAGCCGACAATTCAGGTGTGGGATTAACTGTTTTACCTATTATTATTCTATGGGTGCTTCTTAACGTATCGTCCGAGTAGAAAAGTAATTCAAATGATGGTAAATTGATGCGAATATGTTTATTTTCTTTTTTTATCTGTTGACGCAACTTATCCATGGCAAGTGCAGTTCGTAGCACCTTGTTATAAGTACTTTCATTCATGGCGGTGAGCGTTGCCTCATCAATTTTAGAATCAATTGTATAGCCACAATACTTTTTAAAAGTCCTAATAGCCATATTTAAATCTTCGTCAGAAGACTTTTTCTTTAAGAAACCTTTTTTCTCCAAACATTCCCTAATATTCTTTTCAAAGTTTAACGTATCCTCCTTTTTTGACTTTAATGAAAAAGTGCCTGTATCAATAGGAAAACGCTTACAAAACTCAAAAAGATGTGTTGCTATAAACATGTAATTTGTGTCGCTCGGCCCTTGTTTAATAATCAAATTAGCAAGACTGATCGTATCAAGTTGTTTAAGTTGTCTGTGAAATTCTCTACCGTCTAACGTTGTCGTAGACTTTTTAGATTTAAGTTTAAAATCGACGATTCCATTTTTAATTAAACCACCTATAGACAATAGATTACAGGTCATAATAACCTCTTTTTCAATCCAATGTCCATTCTTATTCATCGAAATAAGACGACTTTCAGGGACTCCAAATTGTAAGGGTTTTTCTAAGCAATCGACAGAAAGTTTGCCGAAACTAGATAACTTACCTTTATCGAATTGTTTGAAATTATTTCCATTGGCCGAGTAGAAACTTATTACGGCATCTTGTTGCTGTTTATTAAAACCTAAAAAATTTAGGTAGTCTTTTTCTAAAACTTTTAAAAGCTTGTCTTTATTTGATATGTTATTATCTTCTAAAAATGATTTATCAATTTTTTTAATTACCAAATCATGCCCTTCGCCACAAGAAGAGATAGAGAAAATGAGAGAAACTAAAACAATAATTCTAAACACAATATTTAAATAATTAGTTAATTTAGTAAAATATGATCACTATCAGTAAAGGATTAGGTATTATTTTAATAATCATGTTAGTGACCTCAGTTATTTCTGTAATTTGCTTCAATTCTGAGAGTTGGAAATCCAAGTTGACTTTTTTTCCCTACAGAATGAAAAGAAATAATGAACTTTTAAGGTTAGTTAGCCACATATTTGTTCATGCAGATTTCCAACATTTAGCCTTCAATATGTTATCGGTATATTTTCTTGGTTCTTTTTTAGAATACCAATGGAGTTATGAATTTGGGATCGTAGATGGAGCCATGCATATTGCTATTTTGTATCTATTTGGTGGAATTTTTGCCACTGGTTTCTTATATCTTAAACACCAGGATAATATGTATTATCAAAGCCTAGGTGCCTCGGGGGCTGTTTCTGCAGTTATTTTTGCGGCAATCTTTTGGCATCCAACCATGAAACTCGGTTTATTTTTTATTCCCGTTCCTAATACCAGCTTTTGTATTTGGGCCTGTATATTTGTTAATTGAATACTTCGCAATGAAGCGAGGCAATACGGGCGTAGCACATGAAGCTCATATAGGTGGTGCTATTTTTGGTATTCTTTATGTAACTTTGTTAGACCCAAATAAGTTGTTAACCTTCTTACAAATTCTTTTTTAATGGCTATTTTCTATGTCAACAACAATGGTACCGTTTTAACGGGAGATGCGCCAACTATCCAACCAGGAAATAGGGCGTATTTATATGGTGATGGTGTCTTTGAAAGTATAAGAGTTATTGAAGGTTCTCCATTAAACATGGAAAATCATACTAAAAGACTTTTAGAGGGAGCCAAAGCCATAAAACTGCGTGTTCCTAATAACTTTAACACTGCCTTTTTTGAGGAAAAAATAAAAGAACTTTTATACCGCTCCAGTATTAAGCAAGGTGGCAGATGTCGCCTTTCTTTAGACCGTGTGACTGGCGGAGCTTATCTTCCTGATTCTAATGAATGTAATTATTATATAGAGGTATATCCTTATGACATAAATCATTTTGAATTGAATGCCAAAGGCCTAGAAATAGATATTTACCAAGATATAAAACTTCAGAAAAACTTCTTATCGAATTACAAGACAAAAGCCGGTTTACCCTATGTCATGGCCGCAATTTCTGCTCAAGAAAAAGGACTAGATGATCTTTTTCTTGCTAATGACAGAGGAAATATCCTCGAAACTTCATCCTGTAATATTTTTGTTGTTAGTAACGGCGTTTTATATACTCCGGGGTTAGACGAGGGCTGCTTGGCCGGGACAATGAGAATGCAGATAATAAATTTGGCATTGGCACATGGAATAAAGGTTTATGAATGTGCAATTTTGCCACAAAATCTACTCGCAGCTGATGAAATATTTATAACAAATGCCATCCGAGGTATTAATTGGATTGGGGGATATCGAACTAAAAAGTTTTATAACAATATGTCAAGAAAATTAGTTGTATTATTGAATGAATATTGGGAAAAAGAACTGGGATTATGATTCAACAAATTTTAGTAGCCTTTATAATTATAGTTGCTGTTGCCTATTTGATTTATCAGTATTACACTAGATTCATTAAAAAACAAACTGCCTGTGATAGTTGTGCTTTCGGGAAAACCGATAGAAAAGCTGAATATGAGTAGTTGTCAATTATATAAATATAACCAATCGTTTTTTTTCATTCAGAAAGAGTCAAGTTCCTATTTTGCAGAGAACTTCTCGACGAACGACTTGGATAATGACCATGTATACTGGTTAAATTATCATGGTCTCGATGAAAAAGAAAACATTGGTGACCTGGCCAAGAAATTGGGAATAGACAAATTGATTATTGAAGCTTTACACTTGCCAGTTCGGAGGCCAAAAATTGAAGAATACCCCTCATTTATTTATTTTACAGTAAGTTCGTTGTTACCAAATGACAACCAAGATAACACCCTTAATAAGGACCAGATAAGTTTTATTCTAGGAAGTAATTACCTCATCTCATACCAAGATAAATCTTCGTGTCATTTCAGTGAAGTTCGTGACAGAATTGAAAATTCAAGGGGGAAAATAAGATCTAAAGGTGCAGATTTTCTGATGCATAGAATGTTGGAATCTGTTATCGATAATTATTTTGAAGTACTATCCGATACAATAAAAAATATCGAGGAAATAGATGAGAAAATTTTAAAATATCAAAGCAAACAACTTTTCAGAGATTTAGAAAACGAAAAAAGAAAACTAATCATCTTGCGAAAAATAGTACTACCAATGCGTGAAATTTGCAGTGAACTTCTCTCATCAGACAGTATTTTTATACAAAAGGATAATACTCGGTATTTTAATAATCTCCAAAAATCTTGCAATACCATCTTAGAAGAAATAGATGCAAATAAGCAAATTTTAGAAGGGTTGGCTAATTTATATTATGCCGCCCAAGGTCAACGCATGAATCAAATAATGAAGTTTTTAACTGTCATTTCTTCTATTTTTATTCCACTAACTTTTATCGTCGGGATCTATGGTATGAATTTTAAATATATGCCTGAACTAGACAACCCGAAGGGTTACTTCAATGTACTTGTAGTAATGGCCATTCTTTCAATAAGCTTATTATTATACTTTATTCGAAAAGGATGGTTAAATCGCGAAAAATAGTTCTTGTTAACGAAGTGTTAAAAAATACGACTGTTTCAATTTAGGTCTTATTTTTGTTAGGTAAATAACAGTTAAAATAAATATCATGAAAAAATTATTATTCTCTTTCGCATTCTTAGTGGTTGCTGCGATGTCTGCTAATGCGCAAAACACAGCTGTTCAAGGCGGAGCAAAAATTGAGTTTAGCAAGGAAACACACGACTATGGAAATATCAAGTATGGAGGTGAACCTTATTGTACTTTCGAATTTAAAAATACGGGAGATCAACCGCTTATTATTTCTGGTGCCAAAGGTTCATGCGGATGTACTGTTCCAGAATACTCAAAAGAGCCAGTTGCTCCAGGAGCTAAAGGTTCTATTAGTGTAAAATATGATACTAACAGACCAGGTCCCATCAACAAAAGCGTAACCATTAATTCAAATGCTGTGAATGTTGAAGGTGGTATTTCAGTTTTAAGGATAAAAGGCGAGGTTGGTCCTGCTCCTGAAAATGGTACACCTGTAAATAATTCAGGCGCCCCAACAAATAATTAAACAGCTTGAAGATATCTCTTTCGATAACTTTCTTACTATTAACCGCCGTTGTTTTTTCGCAATCGGCGGTTTTTTCTGTTCCATACAGAACGGCAAAATTCCCAAAAACAAATGAAGGTGTTGTACTTCATTACACCTATTTAGTCACCAATAAGGGAAAGGCACCGTTAATCATATATGCCTCTGATACTGAGTGTTCATGCACTGATGTGCAACTGCCTAGTAATCCTATTTTACCCGGTGAAACAAAAAAGATTGAAGTGTATTTCAATACTCGGGAGAAATTCTTTTATCAAAAAAGACTCATTACGTTGACTACCAATACACGGAGGAAAATAGAGCGTCTTTGGCTAAACGTATTTGTAATTCCCAATTAGCGAAAATCCATATTTACAGTTTATTGTATTCATTGATAACATCTATAATTAGGGAAGTATCAATTTCACTATTCATGGTAATTCTGCATAATCCATCTTGAAAACTAATGGCATTTTCAAAGGAACCTTTTTGCTTTGTTAAACTACCAAAATAACTGCTATGCAAACACCTGTAATGCCCTGAAACAGGAATTTCATTTTGTAACATCCATTTTTCAAAGGATATACGATCATCCATTTGTGAAAAACGTAAATAAAATATATGTGCATTGTGTTGAGCAAATTCAGGGATAATAGGTAAACTCCATCTATCAGTTGAAATTTCTGAGAGACCCACATATAATTCACGCCACCTTTCCAATCTTTTAATTAATTCTGCCTCATATTGTTCCAATTGAGCTAAAAGATACGCAGCGTTTAGTTCTGACCCCACGAAAGATGAACCCAAAGACCTCCATTCGTAAAAATCTAAATTTTTCTCAAGATATTCTCGTTTATTGGTTCCTTTTTCAAAAGAAACCGACATTGAATCTTCATACTTTTCATCGCTAACTAGCAGTAAACCTCCTTCGCCACAACTAATATTTTTAGTTTCATGGAAGGAAAAAACTGCATAATCTCCCAGTTTTCCGAGAGGAATACTCGAATTATCTTTGACATGCAATGCACCAAATGCATGAGCAGCCTCCTCTAAAATTGGCACCCCGAAAGTTGATCTTATATCATTCAACACATCCCAATCTAACGATACTCCCCCATAATACATAGGTATGATAAGCCTTGTTTTTGGGGTAATACAGTCCTTTAGTTTATTCAAATCTATATTCGGATGATCTATCTGACTATCGACAAATACCAATTTCGCACCACGAAGCGCAAAAGCATTTGCAGTACTTGGGAATGTATATGTTGGGAGAATTACTTCATCTCCCTTTTGTATATTCATTGTCAAAGCAAGAAGTTCCATTGCGGATGTACAACTCGTTGTGAAATATGAACTTCGGCTAAATTTTTTGAAGAAGTATTGTGCTAAAAAATTATAATATTTCCCCCCACCTGCGGTATTTCCACTACTTAAGACGTCACTGATATAATTAATGGCATTGGGAGAATCAAATGGAGAATGAAATGGTTTCATTAGATCTGATGTAAGAGTTTATCCACTTCCAAGAAATCTCTTGCAAAGTAACTTGAGGAACTTTTATCATTATCGTTCCTAAGGAGATGTATAATCTTCAATCCCGCCTGATTTGCTGCACTAAGTTCTTCTTCAATATCTGAGAGGAATACTATTTCATCTGGATTTATCCCGAGGACATTTACAATTTGCTCATATGATCTAGATTCTCTTTTTCCGCCTATTCTTGTATCAAAATAATGAGAAATCCATTTTGTCATATCTCCGCAAGAAGCGTATTTAAATATTAACTCTTGAGCAGCAACAGATCCCGACGAATAAATACCTAAATCGATGCCATTAAGCTTCCACTTTTCGAAGCTCGGTGCCACATCATCGTACATGTGTCCCTTGAGCTCTCCCAATTTATACCCTTTTTCCCAAATCAGGCCTTGAAGCATTTTAAGGGGCGTGTATTTTTTATCTGCTAAACTCCATTGTAAAAGTTTCTGTTTAACCTCCTCACTCGTTGTTAATATAGTCCCATCTTCCCGTTGGCTTATCGCTATAATTTCATTAAAAGCGTTTTTCACCTGAGGTAAATGAGCAAAAAGAGTAACTTGATCGATGTTCTTTCTGAAATAGGGAAACAATTCATCATTTACAAACGATATGGAGGACGTCGTTCCCTCAATATCCGAAAGTAAAAATCGGCATTTGTAACCCATTACGGCATTTTGAAATCAAGGAATGATTCCTCTATAGTGGACTCCGTGTAATGAGGTACCCAACCACTCATATCAATAAAAATTCTTATTGCCTTCACAAATGGATTTTCTTGACCTGCGTCAAACCAGTGCTTGGTTCCTGCAGGAACAGAAATTAAATCTCCTTTTTCACAGAGTAAATTGAAAATAGGTTGATTGTCTAAGTGAAACCAGAAAAGACCCTTTCCATCCACAAAGAAGCGAATTTCATCCTCTGTATGAATATGTTCAGCTATAAATTTAGCCCTTATAGCCACGTAATTTTCTGTGTCCGAATTAATTGATATTACATCTGCTGTTTGATAACCCCCATGCTTCATAAAGGGTACTAATTCTTTGTTATAGGCAGATAGAATTTCTTCTTGTGTTGCAGAATTTTGAAATTCTACGTCACAGGACCATTGGTCAAAAAATATATTTCTCTCAACGAAAAACGCACGTATACTCGTTACATCATTTGTTTGAAAATTCATTTCTGGTATTGATAATACTGCCATTAATTATTAGTTAAAAATTCACATTGACAAATGTAATCTAAAGTTTCTAAATGTCTTTTTGCCTCGGCTAACGAACTTCCCCAAGCATAGGTGCCATGCCTTTTAATAATAAAACACCCGTGATTTAATTGTGTTTTTTTATATGCCAATTCCTGTTTAAAATAACTCATTTCTTGGTTATTCTGCAAAATAGGAATTATACATTTAACTTCATGCGTATCTACACCTTCGAAACCCTTTTGGATTTCGTATCCCTGAACGATGAGCTCATTGGTTAATATTGAAGAAAGCATTACAGGAAATACTCCATGACTATGCAGTATAAACCTGACATCAGGAAATAATTCGTAAATTACACAATGTATAACAGTTTCAGCTGAGGGTTTAACACCGGTATATTCTGGAGATGCTTCTCCATCTGTGTTGACACTCATAAAGTCCTCGGTTGTCATTTGAGACTTATCAATTCCAGAACGAGATACCCAAATTTGACCGTCTTCATCCTTGAATGAATAATTTGTGGAAGTTGCAGGAGACCATCCTTTCAAATGATATGATTTTATCACTTGGACCATTTCATCTTTCAATTGGTTCAAATTCATAATTCAAAGATAAAAAAAACGCACCTTTCGGTGCGTTCTTATATGTATTTGTTGTTTGTTTATTTGCTTAACGCCTCCTTGACTAACTGGGATATGACTTTTCCATCTGCCTTTCCTGCAAGTCTCGAAGTCAATACTCCCATAACTTTACCCATATGTTGTGGTCCCTCAGCACCTGTTTCTTGAATGGCAAGACTCACCTCTTTACTAATTTCCTCTTGACTTAACATTTTTGGCAGGTACTCTTCAATCACTTTCGCTTCAAACAATTCGTCAGATGCCAAATCCTCTCTTCCTTGCGCAACATACAATTCATATGTCTCCATTCGCTGTTTGTGTAATTTCATGCAAATCTTTAGCGCTGCCTCTTCACTTACCTCTCCACTCCCTCCCGAGGTGGCCTCTAGTAATAATTTAGACTTAATATCCCTTAATGCTGCCAAACGTTCTTTCTCTTTTGCCAACATCGCTTGTTTTATGGCGTCATTTATTCTTACTGAAAAACTCATTTTAATCTACGTTATCGTGTAAAAAATTATTATTTCTCAATGAAAATTGTCCGCTTCCATCGTCAGCTAAACCAAATCGAGAAAAATTATCTTCACTACTCGGCGTTGAGGTATTTAAATTTATATTTCTTCTCACAAAGGCAGGTTCCTTCTCAAATTCATTTATTCCATCAGCTTTTTTTAGTTTTGCCGTAAATTCTTGGATTCTCGTTACTCGTTCCTGATTTCTTTTATTTAAATCTTCTGCTGAAATTGGCTTTTTAACCTCATCCGATAAGGTCGTGGTTTCGTTCACGAACTCTTCATCCAACATGTGACGTACAATAACATCCTCTGCTGGTGATTCTGCTTGCACACTGTTTTCTTCTTCTACCTCTCCTGACAACTCCCAAGTAAACCCTTCAGTCGCATTTGTTTGAATGTTCGTCACTTCCTGGTCTTCTTGAACTAAATTATCAGCCCATTCTGTTTCCTCCGTTTCGTTAATGAGACTTTCATTGTAAACAGGGGTTACCTTTGGCGATTCATCATTTTCTTCTGATGAACCAAAAAGATCATAGGATACTTTTTCCTCACTAGAGGCAAGTGTCTCTTCATTATTATCTGCTAAAACTCCTTGAGAATTATCAACAGAAATAACCTGATACATTCCTTGATCAGTTGCGTCTACAGGGTCCGTACTTACATTTTCAACACTAGACGAATTATCCAATTCTTCAGATAATTCAGACTTTAAAAAAGGCTCTTGTTGTAATTGTTCAGTTACAGTTGGCTCAACGGAAATATTTTTTTTCTCCTCCTCGCTATTGTATACTGGCGAATTTAGTGGCGAGGTTAATTCTTTTCTTGTATCCTCTTCGAGGGAGACAACCTTTCTTTCGGGAGACTTTTCAAAACCGGTTAAGGGTTCAGATGAAAAACTTGTCGCAATTAGGGTAATACTTAATTTATCTCCTAAAGTTGCATCAAAACCATGTCCCCAAATTACATCTGCTGTTGCACCAGCAGCCTCTTGAATATAATCCGTAATTTCCGTGATTTCGTCCATCATAACTTCACGATCTCCGTATGTTATGTTTAATAAAACATACTTAGCACCGTTGATATCGTTATCATTTAACAATGGGGAAACCAAAGCATTTTGAACAGCGTCAATGGCCCGATTTTCTCCTTCTCCTATGGCACTGCCCATAATAGCTCTTCCAGATTTACGCAAAACGGTATTCACATCGTTAAAATCTACGTTAATGATACCTGTGACTGAAATAACCTCTGCAATTCCCTTTGCTGCTACGGTCAAGATATTATCCGCATGACCAAACGCCTGAGAAAGAGACATGTCTTTTCCAAAATCTCGTAAACGTTCATTATTTATGATCAATAGAGTATCAACATTCTCCCTCATCTTATTTAAACCATCTTCCGCTTGTTGTCTACGTTTTCTTCCTTCGAAATTGAAGGGAACAGTAACTATACCGACAGTAAGGATTCCTAGATCTTTTGCTACTTGTGCAATCACAGGAGCTGCGCCAGTTCCGGTTCCGCCACCCATACCTGCAGTAACGAACACCATTTTTGTGTTCCCAGATAGTAATTCTCTTATCTCCTCAATATTCTCCATTGCGGCATTCATCCCAATTTCTGGAATCATCCCAGCACCACGGCCTTCAGTCAATGTTGGTCCTAACTGAATTTTAAATGGAACAGGAGAAATGTCAAGTGCTTGACGATCGGTATTACAAACGATAAAATCAACACCTACAATCCCTTGGTTGTACATATGGTTGACTGCGTTGCTACCACCACCTCCAACACCTATCACTTTGATAATGGAGTTATTTCCTTTCGGTAAATCAAATTCTAATGACATATAGTTAGTTTTATTTATTAATTCTCGTTATCCTCAAAAAAGCCTTTCACTTTAGGCAATATTTTATCAAAAAAGCTTCCCCTTCTTTCTTTTTCCGAGTGGTTTGCTACCTCAGCTTTAGTAACTTCCTCTTCGGCTGGGGCTTCATTTTTATATTTCTTCTCTAATTCCTCGAATCCTTTCAGTACCAATCCAACACCGGTTGCATACATAGGACTTGATAAATTTTTAATATCGTTTGTATTGGCCAGATGTTCGTTAGGATATCCTATTCTTGTGTCCATGCCAGTCATATATTCAAACAGCTGTTTAACATGCTTCAACTGAGAACCTCCACCTGTAACTACAATTCCACCAATCAATTTTTTACCGTATCCTGAATTTCGAATTTCATAATTTATTAATTCAATGATTTCCTCCATTCTTGCTTGAATGATACTTGCCAAATTTTTAATGGTAATTTCTTTGGGATCTCTTTTTTGAATACCTGGAATACATACCACCTCATTGTCTTTACTTTCGGAAGCTAGTGCACTTCCAAAGCGAACTTTCAACGCTTCCGCATGTCGTTGCAAAATAGTACAACCTTCTTTTATGTCTTGTGTGATAACGTTACCGCCGAAAGGAATAACTGCTGTATGCCGAATAAGACCTTCTTGAAAGATAGCTACATCCGTTGTACCTCCACCTATGTCGACTAATACAACTCCTGCCTCTTTTTCTTCTTCACTCAACACAGCCTCTGCGGATGCTATCGGTTCGAGAATAATTCCTTTTGTATTGAGGTTGGAACGGTCTATACATTTTCTAATATTGAGGACATTGCTAACTTGACCCGTTATAATATGAAAATTCGCCTCTAACCGAGTACCAGCCATTCCAATAGGATACTTTATTTCAGGCTCATTGTCTACAATATATTCCTGGGGGATTATATCAATGATTTCTTCGCCAGGATTCATAACCATCTGATACATATCGTCAATAAAGTCGTCAATATCTCGCTGTGAAATTTCTCCGTCTTTTGCTCTTCGTGTGTATATACCTCTGTGTTGTAAACTTTTAATATGCTGGCCTGCGATTCCGACATACACGTTTTTAATAATTAAATTTCCTTCTTTACACTTTTGAGCCTCCTGAACCGCAGCAGTGATAGACTGAATAGTTCTTTCGATATTAGAGACAACACCTCTCATTACACCGAGAGACTCACTCTTTCCCATTGAAATTATTTCTATTTTATTGTGTTCGTTTTTCCGACCCACAAAACAAGCTATCTTGGTTGTGCCAATATCTAGCCCAATAACTACCTGACTTTTTCTAGCTGGCTGGTTATTAATTTCTTTTTCTACAAACGATTTGTCCATCATAACTTAAATTAATTTCAGCATATCTATTCCATCCTTCGTATGGCAGTCCTTGCTGATAAAAGACTTTTAATCTTTCAAACTTATCTGCAACTTTTTTGTCGGATTCCACCTTACCAAAATTTATCAATGTCTCTCCCAGTATAGGTATCATAAGATAATTTCCTTGCGTGTCAACTTGCACTTGGGCAATCAAATGATACAATAATGGATCTTTACAAACATAATTTGAAATACTATAGATATCATCTAATTTTTTAATACTTTTCAAGGAATCGTTGTTAATAATCTCACTAATTCTGCCTCGTTGAAATTTATCCAAAATATTACCCGTAAAAATCAAAGTTCTTGCAACATGCGTGGCAGAAATATTCATTAAATAGCCTTCTGAATCTATATAGAAAGATTGCCCATATCTATTAAATACCCTAGCTATTGGACGTCTTAAAACAACCTCGATATTCCATGAACTTCCAATATCTCTAAAAACATGAGCACTTTTGATTTCAGGCATTTCAGTTAATACTTTTTCGATGGCTTCAACATTAAGTTCGTCAACACGTTGCCCACTGAATAATAAGTTAGCTTGTTTTAGTCGATCAATTAATTCTTTTTCAATAAGCATAGCATTTTCTCCTTCATAATGAATAGCTACACGCGGTGCTTGTATTATCTTGTTATCATCTAACACATTTGCGAAATAGAAAATAACCCCTACACCCATAATCAGGAGTATCCAACCTACTATTTTGAGCCAAAACTTCATTCTGTTATATTAGTTTCTAATATTTCTTTCAAAGGCAACACAATACGATCAATATCCCCCGCACCAATAGTTACCACCACCCCTTTTTTCAGGTTTTTAAAATATTGTATTACCTGTGAAGGCGATTTCAAAGATTTTTTTGTGAGCTTTACCTGTTGCATCAACCAATCACTAGTTATGCCATGAATCGGTTCTTCGCGTGCCGGGTAAATTGGCATCAGAATCAGTTCATCAAGCCCAGATAATTCACTAGCAAAGCCCTCTACAAAATCTCTTGTTCTTGAGAAAAGATGAGGTTGAAAGACTCCAATTATTGTTTTTTTCGGATAGAGCATTCTAAGCGAAGCAATTAAACTTTTTATTTCGATAGGATGATGAGCATAATCGTCAAGAAATACCAAATCTTGTGTTCGAATGTGGTATTCAAATCTTCTTTTCACGCCTAAGAAAGTTGCTAATCCCTCACGAATTTCTGATTCTTCCATTCCAAGCTCCGTTAAAAGGGCAATACAGGCTAAAGCATTCTCCGCATTATGTGTTCCCGGAAATCCCAGTTTAATATTTAATAAAGTGCAATTCTTTCCAAAAACATCCCCGTACAAATAACCTTCATACCAACGAAGATTCATCATACGGTAATCAGCCGTTTCGGAATTTAAGGCGTAAGTAATAACCTTGGATAGGCTTGGTAAATCGAGGCCTTCTTTTTGTACGGAAAATCCTGTCATATCCGATTTCATAGCATATTGCCTGAACCCCTCAACAAATTGATCCTTACTGCCGTAGATATCTAAATGATCTGGATCGACCGCAGTTATTATGGAGCTATGCGGGGTAAGTTGAAGAAATGATCGATCAAATTCATCAGCCTCAATAACCGTCCAATCACTTGAGTTGGACAATACAATATTTGAATTAAAGTTCGTCGCAATGCCTCCAAGAAAAGCATTACATTTCCAAGAGCTTTCATTGAGAATATGCGCCAACATAGAGCTAGTTGTTGTTTTTCCATGCGTCCCCGCTACACATAGCCCTTTTGAAGAATGGGTAATCAATCCCAAAACCTCTGCTCTTTTTAAAAGAATAAAATTTCCCTTTTGAAAAAATACTAGTTCTGAAAGTGTCTTTGGAATAGCCGGTGTGTGAATAACCAGCGTCATTTCTTTATCTAAGAAACAATTTGGCAACTCATCAATATCATCTTGGAAATGCACCCAAATACCTTCTGCAATTAATTGACTAGTTAACTCACTCGGTGTTCTATCATATCCGCCTACTTCTTTCCCTAGACTTAAGAAATAACGCGCCAATGCCGACATTCCAATACCACCGATACCAATGAAATAGATCGCTTTAAACTTATCTAAACTGATCCTATTCATTGCTTCATAATTTTTTCGCATTCGTCCACAATCGACTCTGTTGCAAGAGGTTTTGATAATAACATACTGTTTTTTGACAAATTATCTAAGGCCTCTTTATCATCAAGTAAGTGAGCAACACGGTTAAATAAATTATTCTCTAGCTCAGCGTCTCTCATTATTATCGCGGCATCCTTTACAACAAGAGCCATGGCATTTTTTGTTTGATGATCCTCAGCCACATTTGGTGAAGGGACTAAAATTGCCGCTTTACCTAACAAGCACAATTCAGAAACTGAAAGAGCTCCCGCTCGAGATACGACTAAATCTGAGGCTGCATAGGCTAAATCCATGCGCTGAATAAATTCCATTAAGTGAATATTTTTAGCCTCACTTTCGGAAATTTTATTTTTTAATTCTGGGAAATACAACTTCCCGCATTGCCATAACACTTGAACTGAATCCTCTAAAGATTTCCACTTATTAAGTTCTTGCATCAGTGCATTATTGATGGATCTTGCGCCAAGGGAACCCCCAATTACCAATAATGTTTTCTTCGCGGGACTGATGTTAAAAAAGGAATACGCTTCTTCTTTTGACACCTCAGAATTTACTATTTCCTTTCGAACAGGATTTCCCGTGAGCACTATTTTAGTTTCTGAAAAAAAAGACTGCATGCCTTCGTAAGCCACACATACCCTACTTGCTTTTTTTGCCAGTAATTTATTGGTTTTTCCAGCAAATGAATTTTGTTCTTGAATTAATGTAGGAATCCCAAGTAAGTTCGCCATTTTCAATGTTGGTCCACTTGCATACCCCCCAACACCAATAACCAATTTTGGACTAAACTTTTTTATTATACTTCTTGCCTTAATGAGGCTTTTTAACAGCTTAAATGGAAGTAAAAAATTCGAAAGTGTCAATTTCCTTTGTAAGCCAACAATTGGTAATCCTTGAATGGCGTAACCGGCTTGTGGCACTTTTTCCATCTCCATTCTACCTTCAGCGCCTACAAATAATATCTGTATTTCAGGGTTTCTTTTCTTCAACTCATCTGCAATGGCAACAGCTGGAAATATATGTCCACCTGTTCCACCTCCCGATATGATAACCCTATCCATCATGATTCGCTAGATGATTGAAAGTTTGTTTCACTGCCGCTTATTTTTCTTTTTTGTAATTGGTATGCAAATGATTGCACAATACCGATTGAAACACAGGCCATTATTAATGCTGATCCACCCATGGCTAAAAAAGGCATATTCTGTCCTGTAACAGGAAATACACCTGTACACACTAACATATTTATACTGGCTTGTATGAGCAGATGAATGCCTATACCCATGCATACGTATGTCTGAAAAAGATCATCGGTTTTCAGCGCGATACGTATAATCCTAAGTAATAAAATCATGTACATCAAGATTAAAAATACCGCAGAGACTAGGCCAAATTCCTCTACAAAAGATGAATAGTAAAAGTCTGCATATGCTTCTGGTAAAAATTCTTTTAGTTTACCGTCTCCAACACCTTGGCCCAAGAAAGAACCATTATGAATAGCGAGTTTAGCATTGTTTGCCTGAGCATTTTTTATAAGATCCACGGATGTTTCATCCATTTTAGAATTGTATCGACTCACCCAGGTATCGTATCTAGGCAATATATTTAATTGAGGAGTGGCTTTATGAATTGAGATAACCAATACCACTAAGGCAACCCCGACCCCCATCATGGTAAACAACTTAAGAATGGGGACACGACCAATGAACAACATTGTAAAAGACAACATGAATAGCATGGCAGCAGTAGAAAAGTTATCTTTTAAAATCAAAAAACAAATAACAATAATGGGCAATAGAACTGGGAAAATACCTTCTTTCCAATCGTTGAACTTATCTTTCTTCTTTACTAAAAGGCGAGATAGGTATACGATGAGCGCTAATTTGGCAAAATCAGATGATTGAAATGTAAGACCAATGAATGGAATTTTAATCCACCGGCCAGCGTCATTGACTTGAGTTCCAAAGAACATGGTAAAAAGTAAAATTAAAATGGCCAAATAATAACTGAACTTAGCTAATTGTCCGATATACTTGGCGTCAGCCCTGTGAATAAAAAACATCGCAGAAAAAGCGATAATTACATATAATAAATGTTTTCCTAAATACTGAAGGGGAGAACCACCTTCAATCTTAACGAGTATCGGGACGAAACTGTAAACTGTCACTAAAGAGAAAGCCATGAGTAAAATGGTTATTATCCAAATCACAGGATCTCCTTTTAGATATTTCAGGTATTCTCTCATTTAGTTTGAATCAGTTGAATGAATTCTTCAAACTGTCGCATATTATATTCCGTATTGCTATTTGAGCTCGTGAAAAGCAATATCCCAGGTTTAAATTTCATGGTGACAAAACATGCCAGTGCCCAAGAAATATCTTTTCCTACCTCTTCGGTATCGTACACTAGGGTAATGAGTTTATCCTTTTCTATAAATCCGCGTTCCTTCAGTGCATTTATCTCTTGTTTGTTTCCAATCCAAAGCACAGAAAACGGAAAAGAAAGTATAGTTTTTTCCAAAACCTCAATTGACGGATACTGCCAACTAAATGCATCCATTTCTAGCACCTTACCCTTGGCGACAAGACACGTGTCACGGTCATGAAGCAAGCCATTTTTTCTCGCTTCTACCAATTGGTTTTCTATCTTTTGAAATTCTTCTATGCTCATTTTAGAGAAGTCTAACAGCTTGTTTGAATTGGTTCCCTCTGTCTTCATAGTTTTCAAAAAGATCAAAACTAGCACAAGCTGGAGATAACAACACTACCTCGTCTTTATTAGCTAATCGGTAACCATAGGCTACAGCTTCTAAAGCCGAAGACGCCTCTACGATTGTATCTACTGATGAAGAAAAGGCCTCAATAATTCTTTGATTCTCTTTTCCAAGACAGATAATGGCTTTCACCTTATCTTTCACCAATTCTATCAACTCGGTGTAGTCGTTGCCTTTATCGACACCCCCTACTATCCATACCACCTGCTTTTCCATACTTTCAAGGGCAAACCAAGTAGAGTTGATATTTGTTGCTTTCGAGTCGTTGATGAATTCTATTCCATTGACCTTTGCGACAAATTCCAATCGATGTTCAACATTTACAAAGTCCTCTAGACTTTCTCGGACGATATCCTTGCGGATTTCAACGATTCTTGCGGCAATTCCGGCTGCCAGCGAATTTTGGGTGTTGTGCTTACCCTTCAAAGCTAAATCATGAATAGACATAGTAAATTGGTTTTTTATATTTATTGTTAGTTGTTCCTTAGTTGCAAATCCTCCAAGTTTGATTTCCTCTTTCAATGAAAATGGAGCTGTTTTCATGGAAAGTTTTCTTTTAGCAATTTCTGCTTTTATAATAGGGTCATCAAAGTTGTAAATGAACCAATCCTCTTGGGTTTGATTGTTTATAATTCTAAATTTCGCATCGATATATCGTTGCATTTCGTTTTCATACCTATCTAAATGATCTGGCGTGATATTGGTCAGAATTCCAATTTCAGCCTTAAAATCGAACATGTCGTCCAGTTGAAATGAGCTCAATTCTATGACATACCATTCGCGATCAGCCTCGGCAACTTGCTTAGCAAAACTTTGACCTACATTTCCTGCTAATGCGACATCTAGTCCTGCTTTTTTCAAAATATGATGAATGAGCATGGTAGTAGTGGTTTTTCCGTTGCTACCGGTAATGCAAATCTTTTTACCTTTTGAGTAGTATCCTGCAAATTCTATTTCCGAGACAACGGGAATTGACCTGTTTCGCAAGGCAATAATTAAAGGAATCGTATTGGGTATTCCCGGAGATTTCACCACTAGATCCGCATTCAAAATACGCTCTTCGTCGTGCCTGCCTTCCTCCCACTCCACGCCTAAATTCTTTAACTCAAGTCTGAACTCTTCCTTAATTTTTCCGGCATCTGAAACAAATACATTCCATTCCATTTTATGTGCTAGAATTGCTGCACCAAGGCCACTTTCTCCGGCTCCCAAAATTGCTATATGTTTTCCTTTGCCTAGCATGTAATTATCTCAATTTTAGCGTTACAATAGTCACAACCGCGAGTAAGACACCTACAATCCAAAACCTGGATACTATCTTGGCTTCGTGAAGGCCTTTTTTCTGGTAATGGTGGTGTAAGGGAGCCATAAGAAATATCCTTCTACCCTCACCAAAGCGTTTTTTTGTAAACTTGAAATACCCTACCTGAAGTACTACAGATAAATTTTCAATCAAAAAGACTCCGCATAAAACTGGTATTAGGAGTTCTTTTCTTATCGCAATAGCAAAAACAGCTATTATTCCGCCAATGGCTAAACTTCCTGTGTCACCCATAAAAACTTGAGCAGGGTATGAATTATACCACATAAATCCAATACAAGCCCCGACAAATGCAGCGATAAACACTACCATCTCCTCGGCTTGCGGGATATACATCACATCTAAGTAATCAGCGAATTTTGCATGAGAACTCACATACGCAAGGACAGCGAGTGCCAAACCGATAATAGCAGAGCTGCCTGTTGCTAAACCGTCTAATCCATCCGTCATATTTGCCCCGTTGGATACGGCAATGACAATGAAGATCACCATTGGGATGAACAATAACCACCCATAAGACTTATTCATGTCGCCAATGAGCCAGTTATAATTAAATTCGTTGTCTTTTATAAATGGAATAGTGGTTGTCATGTCATCCGTTTTGATCCACTTATAATTCTCCCCGCTATTTTGCACATGCAATTGCGTTACAAATTCTTCGTCATTTTGAAGGACGTAGTCTGCGTCAACTCTTTTATGGACTGTGACCTCATCAGAGAAATACAACATACACCCTACAATTAGGCCTACTCCAATCTGACCAATTATCTTGAAAGTACCTTTTAGTCCTTCCTTATTTTTTTTGAAAACTTTGATATAATCGTCAAGAAAACCTATCATCCCCAACCAAACGGTAGAAATGATCATCGTTATTACGTAGATGTTATGGAGCTTCGCAAATAAAATTGTAGGAATAAGAATGGCACTCAAAATGATTATACCTCCCATTGTTGGTGTTCCTGATTTTTCCATTTGACCCGTCAAACCAAGGTCACGAACCGTCTCTCCAATTTGTTGTTTACTCAACGCCAATATGATTTTCTTTCCGAAAACAATGGAAACAATCAAGGATGTTATCAAGGCCATTGCAGCTCTAAAAGAAATGAAGTCAAAAAGTCCAGCTCCTGGAAAATTTAGTTTATCTAGATAATCAAATAGATAGTAGAACATTATTTTCTCAATTCGTTAGTAATTTCTTTTGTTATTTCGAGGTCATCAAAACCGTATTTCACACCCATAATTTCTTGGTATTTCTCATGACCTTTACCTGCTATAAGTATAATATCGCCTGCATTTGCCAAGAGAATTGCTGTTTTAATAGCCTGTTTTCTATCTAAAACTGACAAGGTTTTAACCTGTTGATCGACAGACAAACCTGTTTCCATTTCATGTAGAATAGCTGATGGGTCTTCGGTTCTAGGATTGTCAGAGGTAAGTATCGCTTGATGACTCATATCTGCAGCGATTCTTGCCATAACCGGTCGTTTGGTTTTATCGCGATCACCGCCACAACCAACAAGAGTTAATACCTTTTCTGTCCCTTTTCGTATACCCGAAATGGTCTTCAGAACATTCTCCAAAGCATCAGGGGTATGCGCGTAATCAACAATTATTGTTATTCCACCTTCACTTCTAAAATATTGAAAGCGACCGTCGACAGCATTTAAGTCGCTCAAAACGGTAAGTACTTCTAGTGGTTCATGCCCTAAGGACACTGCTACACCGTAAACTGCCAATAGGTTGTACGCATTAAATTCGCCCACAAGTTTTGTATAGACCTCCTGGTTATTCACTTGTAGGATCAAACCACTCAAAGCATTTTCAATAATTTTACCCTTGAATTCAGCAGGGGTTTTTAAGGCATAGGTCAGTTTCTGCGCTTTTGTATTTTGCAACATGACCAATCCATTTTTGTCGTCAACATTTGTCAGGGAAAATGCACTGGGAGAAAGTCTATCGAAAAAGGCTTTCTTCACCGAAAGATATTCAGCAAAAGTGTTGTGATAGTCTAAGTGATCGTGTGTGATATTTGTAAAAACAGCTCCTGTAAAGTTCAAACCACCAATTCGGTGCTGATGGATTGCATGAGAACTAACCTCCATAAAACAATACTCACAGCCGTCCTCACTCATTTCACTGAGTAGAGCATTCAAACGTATCGGATCAGGGGTAGTATGCGTGGATGGAATTTCGTTCTTAGCTATTTTATTTACCACTGTCGAAATTAAACCTACCCTATTTCCTAACTTGGTAAATAATTCATGTAATAAGGTGGTGGTAGTGGTTTTTCCGTTCGTGCCGGTGACACCAATCAGTTTAAGTTTCTTAGAAGGGTTGTCGTAAAAATTACAAGCTACTATCGCGAGAGCAACTGCTGTATCTTGAACTTCCAAAACATTAACCTCACCTTGAGTTACTCTTATCGAATCCTCAACTAAAAAGTTCCTACACCCTTTGTCGTAAGCCATTTGGATATAATCGTGACCGTCAGTGCTTGTTCCTTTAATGGCTATAAATAAGGAAGATTCCATAGCGGTTCTCGAGTCAAAAGTGAGCTCAGAAATTTCCGTATGCATCTCCCCTCTAAAACTTGTCAAGGTTACTCCTGCTAATATGTCTTGAATCAATTTCATCTCAATTCCAATCTTATTATTTGACCTCTCGTAATTGTGGAACTCGGGGCTAACGACTGAGCGGTTACTTTTCCAAATCCAACTAACTTTACAACAAGGCCTTTACTTTCAAGCACATAAATGGCATCTCTGGCGTTCATCCCTATCACATTGGGTACTTTTGTGTCTAGTTTAATTCTATTGGAGATTACCACCCTACCTTTAATTGTGTCAGCGCCCTGCCATTCTCCCAAAGAGGCGATTGTGTAAGGCAAGCCTAATTTTTGAGCCACCGCCAAAATGTCTTTGGTATAGGCTATTTTGAAATTGGGTAAATCTTTGGATTTTACACCTTCATTGACAGCTTTATGATAGCTCAAAGAAGAGGCATAAACTTTATTAGCCACCTCCGCAAAAACTGTCCCTGCTGCTTCCGCACCGTAATAGCTGATTTTCGGGTTAGGTTTTGAAATGACCACAATGCAGCTATAGATTGGCTTATCTGCCGGGAAATAACCAACGAAAGATGCTTGATAACTACTGTTTGACTCATCCTCACCATATTGTCCTTTATCACCTTGAATCTCTGCCGTTCCTGTTTTTCCTGCTATTTGAAACATGGAACTGATAAGTTTTTTACCTGTACCATCGGTCATCACACCTTTCAGACATTTTTGCATGATTGCCGTTGTTTGGTCAGAGCATATTTTTTCGCGGAGGACCACAGGATCAAATGTTTTCACTGTATTTCCTGCTCTTTTTATTTCCTGAACAAATAAAGGGCGTAGCAATTTTCCATTATTTGCCACAGCGTTGTAAAGCGCCAGCGTTTGAAGAGGAGTTTGCAAAACCCCGTAACCTATAGCCATCCATGGCAGCGATATCGCATTCCAAACATCTGTTCCTGGTTTGGGAAATAATGGGTTGGCCTCCCCTTTCAAATCAATTCCTAGGGGATCCAAGACACCGAATTGCTCTAATTTTTCGATAAATTTCTGTGGCTCATTTTTATAAGACTGGTGAATTATTTGAGATATAACATTGGATGACTTCTCAAAAGCCTGCTGAATAGTAATCTGACCATAACCCGCTCCATGATTGGAATCCTTAAGCTTATGTCCAGAAGAAAAATTGTAAGTCCCAACAGCATTTACTTTATCAGTGATTTTAAATTTACCATCCTCGAGCCCTGCCATGAGTGAGGCTAATTTCATGGTTGACCCCGGGACTTCACCTTGGGCGATGGAATAATTGAATTCATCTGAGCAAGTTCCATTAGCTTTCCTTTTTAAATTGGCAATCGCACGGATATATCCGGTTTTTACTTCCATGACAATAACACAACCATGGTCTGCTTCTAACGCTAGGACCTGCCTATATAATTCTGAATGAGCGACTTCTTGAATATCCTTGTCTATGGTAGAAACCACGTCTGCACCCTCTATAGCATCCTTTGTTACTTGTCCAATTTTTTTCCATCCAGTAGCAAATTTTTGTTCTATCTCCTCTCCCTGTTCACCTTTTAAATATTCATAATAAGCCCCATAGATTCCTATCATTCGATCATCCCCAAGAGTCCTTTCGAGCATGGGATTATACGGCTTTTCTATTTTGATATGTTCTATGTCATCAATCAATCCTCCTTTAAAACGACCAAGTTTAAAAATTGGAAATTCCTTTAACTTGAGGCGAACTTCATTCGTAACAGCTTTCTTTATCAGGACACTTTTGTTACCCTCACTTCTTGCCTTTAGAATTAGGTTCACGTAATAGTCATTGTTTTCTTTAGGAAATAATTTATTGAGGGCTTCTCCTAATTTATTTAAGTCGTCGTCAATTGCCTTTTGAGATACTACAGTTGGATCCATGTATATGTCAAAGTAGGTGACGTGTGTCAACAAGGTGGTGTTATTTCTATCAAGAATTTCTCCTTTTCGAGGTATTCGTGCGACAGTGCGATAGGGTATTTTATCATCAGAACTCGAAAAAACATTGGACTTGCCCTCAACTTGTAGCTCAACTGTTTTAAATAATACAATCATCATCAGCCCTACAAAGCCAAAGTAAATGGCGTATGCGCGGTAATAAAGAAAATTCTTGTCCTTACTCATTACTTTATCCGTATTACTTTTGTGGCATTTTTAGTTTCCTTGAGACCTGTTGAGTCCAATTTTTCAACAAGCCTAATTCTTCTGGTTTCAGTCTCCAATTTTGCTTTCATCTCCACGTATTCTGCGGCGCTTTGATCAAAGTCTCGTTGTGCTTTGACTATATCTTTGCCCAATTGCTTTCCGTAATAACCCTTAGCAATAAGTAGGATGAGTAAAAACATAAGGAAGAAAAGAAAGCTGAGGTTATTTAGGAAGAACTCTTTGGTGAGAAAGTCTCCATTCAATATTTGAGTGAATGCGTTGACTTTTACACTTGGCTTTTTTGCATTGGCCTGTGACTGAGAAGATGAAGCCTTTTCCGTATTTTTGGAGGGCTCCTTATCTTCAGGAAGATTGTATACTATGTAATCTTTCTCTGTCATATTTTGTCTGCTATGCGTAGTTTTGCGCTTCTCGATCTAGAATTTTTCTGTATTTCCTCTTCACTTGGCACCATGGGATGACGTGTAACTTCGCGAAGTGGCTTTAGCATATTCCCGAAAAAATCTTTCTCAATATTCCCATCAAAGGACCCTCGTTTCATAAAATTTTTCACGATCCTATCTTCTAGTGAGTGATAAGACATTACCACCAATCTTCCGCCAGGATTCAATAGATCTACCGCTTGAGATAACATTGCCTTTAAGACCTCTAATTCCTGATTCACTTCAATCCTAATAGCCTGAAATACTTGTGCATAAAATTTATGCTCCTTAAATTTCGGAGCAAAGCGACGTAATACTTCCATTAATTGGGCGGTGGTTTCAATGTCGCTATCTACACGTTTTGCGGTAATAGTCGCGGCCATGGCCCGAGAGGCATTTAATTCGCCATAATGCCTAAAAATGCTTGCTAATTGCGATTCCTCGTATTGGTTAACTACCTCAAACGCCGATAAGGAAGCTTGTTTATTCATACGCATGTCTAATCGCGCATTTTCTCGAATACTGAAACCTCTTGTTGGTTCGTCAAATTGATGGGAAGAAACTCCTAAATCCGCCAAGATCCCGTCGACACCTGTAATTCTATGAAGTTTTAAATGATTTTTTAGATATGCGAAATTGGCGGGAATTAGCGTAAAATTAGGTGCTTCCCAAGTGTTTTTCTTGGCCTCTTCGTCTTGGTCAAAGGCAAGTAATTTTCCCTTAGCGTTTAATTTTTCGAATATAGCCCTTGAATGCCCACCACCCCCAAAGGTAACATCGACATAAACGCCGTTAGGCTTGATATTCAAACCTTCGATACACTCGTTGAAGAGCACTGGTATGTGGTATGCCGTATTATTCTCCATTGTCTAAATCACCCATTACTTCATCCGCTAAATCAGCGAAATCGGCCATGTTTCCTTCGATCATCTCGAAGTATTTGGATTTGTCCCAGACTTCAATTCTGTCGTTGTATGCAATCAGCATAACCTCAGCAACAAGCCCTACCCTTTCCATCAATGCAACGGGAATCAACACCCTTCCTGCATTATCCAAGCAAACCTGTTTGGCACCTTGGTGAAATAAACGGTAGAACATTCTGTTCTTTGGCTTAAATAAGTTCATTTTAGAAAGCTTTTCGCTTATTCCCTCCCAATCTGAGAGAGGAAACAAAGTCAAACAATCTTCAAAACCCTTATTCAACATGAAATCTCGCTGGGACGCAGTAGGGAGCTGCTTCCGTAAACCGGAAGGAAATAGAAACCGACCTTTCTCGTCAAGTTTTACTTCAAATTCTCCTACTAATCCTGCCATAGCTCAAATAATGGGTAAATTTAGTAGAATAATTACCACTTTTTACCACTGTATTTTAAATTGTTAATAACTATTAACTTAATGCAAAGTAATGGCTTATATTTGAGAATAAAAAATCTTTATTTTCTTATATTTTATGGGCTTTTTTAGATTAGTGGGACTTAGTGGGAATTTTTTTAACATAGTAATACACATACTCCGTTAACAAGTTTTTATTTAACTCGAGTCAATACTTTTCATTCGGTGTAATTTTGCATCGTGTCAAACATTTTAAAAAGCTGGATACTCTTAATAATACTATCTATTATTTGGGGAAGCTCATTCATTTTGATGAAACAAGGCATGTATGGAGATGCCGGAGCATTGATCTTCAGTGCCCCACAAGTGGGTGCTCTTCGCATGCTTATTGCTTCGACCTTACTCTTGCCTTGGGCAATTAAAGCCTGGAAAGGCTTAAAATCAACCAAAGACCTGATTTACTTTTCTCTCGTGGGAACTTGTGGAAGTTTTTTTCCTTCTTTTTTATTTACTTATGCAGAAACAAGTATCACTTCTGGATTAGCAGGTATGTTAAATAGTTTTACACCTATTTTCACCATCATACTTGGATTACTCTTTTTCCAACAGCGTCTTTCGAATTATCAATATTTTGGAGCTCTACTAGGAACCGTAGGGATTGTTTTACTTGTTTTAACAGGAAAGCAAAGTACCTTGTCAGGAGATTTAACCCATATTCTAGCTGTGGTATTAGCTACTCTTTGTTACGCAATAAGTCTCAGTATTATCCGATATAAACTACAACATTATTCTTCCATGGAAGTAACTAGTATTTCTTTGTCATTAATTTGGGTCCCATCACTTATTATTGTATTCCTATTAGAGACCCAGAATGTGATATCTAATAATCCACTTGCTACCGATGGCCTTACTGCTATTGTAATTCTCGCTTTATTCGGAACTGCAGTTGCTACCATATTATTTAATACCACGATTAGACTATCATCCGCTTTATTTGCGAGTAGTGTTACTTATTTGATGCCGATAGTTTCCATTTTCATCGGTTTACAATTCGGAGAAAGCATCACAGGGCAACAAATAGGCTCAATGTTCATCATTCTTTTGGGAATACTCCTTGCAAATTTACCCAGTATACTTGCAAAACAACGGAATAAAAATAATGCGTTAAAATAGTTTTAAAAGCCAATAAATTGTTTGGAAAATCAAGATAAAGGCGTATCTTTGCAATCCAAAAAATTATAAAATAAGCTATATGTACGCAATTGTAGAGATAGCAGGGCAGCAGTTTAAAGTGCAAAAAGATCAAAAGGTTTTTGTACACAGGTTGTCAGCTGAAACAGGTTCAAAAGTGGAATTTGATCGTGTTTTGTTAGTTGATAACGGTGGAAAAATATCTCTTGGCGCCCCAGCTATAGAAGGTGCTAAAGTCACCGCAGAAGTCCTAGACCATGTCAAAGGAGACAAGGTAATCGTTTTCAAAAAGAAAAGAAGAAAGGGATATCAAAAAAGTAATGGTCACCGTCAACAGTTTACGGCGATAAGTATAAAAGAAATAAAAGCATAATCTTCGCATAGCGAATAAAAACATAGTACGATGGCACACAAAAAAGGAGTTGGTAGTTCAAAAAACGGTCGTGAATCCCATAGCAAAAGATTGGGAGTAAAAATATTTGGTGGACAAGCAGCTATAGCTGGAAACATTATTGTTCGTCAGAGAGGCACACAACATCACCCAGGAAACAATGTAGGTATTGGTAAAGACCATACCCTATTTGCCCTCACAGATGGTTTAGTAGAATTCCGTAAGAAAAAAGAAAATCGGTCTTTTGTTTCTGTTGTTCCATTTGAAAAAGGAGCAGAAGCTTAAAAGAAATCTAATTGCAAAAAGCTGTTCTTCGGAACGGCTTTTTTTTTGCCTAAGTTTTTATCAGAAAAGAAGATCTATATAAACACTTTGTTAAGTCGACTAAAACTAATCTATTAAAATCAAATTCTAAGCTATATTTGCCGCATGATGGTATTTTCTAAACTACAGCGTTACGGGTTATCCATTTTAAGTGGACTGCTACTCACGCTATCTTTTCCATACAGCGGAAGTATTACCCCTTTAATCTTTATAGCGTGGATACCACTTCTATTGATAGAAAACAATCTTTCTGAAAAAAAAAACAGTGGATTTCACCTTTTTATTCATGCCTATCTTAGTTTTTTAATTTATAATCTCGGAAGTACCTGGTGGGTATCGAATTCAACCATGATAGGTGGTGTATTTGCCTTTATTTTCAACTCGTTATTGATGAGTCTGGCTTTCATCCTTTATCACTACCTCCGAAAAAGATTTTCCTTTTCCTATAGTTTATTCTTTTTTCCAATAGTTTGGGTGGCTTTCGAATTTTGCCACTTCAATTGGGAACTTTCGTGGCCTTGGTTGACCATGGGAAATGTATTTTCTGACAGTCCTTCGTGGATTCAATGGTATGAATACACCGGGACATTAGGTGGCAGTTTATGGGTTTTGCTTATTAATTCTCTATTTTTTAAACTTCTGTTGGGATGGAAATCTGAATGTGATAAAAAAATAATGCTTCGATTGTCGGTTGCCAGCGGAATGGTATTAGTAGTTCCATTGGTACTCTCATTCTGTTTAATGCAAACTTCCTATAGCTCAGAAAAAAAAATGCGGATACTGTCTGTACAACCCAACATTGATCCATACAACGAGAAATTCTCTCGCCAATATACCCCCGAAGACCAATTAGCAAAATTTTATGGGTTGATTGCGCCATACAAGGATAAGAAAATTGACCTCGTTATGGGACCAGAAACCATGCTTAGTGCTGATATCTGGGAGGAATATATAGATGAATTTGGGGTAATTAAGATGATGAAAAATGAAAAAGCAAATTGGCCAAATACAGAATTTCTAGTTGGAGCATCTACATCAAATTTTTTTAAGGAGAAGGTCTCACCTGCTGCAAAGCCTCTAGAGAACGGTAAAGGGTATGTCGAGAATTACAATACCTCATTGTTTTTATCGAATTCTTTGGAAAAAACATTGATACATAAATCTAAATTGGTTCCAGGGGTGGAAAAAATTCCCTTTGCTGCATGGTTTCCATTTTTGGAAAGTCTCGCCTTACAAAATGGTGGGGCTTCTGGTTCACTAGGGATTGAAAAAGAACCTAGAGTTGTTGCGACTCGTGAGAGGACTCTTGCGCCCGTCATTTGCTACGAATCCATCTACGGAGAATTTATTGCAGCGCAGTGTGCCAAGGGAGCCGAAGTGATTTGTATTATTACAAATGACGGCTGGTGGGGCGATTCACCAGGATATAAGCAACACTTTAGTTTAGCGAGACTAAGAGCTATTGAAAACAGGCGTTGGGTTATTCGTTCAGCAAATACAGGAAAAAGTGGTTTTATAGACCCGAAGGGTGAAATCACTCAAGAAACTGCCTATTGGGTACCTGCCACCATCGAACAGGAAGTTGACTTATTTTCTGAGTTGACTTTTTATTCTAAGCACGGCGATTATCTCGGAAGATTTGCGCTTTTTGCTACCTGCGCCATCTTAGTAATAAATTTTATAGCCTCAATAAAACGAAAGTTTGCATAAAAAAAGGAAGCCGAATTACTTCAAACCTCCTTTTCTTCAATCAACACGTTTACTCTTTAATATCCTAAGTTTTGAATTAGATTAGGGTTAAGCGCAATATCTGCATTTGGTATCGGATATAAATTCAAAAATGCCTCTGTTGCAATACCTTCAACCTCACCTCCTTTAAATGCCCACAAATAGTCACCTCCCGTAAATTTTCCGAATCGAATAAGGTCTGTTCTGCGCGTAGCTTCCCAACTCAATTCTCTTGCTCGTTCATCTAAAATATCATCCAATGAAATAGAAGTCAAATTGAATGCGCTTGTAAAGTACGCCCTGGTTCTGATTAAATTGACATATTGTAGCGCTGTACCCTGGTCTCCTAAACGCAAAGAAGATTCAGCGAGCATTAAGTATACATCCGCCAATCGAAACATAGGGAAATCTGTGTCTACAAATGGGCTTGTTGCGTTATTTGATCCATTAGATCCTGCCTTGGTTTTATTTTTAAATTTAGGAAAAGCGTAACCATATTTAAATTGGGACAAATGACTAGATTCTGAAAAATTCAATATTTGTCCATTTGTGTAAAACAAATACCTCGAATCGATGGTGGAATCTTGAAATTTATTTACAAATTGAGGTGTCACTCTTAGTCCACCCCAGTTGCCATTTACACCATAATCAGCAGGGCTCATAGTTCCGCCAATTGATCCGTTGATAAGATAAATTGTACCTCCATATGCTTGAGCTACGATTGCATCATAAACTACAGGGAAAATAATTTCAGGAGAGGTGTGATTATCTGCCAAGAAAACATCTTGGTAGACATCATCTAGTTGATAAGCACCTGAATTAATGATTTTCTCACAGTATGTTTTACAATCTGAATACCGAGGGGAATTGGTATATACTTCGGCATTCAAATACATCTTAGCAAGTAAAGCATGAGCGGCAGATTTCGTAGCCCTACCGTACGGTGCAACTCCCGGAGCCAATAATAAATCTTCTATCCCTTTTAACTCTTGCTCGATGTAATTAAATAGTGCTGCTCGCTCAATCCGTTCAGGCTGAAAAGCACCAACGCGATCACTTTCGACAACAAATGGTACATTTCCAAACAAATCCATGGCGTGATAATAACTCAATGCCCGCAAGAATCTAGCCTCATTTCTATAGGTGCGAATACGTTCTTTGTCGGGGTCTGAAAAATCTCTTTCCTCTAATTTTTCATCGCGTGATTGCCAGATAAACTCGTTACACAAAGTTATTTGGTAATAGATTCGGTAATACATTCCTTTAATCCATCCATCATCGGCCGTCCATTCGCTTTTATTCATGGCAGGAATTCCCGGATCTGACCATCCACAAACAGCCTCATCAGTCGGCAACTCTTGTAAATTCCAAAGTACACGTACGTAGGCCGAAAAACCTTCGTCGATACCTGCTATATCTCCAGCTCCCGCTGGGCCTTGAAGACCGGTCATGGACAAACCAGCGTATAGTTTTGCCAACACATTGATGTAATTGTTAGGGTCACTATAAACCTTTTCGGCATTCAAGCCATACATCGGTGCTTGGTTCAATTGCTTTCTACAAGAAGTAAAGCTTACTCCTAACAAAAGGAGAATTAATAGGGGTGTGTATATTGTTTTTTTCATAGCACAAACACTTAAAAATCAAATGACAAATTCAATGAGTAAATACGTGGTCGAGGATATATGTTGTTATCGATTCCTCCTCCGATTTCAGGATCTAGCCCCTTATATTGCGTCAGCACAAATACGTTATTCACGACAAACGTAGCGTTAAGTCCAATTTTTTCTGAGAATAATTTCAACTTTCCGAAATCGTATCCAATACTTAGGAAATCCATCCGTAAAAAATCTGCTCTCTCCATGTAATGATCACTTAATAACTGGTTTGTTGCAACCTTTTGAATTTCATCCTCATAATATAAGGAACTGATATTGTTCAAAAAACCTTGCGTACCGTTTACAGATTGGAAAGTTCCTGAATTTGAATGTATGTTATTGTATATATGACCCCCTAATTCACTTCTCATAGACATACCAAAAGACCAGTTCTTGTATTGATAATTCAATGATAAGCCAAGAAACCAATCTGGAACCGATTGATCGTACATATATCTGTCTTTGATGTTTATTAACCCATCTCCATTTCTGTCAGCATAGGCATGGATATCTTTCCATTTATCTGAGGCTGTAACTGAGGAATCTCCATTTATGTCTATGTTTGCTTGCTGCCCAACTTGAATTACAGCACCATTAGCGTCGTAGAGTTGCTCATACAATAAAAAAGAAAAGGTAGGGTAACCTACGCGATGTACTTGAACGGTATTTCCAATACCACCTGAAATACCCCCCACCTGCACACCCACAGCCTCAGGATCTTCAATTTGCGATAGCTTAATTACGCGATTAATGTTATGAGAAGCATTGGCCATTAGATCGAGACGGGAATTCTTGTTTGCGAATAACCCTGCGCTTATTGACATTTCTATACCCTGATTGCTCATACTACCGACGTTGGTTAAAATTTCGTTTGTGAAATTTGTTCCCGCTGCCACTGGAACTACAGCGAGTAAATCGGTTGTTATTTTTCTGTAGATATCAATAGATCCTGAGAATCTGTCTTTGAGAATACCAAAATCTAGACCCACATTGAAAGAGGTTGTTGTTTCCCAACGTAAGTTTGCGTCGAAACCAGAAGGTCTAAAAACTGTTACTGTATCCGGTCCAAAGATGTATTGTGCCGTTTGACCTCCTTCGAAATAATTGGATATGTATGCATAGTCGCCAATCCCATCTTGTTGCCCTGTAACACCGTATCCTGCGCGCAACTTCAGCATGTTAATTTGTTTAAAATTAGCCATGAATGACTCGTCAGAAATAATCCATGCTGCCGATACTGCCGGAAATAAACCCCAACGTGTTTCGGGACTGAATCGAGACGATCCGTCGTAGCGCACGGATGCGTTCAGTACATAACGATCCTGCAAAGTAATAATACCCCGAGTGTAAAATGACAACAATGCGTTTTTAGTATAGAAAGGATTGGCAGAGGCAGGAGATATAATGGAGTCTTGCGCTTCATTGTATGTTGGCCAATTCGGACTAGTCGTATACCAATCTTGGTAACTATAACCAGCCGTTAAATCTATTAAGGCGTATGGTGTAATACCAGGCTTGCCGTTATTGTAATTCAAATATGCCTCAACAAGTTTATTACCCTTATTGCTTCTGTATTCACTGTAAGATCCATTAGAAAAATATCCTGACGCTGAGCTTGCTGGGGTAACACTAAACCCTGTGCCCTCGGATTGATCGATTCCACCGTTCACCACAGCTCTTAGCCCATCAACAGTTGGAATTTTATAAGTAAGCTTGGCATTCCCAATGTATCTCCAAACGTTACTTTTATCCTCACGTTGCCACAATAATCCCACAGGATTGCGTGCAGAAAGAGTATTTGGTTTTCCATTGTTGTTTATCCATTCGAAATACCCTCCATAGGAAGACGTATCAGAATAAACCGGTTGTGTTGGATCGAAATAAGCGGCACCTAATGCCCCTCTATTTGCAAAAAATGATTGGGTATTGACAAGCTTATTGTTAACCTCTAACTGTAACACATCTTTAAAAAATGAAGGTGTGAGACTCAGTGATAACGAATTTCGTTGAAATTGGTCTCTAGTTAAAACGCCATTTTCTAAGCGATTACCAAAAGATAACCGATAGGGTAAGCCTTCTATACCACCTGTCAAGGAAACATTGTTATCTGTAACATAGGCTGGTCTAAAAACTTCTCTCTGCCAATCTGTATTCGCACTTCCCAACAATGCCTGCTGCGTTGGATTTCCTGTTCGCATAACCAAATTTCTCAAGCTATCGCCGCTAAAGACATCTGCATATTTCGCTACCGTTGACAAGGAGTGTTTTGAATCTACTATTACTTTTAATGGAGATTTTCCACTGCTCCCTTTTTTTGTAGTTATAAGAATAACTCCGTTTGCCGCCCGAGAACCATAGATAGCTGTAGCAGAGGCATCTTTTAGGACTACGAAAGAGGCTATGTCGTTAGGATTGATCAGCGATAGTGGATTTGCAGCTCCGGCGATGCCTCCATTGTCTAGAGGAACCCCATCTACCACAATTAAGGGATCGTTGCTCGCATTGATTGATGTTCCTCCGCGCAATCTTAAGGTACTGCCTGATCCGGGAGCTCCATCGTTGGTGTTTATTTTTAGTCCAGAAACCTTACCCATAATAAGTTGCTCAGGCGTCGACATGGATCCTTTTGTGAAGTTTTTTTCATTGATAACGACTGCAGACCCTGTTAAATCTTTTGTTCTTGTTGTTCCATAACCTATTAAAACAACTTCATTCAATCCTTTGGGATTTTTATTAAAGGTAAAGCCAACAATTATTTCACCGCCTTTTAATTCAATTTGCTCACTAATAGTTTCGAAGTCTATAAATCTACAAGACAGTGTGTAGGTGCCGGTGCCGGCTGCCGTAAATTGAAATTTACCTTGTTCATCTGTTCTAGCTCCCACATTTTTGCCCTCTAAGACTATCGTAGCGTTAAAAACTGCCTTTCCTTCAGGATCTTTAACAGTTCCCGATATAACAGTTGAAATTGTCTGGGCATAGAAGCCAGCAACTGAAAGCAGGACAAAAAACAAACTCAACATATACTTCATAGTTCCAAGAATTAGTTTAGTCAAATATATCCTTTATTTTCTTAATGTCAAAATGACACATAGAAAATTATTTCCAATAAAATTGAATGTTCGCCCTCTTGAGCATTTCTTTAGTGATTGGAATAGAAATCGTACCATTTTCAGCGACTTCGTATGTAATTTTCTTGTTGTTCAATTTAATTTTAGTAGGTCCATAATTTTCTACATGCACCACTAAAGTGCTTTTCTCGATAAATAACTTATTAGACGGTGAAAGCGATTCTATCGCTATTTGACCATATTTCTTTTTGCGATCAAACGAAAAAGTCACCGCTTGATATTGTCCACTTTCTGTTGATCCAGCGGTAATACCGTCGTCCTCGTACCAAACACCTGTACTTTTTGTAAGCGCTTCGTCTACATAAAAATGCACACTAACATCGTTGGGATTATATTCTTCGGTGGTATAAAATAAGTCATTGGCCATAGGAATAAAAGCCCCTGATCGCACAAAAACTGGGATATGTTCTAGCGTGTTTTCCACGGCATAAAAATTAGGTAAGGATGCTCCTTTCACACCAACCCGTACTTTTTTACCCGTATAAAAATCAAACCAAGTAGATTGCTTAGGGAGTTGGAAGTACGTATACTGCTTCGTTTGTTTCTCAGTAATAGGTTTCACAAAAAAAGCATCTCCCCACATGTATGCATCTGCGAGTTCCTCAGACCAATGCTCTGCAGTATCTACCATAAAAACAGGTCGCATGAGGGGTGTTCCAACAATATGATTTTGATAGGCTAAACTATAATTATATGGCAACAGTGCATAGCGTAATTGTATTGCCTCTTTCGCTCTTCTTTTTGTCTCAGGATCTTTGAATATCGGTTCTGCAGCAACTTCCTCTTGGGCATGTGGACGAAATACGGGCTGAAACACCCCATACTGCAACCATCGAGTGTAGAGTTCAGGATCGTCGTTTGCCCCCGCAAAGCCCCCGAGGTCGGAATGCATATAAGCAATTCCCTGAAGTCCCATCTGCATGGTTATTTCCATTTGTGGCTTAAGTCCACCCCACGTTCTATTTACGTCACCAGACCAAGGAATTATTCCATAACGCTGGGAACCTGAATATCCGGAGCGCATGAGAATAAATGGTCTTTTTGCAGGAAATTCTTTCTGATAACCTTCCGCTAGTAATTTTGCCCACTCGTGACCGTAAATATTGTGTACCTCATCCGCAGGAATATTTCCATTATGAAGCAATTTCGCCGGATGTACCTCTGGCTCGCCAAGGTCACCCCAAAAACCTTCAACCCCCGTATTAATAAGCCCCTTGTATATATTCCAAAACCATTCTCGGGCATTGGGCTTGAACAAGTCTATGAGTCCTGTGTTACCAAAATAAAAATCATAGGTATATGGCTTCCCTAGGCTGTCGGTGGCAAGTACTTGTTGATCTACTGCTTCTTTCCATTTAGCTGAAGTGGTTAACACAAAAGGTTCGGTGATAAGTACAGTTTTAACATTTTGCTTTCGGAAGTCAAATACCATTTGTTCTCCATTAGGAAAAGAGTCCCGGTAAAAAGAAAAATTACCCAAGGTTCCTTGAATGTCTTTTCCGAACCAATACAAGTCGAAAACAATGGCATCCAAGGGTATTTTTTCGTCCTTATATTGTTGAACTACATTTCGCGCTTCTTGCTCAGAATGGTATCCAAATCTACTGGCGAAATTTCCAAACATCCACCTCGGAGGAAGTGGCTGCCTTCCGGTAAGATAGGTGTATTCTTTCGTTAGATCTTTCCAATCATCTCCAATAATTACCTGGTATGTCTTACGACCACCGATAGTTTCGTATGTCAGGGTATTATCCCCCTTTGAGTCCAAATCTAAGGTGCCAATTTGTGAATTATCGAAATGTATGGCATACCGCTTACTACTAAGAATCATAGGGAGTGTGTAATTCATCAACTCGGACTTCTCCTCGTAACCATAATGCGCGCGGTTATAAAGTGCTAGTCTATATCCTCTCCTATTCATCCCTAGGGCCCGAGCACCGCCGCCGTAAAGCAATTCATTTTTATCAAGATTGAATTGAATTTTTTCGATATTTCCCTCTTTCTCATACCCCCAACGCTCAGAAATTAATTCAACTCCATCTCGTAAGTAGGTCAGTTTAAAAGGTGAAAAATCAACCTTCACCATTATTTCTCCCGAGCTTATGTAGGCTACTTTTCTCAGTTTATTCACCATAAGTGTCAGGTGTTGAGATGGAATAGCGTTGATTGCGTGCGAATTGACCTTTTGTTTCTCCCCGTTCGGGATAAAACTACACTCCAAAATTTTCTTTGTAAAGGCCGATATGTAATATTCTCCGTCGGAAACGGTAATTTTTATTCGGTTATTTAAACGCTCAATATTTTTTAGGCTTCTTCCCTTATTTTGAGAAAGAACTCCAAACGAAATACATAAAAAACAGCAGAGTAAATGCTTCATTATAATGTAAAAATAAGCATTCTTTAATGGCTGATTTACTTCAATTCCAAAATAAACGATTTTTTGGAATCAATGGTAAGTGTTCTTTCTAAGGGAATCGTATTTCCTGAAATAATATCTAAACTACTCTTGTGTTTTTTAATTAGATCACTAAATCTTGATAAGTCAAGTGTCTGAACTTCTTTCGAATTGTTAATAACGACCATTACAGTCTCATTTTCATTGTGTCTGAAATAGACATAAACATTGTTTTGAGGGAGAAATTGCGTGAAGGATCCAGTATGTATTACAGACTTTCCTTTTCGCCAATTCCATATCTTCTTTGAAAAATCAAAATAGGCTTTTTGTTCTGCAGTTCGCCCGTTATCGGTAAAGGCATTGTTTGTGTCACCTGGCCATCCTCCCGGGAAATCACGGCGAATATCTGCATCGCCTTTTCCTTTATCTCCTTTCATTCCTATTTCAGATCCGTAATAAATCTGTGGAATTCCACGCGTAGTAGCAAGAAGAGTTGTTGCCAATTTATAATCTTCTATTTTCGGACAATATTCATTGAAGCGCTGCGTGTCATGGTTTTCAAAGAATATGAGTAAATTATTTGGGTCTTTGTAAAGAAAATCATTGACAAAATTCTCGTAAAAGCGAACCATTCCTCTGTCCCATCCTTGTTCAGGTTCATTAAACGCTTGCGCAAAGGCATCATGCAATGTAAAATCCATTACGGATGGTAAGTTTGAATTATAACTTTGAAGTGCGCCAATTGGACTGTCTTTTTGCCAATAAGACATTAAGGCCTGGTCATGCATCCAAATCTCCCCAACCATATTGAAATTCGGATATTCCTCCATTATTTCTTTTGTCCATTTAGCGATTGCTTCTTTGTCATTGTAGGAGTATGTATCTACTCGCAAACCATCCAATTCAGCGAATTCAACCCACCAAATTGTATTTTGGATGAGGTAATTTAGTACTAATGGATTCGCTTGATTTAAATCGGGCATGCTCGTATCAAACCAACCGTCTTCCGAGGCACGTTTGTCTTTGTCGCTTTTATATGGATCCATTTGAGTACTCGTGCGGTAACTTGAGCGTGTGAACGTTGGAAATTGATGTATCCATGTTTGTGTTGGTAAATCTTTTATCATCCAATGCTTACTCGACCAATGATTGGGGACCTCATCTTTAATGACCTTCAAGCCTTTGCGGTGCGCCTCTTGGACTAAAAACTGAAAGTAATAGTTATTTCCATAACGCGGATCAACCTTGTAGAGATTCGATTGCGCATAGCCATGGTAGGAATAGGCTTCCTCATTATCTTCTAGTAATGGGGTGGTCCAAATCGTTGTTGCTCCTAATTCTTTGAGGTAATCAAGGTGGTCGATTATTCCTGATATATCACCTCCATGCCTTCCGCTTGGATTTAGGCGATCTGCTTTTTCGGTGGTTTCTGGATGGGTGTCGCCACCGGGATAAGTATTGGCAAAACGATCTGGCATCAATAAATATATTACGTCTTCAGTTGTAAAACCTTTGCGATCAGCAGAACCGTATTCTCTTTCTTTTAATTCATAATCGATGGTGGTAACTACTTTCTTTTTATCCATCAATCGAATCGGATATTTTCCTGTAGTTCTGTCTTTTGTTTCAATCGTAACGAATAAATAATTGGGGTTTTCAGTTTTTACTATTCCTACAATCGGAAAACTCGGAGATTCAACCGTAAATCGTGAAATATTTTCGCCGTGTAACAAAAGTTGAATTTGAGAATGCTTCATTCCCGACCACCAATTCATGGGTTCTATATGCTCTATTTTATAGTTTTTTTGCGCAAAGATTCCTGATCCTAGACAAAAAATGAGATTAATCCATAAAAAGAGTTTTCCTACTTTTTCCATTTGATAAAATTTCAATTATTACTTGATTAGACAAAGGTTTACCGTTGATTGTCCTCCCTAAAAGATCAACCCTTTCAACAACCTCTGCTTTATTTGCAATTTCTGAAATTGATAATGAGCAAGGATTTTCAAAGCCTTGATAAGAATTAAGTTGGTTTGTTGCTGATTGTTTCCGGTTTGAAATATAATCGTTAAAATTAGTAGTTACATGATTTCCAAATGTAGAATTAATAGCGTTCGTGAAATCTTGATTCGTAAAACCATAATCTAACTCTTTATATATATCATCAAAAGCAGCTTGTTGAATCAAAATTTGTTTAGCCTCTAAATCTTGAATTAAATTCTCTGTAAAAATATTCGACAGGGCTTCTTGCATGTAAAAGTTAAATTGATCTTTGAAGAACGGTACTGAAAATAAGCGTTGAATCAATGGCCGATTATCAATGTGCCAAGTATTTATATTTCGAGTTGACCAGTCAATCCCAAACCAGTCAATCCCAAAAGTATTATCCATGTCGTATTCAATGAAAACAAATTTTCCATCGGATGGACGCTGGTATAAATAGTAATTATTTTTATTGCCAGCATACCCATCCCAATGTCCGATTAGAATTTCATAAACCAAAGTTTTTAAATACAAATCCACATCAAAAACTTCTTGAATGGCACACGGGAAATTAGTACTGGAGCTTGTATTCAAAACTTCCATGAAGTGAATCAATCCAGAATAATCATTTAACGTTTTATTTGTTTTTAATTCATAAACAGAAGAATAGGCTTGAGGATTAGTTCCTTGGTACGTTAAATCTGCTCCCCAAATACATTTATACAAATTCCCTCCGTCATCATTTATAAAGCGAGATTGTAAAAACTCATCATCAATTGCTTCATTATTCAAATAAAGTCCTTTGCATTCATTATTGATAAATAACTTAACGTAACTACTTCTTGAGGCCGGTAAATCAGCTTGTTGAACGATTTTACCAGATAACCAGGCACGTAATTGAGAGGGGTCATTGTGATTACCCAATAAGTTCATATCATCAATATCAAGGAATTTTTGACCAGCAACAAACTCATTAAAATCAATATTAAA
>CAMDLY010000009.1 GCA_945902115.1 Lishizhenia tianjinensis | reverse complement strand
GAAACTGTTACCACAGCTGGTTGTGTGATGCTACAACCATTCACTGTGTACGTCACCGTGTACGTTGTCGTTACCGTCGGGTTTACCGTAGTACTCGCTCCCATTGCTCCCGTTGACCAACTGTATGTGCCTCCTGCTGGGCTTGCGGTAGCCTGAATAGTTGCCGTACCTCCCGCGCATATCGTAGGATTTGACGTTGTTAATACCGGCGAAGGATTAACTATAATTGTTTGTGTTGCGGTATTACTTCCACTTGCATTTGTAGCCACTAAGGTTACTGTGTAAGTACCCGCTGTTGGAAAGGCAATAACAGGGTTTGTAGCTGTAGACGTTGCAGGAGTGCCTCCCTGAAATGCCCAAGAATAAGATGTTGGATTTCCCGTTGAAGTATTGGTAAAAGTAAGCGATTGGCCTGCACAAATTGTGGTTGCAAAAGGTGTAAAACTTGCGACAGGAGGCACACTTAGTTGAACTCCCGTTAAATTAATATTGTCAACATATAGATTATTTCCGTATCCCGAAAGATTCTTAAACGAAACTATCACTTTACTATTTCCGAGATAAGGAGTCAAGTTAACCGTTTCCGTTCTCCATTGTGCCGCTGTCGGAACAAAGGATGCAGTTGTTGCTGCTGCTGTAGCCAATGTAGTATTTGACTTCATATAAACTGATGTCCATGTTGAACCACAGTTTGTTGAGACGAGTACTTCAAGACCATCAAAACTTGTGGCATTGTAAGGAGCATAAGCCACGTCAAATTGCAATTGAGAAGATGAATAACCTGTTAAATTTACTCCCGGTAATCTTACTTGATCGTCATCACCATCATTGTAATTTAAATTATCAAAAATCATTGAATTTCCTGCTGTTGGAGCATTTCCTACAGTTGCGCTTTTCACCCAAGTTGTTGGAGAATTATTGGTATTTATCAACGTCCAGTTTGTTGGAGGAAATGTTGTTGTTGTGAATCCTTCAGAAATAGGAAGTGAAATACCTGTTCCGTCTAATACATTTATAACATTGGTTTGTGTTTCAACATCATTTCCAAAAGAATTTGTTGCTGTGAGAGTAGCGGTGTAAGTTCCTAACGTATTGTAAGTAACAGTAGGATTTGCCAATGTAGAAGTAGAAGGGGTGGCACCTGCGCCAAAATTCCATGAATAATTTGCAGCATTCACAGAAGTATTGGTAAAAGTTACCGTTTGGCCTGCACAGATAACAGTGGTTGATGGTGTAAATCCTGCGATAGGTGGATTAGTGATGCCAATACCATTTAGTTGAAAATTAAAAGTTGATTCGTCGCAATCGTTTGTACCGAATGATACATTGCCAATATATGAAGAACTTGCTGTTGGACTAAAAATTACCGTAAATGTTGTGCTTCCTCCTGCTGGAATCGTGGTTAGGCCAAATCCTGTTCCTAGCGCAAATCCTGTTCCCGTTACATTTATAGGATTTGTTAAAGTTAAATTACTCGTGCCTGTATTTGTTACGGTATAAGTGGCTGAGGAGGTAGTACCTGCGGTTACAGACCCATAATTGTAATAGCCTTCGTCAAAAATAGCAGTACTCGTTTGACTTACTGAAATTTCTCCAGGTGTTGTTGCGTTAAACTTTAAATTATCTATATAAATATTGTTACCATTTGCTGCTACGGCTCTAATTCTAAATTTTATATTTTTGGATACTGTTGTCACAAAAGGCAATAAATTTATTGTTTCCGTTCTCCAGTCTGTAATTCCAATTGGTGTATAATAGGTGGTTAAAGTTGTAGTTAGCACTTGAAGTGTTGTGCCAGATTTATCATAAATCGGCGCAGCATTCCACGTGGCACCACAATTTTCAGAAATCTCGATGTACAATCGTTCATAGTTTGCAGTAGTTGTATTGCGCCTTCTATAGGCAACATCGAATTGGAGACTGGCGGCAGTTGCGTTACAAGGCAATGTAAAAATTGGAGTGATCAGGTTTTCTGTTTGAGTGGTGTTATTTCCAAAGCCAGGAAATTGTGCTGCGTTGTTGTTTAAAACACCCGATATAGAAGTAGCTGATGCTCCAACCCATTCGTAACAATCATTTGTTGGATTTTCTACTACCCAACGTACATCAGGAGGGAAAGTTCCTCCATCAAATGTTTCAACAAACGGCGCTGAAATTCCTTGAGAAACCATAAATCCTATCCCCGAGGTATCATAGGCTGTTGCTTGATCTGCTGCTCCATTTGGCAAAGTAGAATAAGCCTTAAAAAAATGTTGGCCGGAGGTAGTCGTGAAAGCTGGTAGGGTAACGTTCGAAGTTGCACCAGAGGCTAGAGTTCCTGTCCACGAAAAGTTTACAGGAACTCCATTATCAATTTTGTATGAAATAATTGCGTTTGTCAAAACACCACTTCCTCTATTTTTCAACGTCACAGAAGGTATTATACTTCCGACACAATTATCTCCTTTAGGATTCAAAATATCAATAATTGATGCATCGGTGGTTAGTGGAGGTGTACATGCATCTGAATTAATTAAACTGGCTCTCAATGGACTATTTTCCAAAACCGTCCGCATGCGCATTTTTTGGTCATTGGTAAAAATATTCATACATAAATCGTCTGTATAATCCATATAGTTCTCAATCATATCCACCCCGGCATCTGGCGCTGCAGTACAGCTGTTGGTTCCAGTAGGGCAGTTATAATTTGCCACACCAGCCAAAGGTGTATCGTTGCAATAGTCATCTACGTTACAACCTCCATCTCCCCAGACATGTCGTAATCCTAACCAGTGACCAATCTCGTGGGTAGCTGTTCTACCTTCATTGTAAGCACCGGTGAAGCCTGTAACTGAACTTTTACCAACCGAGCTATACAAAAAGACAATGCCATCAGTTCCTGCGTTTTGATTTCCACAACCCATTCCACCAAGAGGAGATTGCGGAAACTGTGCATACCCTAACAGTCCGCCAGAAAGGTTTGCAATCCACATGTTCATATATTTAGCAGGGTCCCATCCTCTAGTAGCTGTTGGTACATTATTATTATACGTGTAAGGTTTCACCGTAGCATTTATATATGTTGTAGTGTAAGGAGGGGCAGTAAATCCTACGGTATTTCTATTGATTCTATTTATTCCAGGTTCGCCAGCGGGGAAGGCAGAACCATCTGGTCTTCGTTGTGCCAAACAAAATTCAATTTGAGTATCTGCACCATCGGGATGCGTATTCCAACCGTTTGAACCCAAAATTTTTCTAAAATCTTCATTCAAAACATCTATCTGGGATTGAATAGCGGCAAACGAGATATTCGTGCCCGTACCCAAGGCCTCGCCATTGTGAATGACATGGACAACAACGGGAATGGAGTAAACGCCACCAATAATGGCACTGGATTGATTTTGAATTAGTTGCTGTTGCATCCATTGCTCAAAAGCTTGTTTTGATTCCAACTCCGGATATTGCTGCATTAATTGTTCGTGATTTTCATCCGTGTAGCATCTAACAATATTTTGAGCATGCATATTTAAGGAGATAAACGTTAGAGTCGAGAAAATCAATAGGATTAATCGTGAGTTCATAGATGGAAGTTTGATAGAGAAAAGACGCAATATAACTTATCGAAGTTGCTTGAATTATATTTTAATTCTCATTCAATAATTTATTATTTTTGAAAAAAAATAGTTATGAAAAAAATAATGATTTTATGCGTTGGCCTTTTAGCATTGGCATCATGTAAAAAGGATTGGACATGCCAGTGCACCTCATCACTTGGTGGCGCCCCGTCGTCAACCACTATTACTGATCAAACGAGAGCTGATGCGAAAGTGACATGTGACGAAGGAGATGGCAGTGCTTTAGGAATCACTGTTGATTGTGAACTTCAATAAAATTAGCCACTATTACAACATTAAAAGCGGGGTGTCCCGCTTTTTTTATTTTCCCCTTCTTTTTTCAAGCCACGTCGGGATTGCTCGCTTTTCAGAAGTATTCTCACCAAGTAGTTTCGAGGATAAATCAGGTCTTTTTGCCTTTTCCAAACGATTCTTAATCCATTCTTTGTTTTCCTTTTTATACCAGAAGAAGAAGCTATTTTGACTCAATTTTTCTTCTTTGGTTTTTGGCGTTTTAATAGGTTTCAGGGTATAAGGATGAACCCCCGAGTAATAAATTACTTCTGCCACCGTCATGGGGGTTGGTGTAAAATCTTGAACTTGCTCTAACTGAAACCCCATATCTTTTGTCTCAGCTGCTAATTCTGCCATATCAGTCTCTTCACATCCTGGATGCGAAGAAATGAAATAAGGTATTAACTGTTGCTTCAAGTGATGTTTTTCCGATATTTTATCGTATTTCTCCTTGAACTTGTGGAAATACTTAAACGACGGCTTTCTCATGACACGTAATGTCGCATCTGCGGTATGCTCAGGAGCTACTTTAAGTCTGCCGCTCACATGACGAGTGACAACTTGCTCAATATATTCATCGTGATTTCCGTCTTCGTTATTCTTGTTAAAATCATCCACAAGTAAGTCATAGCGAATACCAGAACCAACAAATGCTTTTTTTACTTTTGGATGGGCATCAACTTTTCGATACAACTCCGTTAAGGGCTTGTGGGAAGTGTCTAAGTTACTGCAAATTACAGGATGTATGCAACTCGGAGAAGTACAGCGCGCGCAGATGGCTTCGTCTTTTCCTTTCATTTTATACATATTAGCAGATGGCCCTCCTAAATCGGAAATATAGCCCCTGAATTCAGGATGCTCAACTACTGCTTCTAATTCCTTTAAAATAGATTTTTCACTCCGTGAAGCAATAAATTTTCCCTGATGTGCTGAAATGGTACAAAAACTACATCCCCCGAAACAACCTCGATGCATGTTGATTGAAAACTTAATCATTTCATAGGCAGGAATGGTTCCTCTTTTTTTGTATTTCGGATGAGGCAGACGCGTGTAAGGAAGATCAAAAGATTTATCTATTTCGTTCTCCGACATAGTTTTATAGGGAGGGTTAATCACCAAAACTTTATTTCCTACTTGTTGCGTAATTCTATTTGCATCCCACTTATTGGACTCTACTTCGACGATTTTAAAATTTGCTGCATAGGCAATTTTATCCTCTAAACATTTTTCATGGGAAGCTAACTCCACTGTTTCCCATTGTTTATTTTTCGGGAGGGGCAACTCAATATCTTGTAAAAAAGCCACTTGATTTAGGGTCTTGGCATGATGAAAAGGAATTCCTTTTTTTAACATCTGCAAAAAAGATCTCAACGGTTGCTCCCCCATTCCGTAGATCAAAGCATCAGCCTTTGAATCTACCAAAATAGATGGCATCAGAGCATCTTTCCAGTAATCGTAATGTGTAACCCTCCGAAGAGAAGCCTCAATACCCCCAAGTAAAACTGGGACATCAGGATATAAATCTTTTAAAATATTGCTGTAGACAGTAGACGCATAATCTGGTCTAAAACCGGACTGCCCGCCTGGTGTGTATGCATCAGTTGAACGCAACCTCTTATTTGCTGTGTAATGATTTACCATTGAGTCCATACAACCCGCAGTAATACCGAAAAATAAACGTGGTTTTCCCAGTTTTTTAAAGTCCCTGAGGTCATCTTTCCAATTTGGCTGAGCCACAATGCCTATCCGTAAACCCTCATCTTCAATGATTCTGGCTACCACTGCTGTACCAAATGCAGGCTGATCAACATATGCGTCCCCAGAAATAAGAATAACATCAAATTCTTCCCAACCTCGTTTTTCAGCCTCTTTGAGAGACATTGGAATCCAATCTGAAATCGGTCGTTCGTTATTCATTTAGTAAAGGTAACGAGAAAAAGTCGTTGCCAAAAAAACATATACTAAAATCCTTTTGTTCCAAGTCTATGTTTACCTTTACACTATAAAATTTTAAGTTATGTCATTCGAACTACCAAAACTGCCTTACGCATACGATGCACTAGAACCTCATATCGATGCAAAAACAATGGAAATACACCACTCCAAGCACCATCAAGCTTATACAACCAATTTAAATAATGCAATCGCCGGAACAGCGTTAGAGGGTCAATCCCTTTTGCACATTCTTCAAAATTGTAAGGACAAGCCTGCTGTAAGAAATAATGGAGGTGGGTATTGGAACCATAATCTATTTTGGGAAATCATGAGTCCTAACGGTGGAGGAAATCCTGCTGGAAACTTATCTGTTGCAATAGATGAAACCTTTGGTTCTTATGAATCCTTCAAGGAAAAATTTGCTGCTGCGGCTACTACACGTTTTGGATCGGGATGGGCATGGCTTTGCGTAACAAATGGAGGATTAGAAATTTGCTCAACAGCCAATCAAGACAATCCACTAATGGGAGAGGGTTGCGAGGGCACACCAATTCTCGGATTAGATGTATGGGAGCACGCGTACTATTTGAATTACCAAAATAGAAGACCTGATTATATTCAAGCTTTTTTCAATGTAATAGATTGGAATATTGTAGAGAATAAATATCTTTCAGCGAAATAAACTCCTGGGTTTTCAGAAAAATTAGCGCTTAGAAAAGCTTAATTAAGGTGTTAATCTTACTTATTTCTTTTGCAAAATGCGTTGAACGTACTTTCCAATTACGTCGAATTCAATATTTACTTGGTCTCCAACAGAAAGACTATTGAAGTTTGTGTGGTCAAAAGTGTAGGGTATTATACAAACTGAAAAAGAATTATCAACAGAATCCACGACTGTTAAACTTGTTCCGTTGACTGTAATAGAACCTTTTTCGACCGTGATAAAGTCACCGAAAAACGAAAAAGTAAACTTCCAGCTACCATTTAAGTCTTGAATTTCCGTACATTTTGCGATGGTATCTACATGACCTTGAACAATATGACCGTCTAGTCTTCCATTCAGCATCATGCAACGCTCAAGGTTTATTTTTGTACCCGCTTTCCAAGAACCCAAATTTGTTTTGTCAAGTGTTTCCTGAATCGCTGTAACCGTGTAGGAAGAATTATCCAAATTCACTACTGTCAGGCAACATCCGTTGTGTGCCACACTTTGATCTATTTTTAATTCATTCGTGAAAGGACTATGGATCTCAAAATGAACATTTGTCCCTTCTTTCCTAAGAGAAACAACTTCTCCGACTTCCTCGATAATTCCTGTAAACATGCAACAAAGTTAATGAATAAGCTACAACATTTCGCGCAAATCTTTAATGTTCAATTGCACATTTGTATGCCCGTTGAATTCATTAAGTTCTATTGTATATGCCATTTCAAATGGCACTCCACTTGCTGCTTCTAATTCTTTTTTTGACAATCCAAAGCCAATTGCATCTAATTGGACATTATTGTTTGGTTGCCTGACACGCAACTTTAAATGCTTCTCTTTTAAAACTTTTGTATCGGTTGCAAATAGATTTTGTGTCAAAAACACAGGCTTCATATTTCCAGGTCCAAAAGGTTCGAAGGCGTCGATGGCATTCTTTAATCTTGGGATTTTTGTGCCTGATTGATTACAAAATATCTCGTTTAAATCTATCTTCATATCAACTTTCTGCAAAGGAATCAACATTTCGTCGGTCAAGAATTCCTGGACATATAGTTCAAACCGTTCGCGAAATAAATCAAGATTTTCCTCTTTCAATGTCAATCCTGCCGCATACTCGTGACCACCAAATTGTTCCAGGTAATCCTGGCAATACACTAGCGCATTGTATAAATTGAATTGAGGGATACTCCTTGCAGAACCTGTTAGCATACCCTTAGACTTTGTCAGTACAATTGTTGGTCTATGATGGGTTTCTATCAAGCGGGAAGCAACAATTCCAACGACACCTTTATGCCAATTGGGATGGTAAACAATCGTACACTTGCTTTTATTATACTTTTCATCTGCGGCAATAATCCCCAAGGCTTCTTTCGTGATATTCTCGTCTAATCCTCTTCGGGTAGTATTGTCGTTATTAATGGCTACTACGAGCTCATTTATTCCCTCTTCATCCGTTGAAAGCATCATGTCGACGGCATGTATCCCTGATCTAATTCTCCCTGCGGCATTAATTCTCGGTGCCAATATGAAAACCACATCGGTCAAAGAAAACGGTAATTTTTTCACCGATATTTCTGCGATTTTTTGTACAAATAACCTTGGCTGAGTATTTAATAAACCCAAACCATGGAATGCTAAAATCCTGTTTTCACCAGTTACTGAAACAATGTCAGCGCCGATGCTTATTGCTACAAAGTCAAGTAGAGAGAAAAGTTTGTGATCAGGTACATTCTTTTGCTGATAGAGCGCTTGAAGCAATTTAAATCCGACTCCGCAGCCTGATAGCTCTTTGAACGGATAGGCGCAATCCTCCCTTTTAGGATCTAAAATAATAGCATCAGGAAGCTCAGTTCCCGGCTCATGATGATCGCAGACAATAACGTCTATGCCCAAACCTCTCGCATAGGAGATTTTTTCATTCGCCTTGACGCCACAATCGAGTGCAATAATTAAGGTACATTCTTGTTGCTTAGCATAATCGATACCTTGAATACTCAAACCATAGCCCTCAGCATAGCGATCAGGGATATAATATAACAGATTTTCGTGGACTTCCTTTAAGCCCAAATACATAGTAGCCACTGCAGTGGTACCATCGACATCATAGTCTCCAAACAAGAGGATTTTTTTTCTTTCATCGATTGTGTCGGATAATAAATTTACGGCCTCTTTCATATCCCTCATCAAAAAAGGATCATGTAAATCGTTCAAGGAAGGTTTAAAAAATTGGATAACATCATCCTCTTTCCTTAATCCTCTTTGCCATAAAAGTTTTGCAATTGTTTGTTCAATCTTAAAACGCTCGCACAAATACGCTATTTCTGAAGAAACTACATTCTCCTCCCCCACTAACCAAATTTTCTCCATTTTCTTCTTTTACTTTAAGTTAAGAAAAATTCCTGAAAAAAAATTAGTCTACGTAACTTAACTTTAGCATATTCGAACTTCCTAAGTCTTCAAGTGGAATAGAAGCAATATTAATCACCAAGTCGCCATTCTCTAAATATCCTTCAGACTTCATGATGTATTTTATGTCGGCGATCGTATGATCCGTAGAAATCCGTTTGTTATAATAAAAAGCTCTCACTCCCCAAATGAGATTCAACTGTGCCATAATTACTTTATTACTGGTAAACACAAAAATGTCAGTATTTGGTCTTTGAGAAGCTATTTTATAGGCCGTATATCCTGAAAAGGACATGGTTATGATTGCCTTTGCTTTTACACGCTGAGACAACCTGCACGCATTAAAACAGATTGAATCAGAAATAAATCTATTTTGGTCTCGGTCCGGTAACTCTTCTTTGTTATAAATCCCATCGAAATTTTCCATTTCATGAATAATATTTGTCATCGTTTTTATCACTTCCACCGGGTACTTTCCCACAGAAGTTTCACCGGAAAGCATAACGGCATCTGTGCCGTCCAATACGGCATTTGCCACATCGTTTACCTCTGCTCTTGTAGGAGACATACTTGTAATCATGGACTCCATCATTTGAGTAGCAACAATTACCGGTTTTGCATGACGAATTCCTTTTTCAATTAACATTTTTTGAATTAACGGAACATTTTGGTAAGGAATCTCCACCCCAAGGTCTCCACGTGCCACCATGATACCATCTGTTTCGCTTATAATATCGTCGATATTCTCTAGAGCCTCTGGTTTTTCAATTTTGGCGATAACTTTCGCATGATGACCTCTTGACGATATCCGATGTTTTAATTCGATAATATCTCTTGCTGACCTAACAAATGATAAGCCAATCCAATCCACATTTTGATCTAAAGCGAATTCTAAATCCAGCTGGTCTTTTTCAGTTAGGGATGGTAATGAAATATTGGTATTTGGAAAATTGACTCCCTTTTTTGACGATAACACCCCACCTTGAATAACCTTACAAGTTAATTCCGTTGATCCATTAGTAGTAAGAATCTCAAGCACAATTTTTCCATCATCGAGAAGAATACGTTCGCCACTATTAGCTTCTTTCGGAAGTAACGAATAATTTATAGAAAACCGTTTTTTATTCCCTACAATTTTATCCACTTGGATGATTACCTCTTCTCCTACATCGAGAAATGTTCCATCTTCCATCTCGTTGGTTCGAATTTTAGGCCCTTGCAAATCTGCTAGGATGGCTACATTCGTTTGTAGTTCCTCATTGAGTTCTCTTATTGTTTTTACTGCTGCCGCGTGATCATCATACGAACCATGCGAGAAATTTAATCGGCAGACATTTAAACCTGCCATAATCATTTCTCTTAGCACTTCTTTAGAGCTGGATGAAGGTCCGAGAGTTGCCACAATTTTTGTTTTTTTCATTCTGTAATAAATATTTTTAAAAGGTTAAGTAGTCAGTAGCATCTATGCTTTCATTACTGAAATCAAAAACTGCAGTTATTCCATTGATAGCGCGTAAAACAGATGCTATTTCCTCCAAACTTATTTCATGTAAATCTTTGATGAATAGATAATAATCAATTTGTGGTCTTTCCGGTACCAAGAATATATGTGACTGCTTATTGCGCACTAGATAAAAATTAGTCAATGTCTCTTCTAAATAACAATGATGAATTCTAAACAAATTATTGGTAGAGGTCTTCTTGTCATAAACTTCCATTGAATGATCGCTTAGCAATAATTGGATTTCCAAAGATTTATTGATCTCCCAAGCCATTCTATAATCTGCAAAGCCTGAAGAAATACCAAGAATAATACATTCCTCTTCAATATCAAATTTAATCTTGTGAACTGTATTTTTAGCCATCTTTTCAAAGTTAACTATATAACCAGTAACTTATATTAAAGATTACGTTGTTTTATTATTTTAAATTAGTAATTAACATTGGAATCGCTTGAGATAATTTATTTAACTTCGCTGCTGTAACTGAATGATGAAGGGTCCCATTTTATTTTTTTGTAGTGCGCTGATGTTAAATTTTTCTATCCTTGCTCAGCCTGAGAAAAATTTAACGAATAAAGACAAATATGACTACATGTTTGGGGCCTCTTGGTTGACCTCTGGCTACGTTTTTAATAAAAACTATGCTAATCCTTTTCAAAATAGCGGCGCATCAGGAAGAATTTTTTTCGATGCACATCTTTACGAACCTTGGAGTATTGAAGGCGCACTAGTTATTGAGCCCTCTGCATGTTATCCAATCAAAGACTCAGATACATCATCCTACCGATTTGATACCATTATGCGATTCAATTTGGATGTTTCTTCCAGGTACTCATTCGGTAAAAGTATCGGCTCTGCATTAATAGATCCTTATGTTTTGATGGGAGGCGGAATAAATGTTCATAAATCTATTGGGCTAACGGCAAATGCCGGAATTGGAATAAATTTATGGCTGTCTAATAATTTTGGATTTCAGATTCAATCTATGTTAAAAATTCCTGCGTCTCAAAATATTTTCAAACTTGCTTATCTACAAACTAATATTGGCGCAGTTGTGCGTTTCTCGAAACCCGAAATACCGGCAGATGAATTTGCAAAGAGAAGATATAAAATATCAAAAACACGCAAACGCATAAAAATCAGAAAAGGAAAAGAGTCTTAATTTTTGATCTCGAACTTTTTGACAGTTTTCTGTTCTTTCGTTATTATTCCAAAAGTATACATGCCGTTAGGTTCATCCGAAGTGTCGAAACGAATGATATGACCTCCTTCTGCCATCATTTCATTTTTTAACGTCTTACCATTATCCGTACTATTCCAAATAGCGAACTCAACATGTTGCGCAATCGGCGTGCTAAAATAAAACTCTACAACTCCTGAAACAGGATTAGTTTCAAGACTGTAAAGTGTACAGAAGTCACTATGCACGACCTGACCCTTGCTCAGTCTTCGCAATACTAGACGATAAATTATTATGATGAGTAAAATTCCCAATGTAATAAATAATACTTCAATAGCTTTTGTTGTCATAATGTTATAACTCCTTTAATTTGTGCTGCTTTATTATATATCTCAATTATGTCATTTACTGACAACATTACTTCTTTTACTGTAATACTCATATAATTCCCCTTACTGGAGGGATACATCGTTATCTCGCAATTTTCGTCAAATAATGAATTAACCATAGCTATCTTCTCATTATCATTTGGTACGATAAATTTAAAAAGGTAAATATTTGGCCATTCCTGTAACAAAAGTTGTTCTTGAAGTTTATCAAAAGTGCCCATTTGAAAACAAAGTTAAGAATTTCATACCGTGTATACTTAATTCTTTTATTTTTAGATTCGATGAAAGATCGTTTAATTATACTATCATTTGCCCCACTTTTATTCTTAGGTTCTGACCTTAGAGTAGATGTCATTGATAAACTGTCGGCAAACTCATCGGTTGAAAAAGAAAGTTTGAAGGAGAAAACAGTAGAAAAATGTCAATCTATATTTTCAAAAAACCAATTCAGTAATTTACTGCAGAATAAAACCAAGGATTATTTAAAAAAATCATCTCGAACAGGCATTCGTCCGTGCTCAAGTTACCAACAGTTACTCAATCAAAAAAAGAAGGGGCGACTTCAGCGGGTAAAAGCGAGTATTGGCTATGAGCTCGACGATTTTACCCACTCCTATGCCTTACTGCTGCCCTACTCAAATAGGCTACTAAAAGAAATAGGCAAAAGATTTCGTGATGACCTAGAGAATACTCCCTTAAAAGGATCTAAATTCATCGTAACCTCGTTGACTCGCTCAACACATTCAGTAAAACGTCTTGGTAAAAAAAATATTAATTCAATACAACGAAGTCCACATCTGCATGGGAATGCTATGGATTTCTCGTTCTCCCGATTCCATATCGTGAAGCAATCTGAGGTGACAGAATGCGACAAAATATTTCTTCAAGAGACACTCTCGAAAATTCTATATGACTTGAAAATCAAGAAGAAATGTTGGGTGACTTTCGAGAGATACGAAAAATGCTTGCATGTTGTAGCCAACAAAGTGAACCTTTAGGTAACTTTGACGTTTTTAATGTTCATGCGAGTTAGTTGTAAGGTTTACCTTTTGCCATTTATTATTTTATGTACGACGGTAATAAGCTATGGTCAACGAACGCTCAAAGCAACAAAAATTGCATCTAAAATTACTGTTGACGGTAAATTTGAGGAAGATGCCTGGAAAAATGCTTTTTGGACTTCAGATTCTTTTACTCAAATAGCTCCATTTCCTGGTCAAAAGTCACGGAAAGAATCATTTGTTGCCATGTTGTTTGACAAAAACGCTATTTACTTTGCTATAAGATGCTTAGACCATCCAGATTCGATCTCTACGGTTTTAAGTCTACGAGACGATTATCCATCAACTGCTGATATTTTTGGTATTTTCATAGATACATACAATGACAATCAAAATGGATTTTATTTTGGTGTTACCAGCAGAGGTGTTCAGTTGGACGCTAAGATATTCTCCAACAATTTCAATGACCAATTGAATCTCGCCTGGGAAAGCAGGGTAAGTATCCAAGAAGATGGATGGTCTATTGAAATAGAAATCCCATATTCCGCAATTCGTTTTCCAAAAAAAGATATCCAGGATTGGGGAATCAATTTTGGTAGGCAAATCAGCCGTTACCGAGAAGACTCAAATTGGGAGGCGGTGAATCCAGACTTAGAAAACTTTTTGCTTGAGAGTGGAAGTGTGGTGGGTCTTGAAGGCATTCAACCTCCCCTTCGCCTGGCCCTTATGCCTTACATATCGAGTTATTTAGATAGGATTCCAAGGGGAAACGATAAACCCGTTTGGAACCGTTCCTTGAATGGGGGTTTAGATATCAAATACGGGTTAAACGAAGCGTTTACCTTAGATATGACCTTAATTCCAGATTTTGGTCAAGTCGTTTTTGACCAACAGGTGCTCAATTTAAGTCCATTTGAGGTTCAGTTTAACGAAAACAGGCAGTTTTTTACCGAAGGAACTGAGTTATTTAATAAGTCTGGTTTGTTTTACAGCAGAAGAATCGGCGTACAAGCTCCGGATGAAGTTTCCGCCTATTATTTAACTGACGAAGAATACATCTCCTCTCCACTACAACCCGCACAATTACTGAATGCAAGTAAGTTAAGTGGCCGATTAAAAAATGGGTTGGGTATAGGAGTATTCAATGCCATCACATCAGAACAGATGGGAACAGCCACAAACCTTATTACAGGCGGTCAACGTGATGTTATTGTTTCTCCGCTAAGTAATTACAATGTGTTAGTAGTTGATCAAAACCTAAAGAACAACAGTTCTATTACCTTCACGAATACCAATGTATGGAGAACCGGAGAGGTGTATGATGCCAACGTAAGTGGTATTAATTATAATTTAAACACAAAAAATAACACGTATTTCTTTAGAGGAAATGGAGCCTTGAGCAGCCTGCTGAAAAAAGAAGATGCTACCCTTGGTTACAGCTACAATATTAATTTAGGGAAACAGAGAGGAACTTGGATTTATGGTCTTGGTTATTTAGAAGAATCTGACCAATATGACCCCAATGACTTGGGATTTAATTACAACAATAACCGAAGAAATATAGAACTATCGGGAGCGTATAGAAACTTCAGCCCAAAGACTAAATACCTCAGCAAGTTTATAGTAAACGGAACATTGAGCCAAGCTTATTTATATACTCCAGGGGCATATGTAGGCACCTACAATGAACTTAGTGTTGTAATGGTATCGCGGAAATTTGATGCAGGTGGCCTACGTATGAACAGCTCATTAACCGAAAGTTTTGACTTTTTTGAACCCAGAAAATGGGGAGAAACCTTTGTGCGACCTACTTGGAGCAACATGGAAACTTGGATATCAACTAATTACCAAAAACCGCTTGCCTTTGATGGTGGGGTTAGTTATGTCTATGTAGGAAGACAAAACTGGATTGAATATGGCTACGAACTGAACCCGAGGGTTCGCTTCAATAATAACTTATCCATGATATTCGAATGGTCCCAAGATTTTAGTTTCAATTCGGAAGGATATGCTGTAGCATTTTCAACACCAGCAGAGGCGGTTGATGGAATTATTTTCGGAAATAGAAATCGAGTAAACACTATACAGTCCATTGCTGCCGACTGCATCCTGACCAATAGGATGGCTATTACATTTAGACTTCGACACTACAGATCTGCAGTTTCTTACAACGATTTTGCGCTATTGAATGGAGAGGGTCGGCTAGATTATTCATTGGAATACGATGGATTAGACAGCGAGGGCAACAGCGCCTATGATATCAATTACAATGCGTTCACTATCGACATGCAGTATAAATGGGTGTTCTTACCAGGCAGCGAACTGAATATCGTATGGAAAAATTCAATATTCACCGATGACCGATTGATAAACAATAACTATTTGGCAAATTTAAATAACACATTAGATAACGGTCCCACCAATAGCTTTTCCATGAAGATTATCTATTGGTTAGATGCTCAGAAATTCCGTATAAATAAACTTTAGCTTTTAGCGGTAGAGATAGTGTAAGTCAAGCCAAACATTAGGCCACCAGAAACAGCGTTCGTTTTTTGATATGTTGGATAGAATAATGAATTATCCAATGACGTACCAAAAGCATCGACACCTTTTGCATCACCAAAACCATATTGTAGTCTGACTCCAACAAGCAATCCCAAAGGAACACTTTTCAAGGGGCGTACATTTGCTCCAAATCCTAGAATTGCAGACATATATGTCTTGGCATAGTCACTCGTAACATCACTTTCTCCATCAAGAATATCGCTGTCAGTGTAATCTATGGTGTAGGTTGCTTTTGAAATGGTATTTAATTGGCCACCTAACTCTATATATCCTCCGCTTTCACCTTTGAATTTTAATAGTAAGGGGATATGATTTGTCTTTAGTTTTACATTAGACTTGTATTCTCCCAGTACACTCACTGCTCCAGTATAACCTCCTGTATGGTTGCCATTGTAGTATTCTAGCGCTACGCCTATTGGACCTATAAATGCGGCTGCGCCAATACCGTAATTTTGACCCCATGCCATTGCGTAATCTTGTTCTGCTCCTTGATCAGATATATTGGTATTAAATAACCAAGTAGAATTGTATGAGCCTTTTGCACCTAATTCAATAGAAATTTGGGCGTAAGAAGAATAAGTGGATACAGAAATTAAGCAGAGTAAAAAGATTTTTTTCATGACAAAAGAGTTTTATTTCACTACAATTCTAGTAATTTTAATTTTAATAGATGGGGTTTTCCTAAATTTAGTACCATGAAAAACGAAATTAACTACACTGAGGCTTTTGAAGAGTTAAAAGAAATAGTGAATCGCATGGAGGAGGGAAGCATCAACTTAGATGAATTATCCACTCATGTGAAGCGTGCGAGTGAATTAATTCAAATTTGTAAGAAAAAATTGCATGCCACAGAACAAGATGTTCACAAAATATTGAAAGATCTTTCCGCTAATTCAGGTGACGAAGATTCAAATGTCTAACTTTGTAGCTGAATACCTAACTCATGTCTGATCAACGATATCAAGCGCGCGGAGTCTCTGCAGGAAAAGAAGATGTGCATGCCGCCATTAAAAAATTAGATAAAGGTCTTTTTCCTCAGGCATTTTGTAAAATCATACCCGACTACTTGACCAACGACGAGGAGTATTGCATGGTTATGCACGCAGATGGTGCAGGGACAAAATCCTCTTTAGCATACATTTACTGGAAAAAAACGGGAGACATCTCGGTATGGAGGGGTATAGCACAAGATGCCTTGATCATGAACTTAGATGACCTGTTGTGTGTTGGCGCCACAGGACCAATTTTGCTGTCTTCTACCATAGGAAGAAATAAGCAGCTGATTACAGGAGAAGTGCTGAGTGCGATCATCAATGGGACGGAAGAAATCTTAGCGGAACTCAGAAGTTTTGGTATCGATATCCATTCTACCGGAGGTGAAACTGCAGATGTAGGCGACCTTGTTCGTACCATTATAGTGGATAGCACAGTAGTTTGCCGCATGAAGCGCAGCGAGGTGATTTCAAACGATAAAATTAAACCCGGTGATGTAATTGTTGGCCTGTCATCATTCGGGCAAGCCAGTTACGAAAGGGAGTACAACGGGGGGATGGGAAGTAATGGATTAACTTCTGCACGCCATGACGTTTTTGATAAAACCCTCGCCAATGAGTTTCCAGAAAGTTTCGACCCCAATGTTCCGGAGGAATTAGTTTATGCGGGAAGCAAACAACTTACCTCATTCGTAGAGGGCTCTTCTATTGATGCTGGAAAATTAGTACTGTCACCCACGCGTACCTATGCCCCTATCATAAAAGAAGTATTAGACTTGCACCGTGAACATATTCACGGAATGGTGCATTGCTCCGGGGGAGCGCAAACCAAGGTGCTACACTTCGTAAAAAATGTACGTATCATCAAAGATTCCTTATTTCCTTGCCCAACATTGTTTAAGATGATTCAAGAAGAATCTAACACTCCGTGGAATGAAATGTATAAAGTATTCAACATGGGCCATCGGATGGAACTTTATGTGCCACAAGAAATTGTCTCAGAAATAATTGCTATTTCTGAAAAATATAATGTCGCGGCAAAGATTGTTGGTCGCGTAGAGGCCGCTAAAAAAGCAAGTGTTGAAATCAAGGGGGAATTCGGGAATTTTGACTATTTCTGAAAAGCTTTACGCTGATATTTCTTGAAAAAAGAGGCTGTCAAATAATAACTTCGTGGTGATCCGCTCAAGATTAAAGAAAATAAAAAAGCCCGCTTCAAAAATGAAGGGGCTCCTTTTGTGATCCGCTCAGGATTCGAACCTGAGACCTACTGCTTAGAAGGCAGTTGCTCTATCCAGCTGAGCTAGCGGACCAAAATATCAACACTCAGTTTAACGCTTTGAACGCAGTTGCTTACGCCCACATCGGACTGAGCCACGAGAACAATTAAACTAAAAAAGGGGATGATTGCTCATCCCCTTGTCGGGGCGGCAGGATTCGAACCTGCGACCTCCTGGTCCCAAACCAGGCGCGATGACCGGACTACGCTACGCCCCGAAGGATTCATCTTGTATTCTTATCAAAGCCAGACGTTTCTGACTAGATTGCTTCTTTATTTTCAGAGGCAGAGATTGTAATAGCTCAATGCTGCTCTTTTTTAGCTGCTCCAACTTTTTTTTGCGGTGGGAGCGGGATTACCTTCGGTGCTTTCGCTTCGCTCAGGTCGAACCCTTTGGTTCTCATCCTTTCTCCTCCACTTCGTTGCGGTGGGAGCGGGATTACCTACGGTGCTTTCGCTTCGCTCAGGTCGAACCCTTTGGTTCTCATCCTTTCTCCTCCACTTCGTTGCGGTGGGAGCGGGATTCGAACCCGCGGTACAGTTACCCGTACGACAGTTTAGCAAACTGTTGGTTTCAGCCACTCACCCATCCCACCTATAATCATTGATCGGACGGCAAAAGTAAGAAACTTATTTATTGTAACAAAACTAAATAGGAAAGAAATTACTTGAATCCCCTTCTTTTTTTAAGCGCTTCATACGCGTCTTGGATCTGCTGAAACTTCTCCTTTGCTGCTTTTTGATGTTCCTCCCCTAGTTGTGCAACTTTATCGGGATGAAAGGTAATTGCCATTTTCCTATATGCCTTTTTAACCTCATCATCTGAAGCTGAAGATTCAACGCCAAGTATTTTATAGTCTGAATCCACATTTCGGTAAAACATATTCTTGGTACTCTCAAAATCCGTTGCCGAAACACCCAACATATTGGAAATTCTATTTATAGTATTTACTTCGCTCGTTGCCACATCCCCATCTGACTTAGCCACATGAAAGAGGTATTGTATTAACTGAGCCCTTGGCTCATAAGGGAGTCTGTTTTTTATATCGGTACAAATCTCTTGAAGGGGGATCGAATCTGCCGCTAAGAAGTCTTTTAATATCTGTAGGTGTTCTGAGCGAAAATGATTGCCAAATTGGGCACTAAAAAACTGCTTCACATAATTCAATTCAATTTTCAAGACCTTTCCATCGGCTTTCATTACCGCTGCGGAAAGAGCCATTAACATGGTCTGAAAGTCAAATTTAGAAGATTGTCGTCTGTAATAATCGAACGGGTCATTGCCTACGCCACTTCCCCCTTTATATCCTCTACCTCCAGAATTACTGGCAAGGCTATTATCTATAAACGAACCGATAATGAAACCTACAATTCCAAAAAGAAATTTTCTAGTAAGTAAAAAGGCTCCAACGCCTAAAATCCATTTAAACAAACCGCCTGAAATTAACAGGGGGACTTTTAATCCCCCGTTACAAAATTAATAATTATCCAATTTGTTCGACACTTCTCTCAATAAACTCATTAAGCGCTTGGCCTTTTAGTAAACCATTAGACAACAAGGCTAAATCGGTAAGGTATTTCGCCTGCTGCGTCGACACCTCCTCATCTCTTTCCAATAGTTGGAGAATTTTAGGATGATTCGCATTGATAACTACGTTATACATTTCAGGGAATGCCCCATAAAAACTATTACCTCCCAATCGCTGTTGCTCCATCATTCGTCTAATAAATTCTGGCTGCGTAATGATCACGGGGGAGTCAGTTTCCAGCATGCTTTCAAACTGAATCGTGTATTTTTCTTTATTTACCGACGATTCAAAAATCGGCTTCAACTTTTCTTCATCCTCTTTCGACAATTTTGAAGGCACATTGTCGTCTTTACTGATAAGCTTATCGATCGAATCCGAGTCAATTCTCGCAAATTTTAATTTCTCGTTTTCTTGCTCCATTTTTCCAATCCAATGTGAAGCCAGCGGGCCATCCAACTCAACTACGTCATAACCTCTCTCTTTTGCTTTCTTGATCTGTGCGAAATGCTCGTCAATATTATTGCAATACAATACAACAACATTTCCGTCCTTATCTGTTTGAAGGGCACTAATTGAATTTTTGTATTCCTCAACAGTCTGAAATTTACCCTCTGTGTTTTTAAGTAGCGCAAAGTTTTTCGCTTTATCCGCAAATTTCTCGTCCGATAAAATTCCGTATTGCGCAAAGACCTGTAGGTCTGGCCACTTACTTTCAAAATCTGTTCTGTCTTTTTTGAACATCTCAGCAAGTTTATCCGCAACTTTTTTAGTGATATGTGCAGAAATTTTCTTTACATTACCGTCAGCTTGCAGGTAAGATCTGGAAACATTGAGTGGAATATCTGGCGAGTCAATAACACCATGTAACAGTGTTAAAAATTCTGGGACGATTTCTCCAACACTATCGGTGATAAATACTTGGTTAGAATACAAGTTTATTTTATTTCGCTGAACTTCTATGTTTTCCTTTAGTTTCGGAAAATAAAGAATTCCTGTCAGATTAAAAGGATAGTCGACATTTAAGTGAATATGGAACATAGGTTTATCGAATGTCATTGGGTACAACTCCCTATAAAACCCATCGTAATCCTCAATCTTTAAATCGGCAGGAGCTTTCGTCCAAGCTGGCTGTGTATTATTAATTTGATTTGGTACTTCAACGGCTACTCTTTTCAGGTTTCCTTTATCGTCTTTTTCTCCTTCTGGAGAGTCAATATACTCGGTTTTTGTACCAAAGAATACAGGGATTGGTAAGAATTTGCAATACTTATTTAGAACCCCCTGAACACGTTGCTTTTCCGAAAATTCTTTAGACTCTTTCGAAATAAACAATACGATGTCTGTTCCTCTTGTTTCTTTCTTAATCTCTTCAATAGTGTATTCAGGAGACCCGTTACTTTCCCATTGAACAGCTTGTGCTCCTTCATGCCGCGAGAGTGTTTTAATTTGCACTTTTTCCGCTACCATAAAGGCTGAGTAAAAACCTAAACCAAAATGTCCGATAATCTGGTCTGCACCATCTTTACCTTTGTATTGTTGCACAAACTCTTCAGCGCCACTGAAAGCTATTTGATTGATATACTTGTCTATTTCTTCAGCTGTCATTCCGATACCATTGTCGCGAATCGTCAGCGTTTTCTTTTTTTCATCGAGAATTACCTCTACTTTTAAGTCTCCTAATTCTCCTTTGTATTCTCCGGTGGAAGATAATACTTTTAACTTTTGTGAGGCATCTACAGCATTGGATACCAATTCTCTCAAGAAAATCTCGTGATCTGAATAGAGAAATTTCTTAATAATCGGAAATATGTTTTCCGTTTGAACATGAATTTGACCGGTTTTCATATAATATTTTTATTTTTCCTATAGTCAATCGTTATGCCAAGAGAAAAATACTGACAAGTTGTCTCATTTCAAGAAGAAATGACTTTTTAAAAAGGAAAAAGTAATAAAAGTATAACTTTGCCCCTGATGAATCCGCTAATCGATTTAATTGCTGGCATTGCACTTTCCATATTGTTGATTTGGTGGATTGGAAATATAGCTTTTTTTAAGCGTTCTTCATTCAGTATTTCTTCCTTAAAAATAGCCTTTGCCTTAAAAGTTTTCATTGGATTTGCCCTTTTTTTAGTCTACAGTTTTCACTACACTACACGGGCAGAGGCAGATACTTTTCGTTATTTCGACGATAGTGCAATATTATTTAATTCTATTAAAAGCGAGCCTCTTGATTTTTTGCAAATGATTTCGGGCATTGGCATTGAGAATGATTACTTCAATACTCACTATTTCTCAAAAATGAATAATTGGTATCGTTCCTATGAAAACGGGTTGATAAATGACAACAGACTAGTGATTCGGATAAATGCCGTCATAAGAATAATCAGTTTTGGCAGCTACCATGTGCATTCGGTACTCTTCAATTTCTTTGCTTTCATTGGCGCATTCGAACTAGCCAAGTTGTTTTTTCTAATTTGTAAATCGAAATGGAAATCTTATTTAGCAGCATTTTTAATTCCCTCTTTTGTTTTTTGGAGCTCAGGAATATTAAAAGAAACATTGCTCATAGGGTTTTTAGGGGTATTCTGTTATCGTTCCTACTTGACTTGGCATAAGCAATGTAACTTGAGAAATATTTTGTTACTGACATGTTGCTTTTTTTTCCTCTTTATCCTGAAAGTATATGTGCTTTTAGCGTTTTTACCAATCATGGTGTGGTGGAGTATAAAAAAGATTATCAGTAATTGGTTGATTAGCCTTAGTATCTCTTTTGCGGTGTTTTTTGCCATTGTAGACTTAACTCCTCGCGTGTTTCCGGACTTCAATCCCTTGCATGTTTTGGTCCAAAAGCAGCATGATTTTATCAACTTGGTAGAAGCCTTTCAAGCGAAAAGTAAAATCGTAATTCCACGCATGGAAGAAACCTATATTTCAGTTCTTTCCTCAGCTCCTTTGGGTTTACTAAATACGATGTGGCGGCCTTTTCCTGCTGATGTAAATTCATTTCTTGTATTGTTGCCATTCATGGAGAATTTATTGCTTCTCTTTTGCATTATTGGTGCGCTATACTCTAGGAATAGACTCGACAAAAAACAACTTGAATTTATGGTGGCTTCACTTTTGTTCGTAGTTGGCTTATTCATCATTATTGGTGTTAGCACACCTGTAATTGGTGCCATAGTACGTTATAAAATCCCTGGCTTACCTTTCGTTTTTATTATCCCCTTACTATTCATAGACTCAAAAAAGGTACCTTTATACATTCGAAACAATAGGATAATAACATGGCTACATTCGCATTTATAACGGGCGCGACTTCAGGATTTGGAGAGGCAATAGCTAGACAATTTGCCGCAACGGGAAAAAATCTGATCATCACGGGAAGACGTGGGGATCGCCTGCTAAAATTAAAAAATGAACTCCAAGGTTTATTTCCAGGAATTCATTGCGTAATATCTAATTTTGACGTGCGTGTTGAAAATGAAGTTCAGAAAGCGATAAATGACATCCCAACTGAAATCACCTCTAATATTGACGTACTGATCAACAATGCAGGTCTAGCAGTGGGTAGAGGTCCAATCGATGAGGGGATTTCCGATGATTGGGATAGAATGGTAGATACTAATATCAAAGGCCTACTCTACGTAAGCAAGGCAGTAATTCCATTTTTGAAGATACATAAACATGCACATATCGTCAATATCGCTAGCATTGCGGGCAAGGAAGTATATCTCGGCGGAAACGTTTATTGTGCGACAAAGCATGCTGTTGATGCCCTTTCGCGCGCGATGAGAATAGATTTACTACCCTTTGGAATAAAGGTAAGTAACATTGCCCCTGGCGCCGCAGATACGGAGTTTTCTGTTGTTCGTTTTAAAGGAAATTTGAAAACTGCGAAAGCAGTTTACGAAGGGTACACCCCGCTTATTGCGAATGATATTGCGGATGCCGTATTATATGTTTGCTCAAGGCCAGCGCATGTCACCATCAATGACCTAGTTATAATGCCTACTGCACAGGCTTCAGCCACTAATTTGGCAAAAGATTAATCTTGTGTCGGAATCTGATTAAGTCGATCTACCAAATTTTCATATTGCGCTTTTAACGACTCCAATGTTTGAATGGAAGCTCCTTCCTCAGCCAAACGTGTGTTCAGTTGCTCTATTTTATTAGCAATTAGTCCTTGTTCATATTGTACTATTCGGGCTAAATATATTTTTATTTGTCCCTCGGGATTCAGAGATTTTTGTTCAGTTAGAGCGACAACACTTTCCATCCAATCAAAATAATCTCCCTGTTCTTCGACCCCCGCAACATAAACCACGAAAGAAATAAACGCCGTAAGCGCATCCCCAGAGGATAATTTCTCTTCGGCAACCTGCTTAATGAAGTCGTAATGGACTGGGTCTCCTGATTGACTCAATGCTTGTGAAATCATCACCTTTACTCTTACATCACCTGTCGCTTTTAATTCGTCTAGCACAACATTAAGCTCTTCCGACATTTCAGTTCTGGACGCCAACTCTGCCATTAATGCTATCGTGTTACCTTGAACGGTATACGAAGAATCGTTTTTTGCAGCATTTATCAAAAGAGGAATCATTTTATCTTTTTCCGCGAAGAAGATTGCTGTTTCTATTGCCTTGGATTTGGTCGTAGGTTTTGGATCGCTGGACGCCATAGAAATAATAAGATCTTTGGTTTTAGCAGATAATTTGAGAGATTCAGGATCTTGATTCAGGATCTCCAATATGTGCGTAAGAGCTAATTCTCGAATGTTCCAAAATTTATCAGAAAGGGCTAAGTCGACAACATCAGCAAATAGTGGCGTACCTTTTATTCGATTAAACGCTGCAGATTTAGCTTTCCACCTATTCATGTTTTTAAACTGATGAACATATTGCGCCAAAGGTTTCTCCTCGTAAAATCTTCCTAACAGCATTTGTTGATTGTCAAAAAGAACATTTTTCAATTCTCCTGAGTAAGTAAAGGTAAATTGCTGCTCAAGACTATCAAGTACTACCTTTTCAATTCGCTTGCCCTCATTATCCCAGATAGCTACCTCTGCAGGTATAAAGTATATTGGAAACTTATCATCTATATTTTGGCGTTGCTTTACTTTAATACTTACTGTTTTATTTTCTGCATCAATAGTTTGCTCGGTGAAAATTACCGGGTGCCCTTTTCCTAAAAACCACTGATTAAAAAACCAATTTAAGTCCTGGCCCGTCACTTCTTCAAAAGCTAAGCGTAAATTATGTACCTCCGCCGCTTTATATTTATTTGTTACCAAGTAATTATTAAGCCCTTTAAAAAATGCTTCATCACCAAGGTGATTTCTCAGCATGTGTAAAATTCTCCCACCTTTATTGTAAGAATGTCCGTCGAACATGCCTTCTTTATCATTATGATCGAACCAAATTAAGTTATGATACCCTTGGTATGACGAAGAATTATAATATCCCTGTGCCTCCTGCTCGGCTTGAAAGTCCGCTTCGTCAATACCATATCTAAATTCGTCCCATAGGTACTGAGAATAATTCGCGAAGGATTCATTCAAGGGTAAATTAGCCCAAGATTCGCAGGTCACTAAATCTCCAAACCAATGGTGAAATAATTCATGGGCTATTGTAGATTGGTCATTGCCATCCAATAACTCACGTTTATTCTTGTATACGAAATCCCCAAAAATTACGGCGCCTGTATTTTCCATAGCACCTGAGACATAATCTCTCACCACTACTTGGCTGTACTTATCCCAAGGATATTCCACGCCTAGTCTTTCAGAGAAGAACTTTATCATGGCAGGGGTTTCGCCAAAAATCGCTCGTGCATCTTGTTCGTATGCCGGTTCTACATAATAATTTACATCCATTTTAGTACCGTCTTGTCGGGTGTAAAAATCCTTTACCACTTTAAACTCTCCAACAAACATCATAAAAAGATAGGGTGCGTGTGGAAGATCTTGCTTCCAATAATCAGTTCTTGTCCCATTTCCATTTTTCTTCGATGAAATTAGTTTACCATTGGAAAGCGTTAGATACTTTTCCTCAACCGTGATGAATATTTCTTGGGAAGTTTTGGCGTTGGGAGCATCAATGGTAGGAAACCAAACGGAATTAGCTTCCGTTTCTCCTTGTGTCCATATCTGAGGTGTTTTATCCTTATCATCTCCTGTTGGATTAATAAAATACAAGCCTTTGTCAGAGCTAATGGCAGCACTTCCTGAAGTTTCTCTATCTTCTGGCTTCGCAACATAATCTATAATGACCGTAAATTTTTCATCCTTCTTATATACTTTATCCAATCTCATCCGCAGATGTAACTGATCATCATAGGTAAAATTTATTTTTTTACCATTCAAGGTTACATTATTTATGTCCATTCCTTTAGCATCAAGAGTAACAGTATCTGTGCTATAAAAGTGTGGTTTCATGGTTACGGTAGCTTTCCCCAACAATTGAGAGTTTTTCCAATCGAAAGATACATCAAGTTTAGTATGTACCAAATCCACCCACAGTGTTCTCGAAGGGTTATAAATTCCACGTACCGTTGGCGTTGCGTCCTCAGTAATAAATTCATCCGAAAATCCTTCATACTCAGAAAAATCCATTTCCTCAACGACCGGAAATACTTCATCACTAGGGACTAAAAGATTTGAGGTGTCAGTAGATTTACATGCCGATAAAAAAAATAATGTCCCCATCAATAGAATAAGAAAGCTCTTCATAAATATTTGTTTGTACAAAACTGCATAAATTAATTAAGAAGTTGGTATCGGTTATAAAAAATTTAAAATTATCACACTATTGCTTAGTTTTGCAAAAAAAATCAATGATAAATTTTAGCTCGTATTCATTTCGTGGAAAGAAAGTATTGGTTCGAGTAGATTTCAACGTTCCACTTAACAAAGAAACTTTTGAAATCACGGACGACAAAAGAATTCGGGCTGCAGCACCCACCTTACTTCATATTTTAGAAAATGGAGGAAGTTTGATTTTAATGTCTCATTTAGGAAGGCCAAAAGAAGGCCCTGAGGAGAAAAGTTCACTAAAACACATCTTAAGTGGGATAGAAAAAGTAATGGGAAGACCAGTGAAGTTTTCGAATGATTGCATAGGAGAAAACGCTAAAAATCTAGCATCAAGCCTTGAGCCTGGAGAAATTCTTTTGTTAGAAAATGTTCGTTTTTACAAAGAAGAAACAAAAGGAGATATGGATTTTGCCAAACAACTCAGCCTATTAGGAGATTGTTATGTAAATGATGCATTTGGAACTGCACATAGAGCGCATGCATCTACCACGCAAATTGCAACTTTTTTTCCCAACGATAAGATGGCTGGCTATTTAATGGCTGCTGAAATTGAAAGTGCCAAAAAGGTTATGCAAGACACCAAACGTCCCTTTACCGCAATTGTAGGGGGAGCGAAAGTCTCTGATAAGGTTTTGATTGTAGAAAACTTACTAAATGTAGCAGACCACATCATTATTGGCGGAGGAATGGCTTATACTTTTTTCAAAGCTCAGGGGGGAAAAATTGGAAACTCATTGTGTGAGGACGAACGCTTGGAAACGTGTATTCAAATCATGAAAAGGGCGAAAGAAAGAGGTGTTCAAATACATCTTCCTATGGATTCAATTACAGCAGATGAATTTTCTCCAACGGCAAATACGCAACTCGTAGAGAGCTCAGCTATACAAGATGGTTGGATGGGACTTGATATCGGCCCTTCTTCGCAAGCATCTTTTGCGAAAGTAATTGAAGAAAGTAAAACTGTACTTTGGAACGGTCCCATGGGAGTGTTCGAAATGGATGCGTTTTCTTCTGGCACAAAAGCCGTAGCAGAAGCTATAGCTAAAGCTACTTCCAACGGTGCTTTTACACTTATCGGCGGTGGAGACAGTGCAGCAGCGGTTCAAAAATTTGGTTTTGCCACACAAGTAAGTTATGTGAGTACAGGAGGAGGTGCTTTACTTGAGTATTTCGAAGGAAAAGTACTGCCTGGAATAGAAGCTGTTGAAAATTAATAGCGTTTTGCAAGTTCCACTAGTCGGTTAGCATAACCTGTTTCATTGTCGTACCAAGCAACCACTTTAACTAAATTATTGAATACCATAGTCAAGTCTGCATCGAAAATACAACTTGCGGGATGCCCGATGATGTCAGCTGAAACAATTGGGTCTTCGGTATAGGCTAATATTCCTTTCAGCGCTCCATTCGCTGCGGATTTCATTGCCGCATTTATTTGCTCTACCGTAATTGCAGATGATGTAAATACAGTTAATTCTGTCATGGATCCATCTATTACTGGCACCCTGACCGATCCACCCGTAATTTTGCCTTCAAGTTCAGGAAAAATCTTTGTTATAGCTTTTGCTGCTCCAGTTGATGTTGGCACAATAGAATGTGCTGCTGCTCTTGCTCTTCTCAAATCTTTATGTGGCGCATCGTGCAAACGTTGATCAGAGGTGTAACTGTGAATGGTAGAAATATAAGCAACATCAATTTTCAACAAAGACATTAATACACTTATAAGTGGTGCCGCATTATTCGTAGTACAAGAAGCATTAGATAATATTTTTACCCCATAATCAACACTGTGATCGTTGACGCCCAATACAACTGTGGGAATGTCTTCAGATGAGGCAGGTGCAGAAATGATAACTTTTTTTGCTCCAGCAAGCAAGTGTTCTCCTGCTTTTTCTTTCGTTAAATTCACTCCTGTAGATTCTATTACTGTCTCTACATCATATGATTTCCAGGGTATCTCACTGGCATTTTTAATTTGAGTAAAGTATATTCTCTTTCCATTTTCGAAAAACAAGCTGTCACCTTCTTGCGTGAAAGACAATTTCAAAGATCCGTGAATAGAATCGTATTTTAACAAGTGTGCTAATGTCTCCAAATCAGCTAGGTCGTTCACCAGGCACACCTCAATTGAGGGATCTAATAGCGCAATACGAGCAAACCCCCTTCCTATACGTCCAAAGCCGTTAATTCCAATCTTTTTCATATTGCTTATATTACAAAATTAAACAAGAATTCAACAGATTCAATAACACAATAAAATCGAATCTGTTCTAAATGACACTATGATCTCTTTAAGTACTAGATGCCTTTAACTATTAATTTACCGTAAAGGTTTGCCCATTGACAGTAACAGTAAATGTGTAATCACAGGTTCCATCACCGTAATTAATAGTTCTCATTGGGCGGTCAAGGGGAGTGATTTGTAATTCTCCACTCACAGGAAAACCACAACCTACTTTAATTCGAATGGGTGCCACTGTTTGACTGGTGTACCCTCCTCCATTCGAAAACGTTCCTGTCGCCGTGCCAGTAATATCATATTCGTCATCGAATCGATCCATTAAAGTATTAAATCCGGTAATCCACGTGCGTACTCTCGAAGAACTATACGTCAACATATCAGCTGATGGGTCTGTGGCGCTGCCGTTTATCTCCACCTGGTAATAAGGTTGAGAGAAAGTATTTAGCCCCATATTCTGAACTGTTTTTGTGCCTTGAATGTGTATATTGTTAACATAATATTCTTCTGGAGTATGGGTTATTACCGTACCTGTTGCTAGATAAGGCCCCGTATAGGTTGTTATAATTTTTCCTCGTCTAGTTTTGCCATCGTTGCAATCGCAGTTTGTATTCCCATAATCAACAGTTACCGTTCTTGGAAAAGCCGTTGTATCCAATGTAATAATTACGTTGCATGGAGCTTTTGGAAGATTTGTGGAAGCACCTGGTTTTGTGTAAATAACTTCACCGGACTTGTAATATACCATATTCCCTGTTACCGCCTGATCTGAGATATTAGTCATCTCATCAAAGGCAGTTTCTATTCTATAATTCATCAACGCAGATGGGTCGTTGTCGTAGCGTTTTCTGCAAGAAGTGAAAAAAATGCAACAAACTAGGCAAGTAATTATAAAATTTCTCATAAATTATGTTTTTGATTTTTTGACAGAATTATTAAAATTGTTTAGTTCTCGATAAAGTTTTTAGTTGTTTTACTTTAACCCAATAGAAGACTTTACCTCTTCGGAAAGTGCGTCTTTATGTAAATACACATTTATCGTTTTAAACCTAAAATAGTTCTCAGAAACGTAGAGATATCCTTTAGGGTAATTCCCTGCTCCCCATGAGTTTTTAACTAAAAAATACCTTGTCCCATTTTGATCAGTATATAGCCCGACTATATGCATGCCGTGGTCGTCAGTGGTGGTTTTGTTATCGTAGCCATTTTGTCTTACCTCTTGGGTGATATTCATCTCTTTCATCGGAGATAAAAAAGCATTACCCATTCGGCTTGCTCCTGCATCGTTGAAATTACGGTTGTCTTTGCCTTTCACTTCGATAGTTGCGGAGTTTTCAGGAACTACAGCGATACCGTTTTTAAAACTGAAACCTTTTTCAGAAACATCTGCTCCCCACGCCAATGTAAATCCTTTTTTCAAGGCATCCACCGTTATATTAACCAAATCCTCTAACGGTACATTGTAACTTGTTCCCCAAGCCCAATTGTCTGGTATCTCAAGCATGCATGATTTATTAAATTCATGATTCGAAAATGACGTCAATGAGACATAGTCGTCCATATCTAAGCCCAATTGTTTAGCATAGCTTTTAGGGTCTGACTTTTGTCCTTTTACCGCAAAAGTGCTAGGATCAGGACCTAGGTATTTGTCTAAAATGGCAGAGATCTTTTTCTTGTACTCAACACTTACGCCTTCTTCCGCTCCAACCTTTGCCAAAACCAGTTTCATCTCATTGTCTAATTCTTTGAACATCTCGCTGTGATTGTACACCTTAGCTCCGTTTAATCCATCATATATGCTGTATGGTACTATTCCGAAATTTTTAATCACCAATGGAATGTCATGAAATGCTCCACCTTCTGAGAAATTTACCTTGCCGTCCATACGCAGATATTTTTCAGCTTTCATCTCGTAAGCTTTTCGTACGATATACATTTCCGAAAGCGGTTGAACTTCCTTAAGTCCTTTTCTCATCAACTCCGATTCCAAGAATGACAGTGCTGAAAAACTCCAACACGTACCGGTCATTCCTTGACTTTCTACGGGAGTTGCCTCGTAGGAAATTACTTTTGTGAATTGGTATTTACTTCCTTCAATATTTGTTGAAATTTGCTGCGCATAAATGACTCCAGTGCTGAGAATTACTGCACTTAAAAACAATGTTAATTTTTTCATGAATTTATTTTTTTAATATCCAACCCTTATAGCCCTTCTGACGAGATTGCTTTACTAAATCAGTAGCAACATCAAGTGAATCCGTCGACTTGATCAGTACACGAAATAAAGTGCCAAACTTCACATGAGTGGCGGCGAACCCATCTTTCCTTAATTTTTCGACGAATTTTTCGACATTCGATATTTTTGAAAAACAACCGACCACGACATTATATTTCGCCGAGTTCATGGCTGTTAATGACGATTTGCGTTCTTTTTGATTCTCAGAAATAATTTTCTTGTTATCGCCTTTTTTTTCAGCAGGAATTTCCTCAAGCTCTAACCTAACGGCAATTGATGTTTGCTCATCAAAAACAAAAGTAGCGATGGAATCTTTTCCGTTTTGCTCTATGTTCAGTTTATTCTCTCCTTCACTAATTATTGGCGTAATTGAAACCGGTGGATTATTTTGATAAACCTCACTTTGTTTTTTGTTAAACGGATTAAAATCTGCTAAGGAAATTACTTTCGATTGAAAGACATCGGTTTGAGTTGGCAGCCAAAAACTATAAAATGCTATCGGTAAAAAACATGCCGCTGCCGCATATTTCCATAATTGGCGTTTCTTTTTATCAGGAAATAATTCAATAATTTTTCCAACATTCTCCACTTCCTCTTCAGAGGGTACGAATGCAAGTTCTTTCAGACCATAAGATTGTAATAACAAATTTGAAAATTCGTCTTGAGTAAATACAACAATACCATTGGCATTTCGCTGCAAAATTCCTAGTTGATGAATAACAATTGGTCTTCCCGCATGTAAGTCCTGATGCCAATCTTTTACCTTTTCAGCAATATAATTCTCTGCTGCTTGATACTCCAAAATACTTTTTGCAGCTAAGTAATGTGCCAATAACCCGTCATTTTCAATCAGGTTAATGTTGAATAGAAATTGTTTAGAAGGTGGGTATACTAAGCCTTTTTCAGCATCAATTCTCGAAGGAATTTTTTTACCTATAAAACCTCCAAAACTAGGAATAACAACACAATTGTGTTTAATTAACAAGTCTACTATACCAGATTCTATTGCATACATAACTCAAAGTTACAAAACTTATATGAAATACCGTTGCAAGAAACTACAACATATTCAGCACTTTGTCCACATCCTGAGGAGTGTCAATATTCGGGGATTCAATAGTCGTTAAGCCAACCCTAATTTTCCAATTATTGTACATCCATCGTAGCTGCTCAAGAGATTCTTCTTGCTCCAATTGACATATCGGTAACTTCGCTAAAGTTAAAAGTACTTCTCTTCGAAACGCATAAACACCAATGTGTTTGAGTTTTTCTACTTTGGCCTCTTTTCCATGCGAGCCATTAGGGACAGCCGCTCTGCTGAAATAAAGCGCATCTCTTCGGGCATCCAACACAACCTTGACTCGATGCTGATTGAAAAATTCACTTTCCTCTATAAATGGAGTGGCTAAGGTGGCAATCTCCACAGATTCATCCTCAAATTCGCGAATCAAGGCCTCCAACTGGCGATAGTCAATTAAGGGTTCATCTCCTTGAATATTGATGATTAATTCCGCATCTAGATGTCGTTGAGCTACCTCAGCACACCGATCTGTTCCAGAAGCATGTTGACTATCTGTCATCTCCACGTTACCCCCAAACCGCTGCACTTCTTGAAAAATCTTTTCGTTATCGGTTGCTACAATAACCGTGTCTATAAGAGTGGATTTTACAACACCTTCATACACGCGTTGAATCATGGTTTTTCCTTTTAAATCTATCAGTGGTTTTCCTGGGAAACGACTGGAAGAAAAACGTGCAGGTATGATACCGAGTATCTTCAATTAAAATTTAATTTGTGCTTGAATAGCATAGTTTCTCGGCGGTTGAATATCCCCAGGACGAGATGTGTACTCTGCATTGAAGATATTATTTGCGATTAAGCTCAAGCGAACCTTCTCATTGAGTTTGTAAGCAAAACGGGCATCAAAAACCAAATTCCCTTTGTTGTAGATTTTTCTGTATTCTTTCAAGCCCGGTAAAATGTAAGTGCCGCCGGCTATTGGTTCTTCAAATACTTTGTCAATATTGGACATATTGCTACTGTATCGGCAAGAAACACCAAAACTCACTTTCTTTACATTCACTTCGATATCAGCTTTTGCCAAATGCCTGAACCGATACTTTAGCATTCCTGAAATGGTATCGCTGAATGAAGTAATATATGAGGAATCGTTGTTGAGACTGATGGGGTTCATGTAGGTGTAACCAATTAGCGAAATTATTTCTACATAACCTATTTTTCCCATGCTGTTGAAGGAAAGATCCAATCCAGTAATTTGAGCCGCCTCTGCATTAATAGCTCTAAATCCTACCCATTTATTGATGTACCCCGGATTGTTTGGATCTGTAGATAACTGGATAGATGGTGGGTTGTAGACACCAAAAGTAAACTCTATCATATTTTGATACCTGTTAATAAACCAAGCAGCATCGAACATTCCTTTCCATTCTCCTATTTTTACGCCTTGCTTTATACCAATTTCCCCGGCCCACCCCTTTTCAGGTGTTAAAGTTGCATTGGGAAAAATATTTAGGGCCCCCACGGATGTTGCCGTGTAGCGCTCTGAAACAGCAGGATAGCGAATTCCTTGACCAATTGAAGCTCTCAAATGCGTATATTTTGCGATTTCGTAATGTAAGCCTGTTCGTAAAATAGGATATACTGGTATGGTGAATGCATTTGAATCCTTTCCAAATCGAAAATCAGAGTCTCCACTTTTCCCATCCATTTCAAAATATTCTACTCTAAAGCCAGCACTTAGATCGAGTTTGTCGGTAACCTTGTGTTCGTATTGGGTGTATGCCGCGATATTATTTGAGGTATGGTCGCCAAATAAATTAGAGAATACCACATTGTAAATATTTGAGGCCCCAGATGTTAGCGTAATGCCGTTATCCCATTGCTTTTGAAATTGGTAATCCGCAAAATAAATAATGGCTCCATTACTTTGAGCAGGATTATTGATGTTGGTGTTTTCCGCATAATACATGCGTGTTTTAAGCTGGTGTTTGTTCCTGTTTTTATCGATGAATTTTAGGTATGGATCAATGAATAATCGCTGACCTAGGTTATAGGTTAAGGTAGATTCCACATTGCTTGTGTCTGCACCTCCGCTTGGCGTATAACCCAATGAATCACTTTGCCAAATCAAAAAGCCACCTGTTTTTTGAACCTGATAATTGTAACCTATCCCTGCTTTTAGGCGCTCCCATTTCACTGGTCTAAAATAAATTGTGCCACTCACTCGCCCTCTGTATTCGCTCTCACCTTGGCGGTATCCATCGTTATTGAATAAGGTAGTAGATACAGTGTAACCGTATCGGGCAAACATCTGACTTCTAAAAAATTCGATTTGTTGACTCATAGGGTTGTAGCGCTGAGCCGAATCTTTCCCCCACCACTTCATGGATTCTCGTCTAGGACTATCATATACGCCGTATTGCAATTTGAGCTTTGTTTCTGCCTTGTTACTAGGCTCTTTCTCTTGCAAGGAAATAACCCCATTTAAAGCGCCGCTTCCGTAAAGCACAGAGGAAGCCCCTTTCATAACCTCTACCTGAGAAGCTTGCTCCATGGGAATTGCATTCCACTGTGTATCCCCTGCATAACCCGAAAGTAAGGGCATACCATTCCATAAAAGAAGTACGCGACTACCTGTGCCATATGCAAATCCTGAACCTCCTCTAATACTTACCTGACCATCCATAGTGAACACTCCTGGTGTCTGATCAACCGCGGCTTCGAGGTCTGTAATCCCTTTATTGTCGATTAATTGAGGGCGAATAATTTCCATAGAAACAGGAACCTCCTCTATCGCCTGTTTTCTTCGGCCGGCAGAAACTACCACAGTTCCTAAATCTTTGGTAGGTACTTTCAACGAAATAAGAAATTCTCCAGGGCCTTTAACGACGAGCGTATCGCTCTCAAATTGTATCATGGAAGTTACTATAGTAACGGGGAAATTGGTAATACTTAGTTTAAATTTCCCTTCAAAATCTGTTTTGACTTTGTTTCCGTCCGAAGCGATAACCTTGGCTTCAATTATGGGTTGATTATTTGATGCATCAATAACTTTTCCTGTGACTTGAGCCTTCAAAAAAGGCATAGAAAAACAAAAAGAGAACAAGAGTAACTTTCCTTTCATAGACATGATTTAGATATCAATATTAGCAGTTTTTTATGAATATGTTATAGAAGTAAGAATTAATTTTCTCACCTAAAGGTTATACTGAAACTGAAAAATAAAATTCCGTGGAGCTTGAACATCTCCTGGTCGCGAGGAATATTCCGCATTGAGTAAATTGTTTATTATAAAATTAAGTTTGTATCTTTTTTGAATAGTATACCCCATTCTCATGTCGAGAACCAAGGCGCCTTTGTTATATTTTTCTCTATATTCTTTCAAACCAGCGAGTATTTCCTCGGAACCAATACTTTCCTCAAATACTTTATCAATATTAACCATGTGGCTATTATATCTGGCGGAGACTCCTAGAAAAAAATCCTTGTAACTCGCTTGTATATCCAATTTTGCCATGTGCCTGAAGCGGTATTTCAGCATATTTGAACTTGTATCGGAAAATGTTTGCTTATATGTTGAATCAGGATTCAAGCTAATTGGATTCATGTAGGTATATCCCATTAAGGAGGTGAGTTCTACATTGCCAATTTTACCTTGACTGTTGAATGATAATTCCAATCCAGCTATTCTAGCTTTTTCTGCGTTAGTTGCTTTGAAACCTACACAATTATTTATTGTAACTCCTTGCGCAACTAAACTATTCCATATAGCTGAATCCTGTGGAGAAGCAACACCAGCTCCAAGCCAAGTTAAATTCTCTCCTGTCAAAGGATTATAAGCCCCAAATGTAAATTCTGTCATGTTGCTATACTCATTTATGAATGCTGCTACATCTATGTAGCCCTTCCAATTATCCCCAATTTTAACAATTTGCTTCCAACCAATTTCTCCTGCCCATCCTCTTTCCGGCTTTAAATTTGGGTTTTTAAAAATAACCAAACCACCTACAGAAGTAGAAACAAACCTCTCTGCAATAGATGGGAAACGCACCCCTTGACCTAGTGACGCTCTTAAATGGGAAAATTTGTTCACCTCGTAATGCATACCCGTTCGAAATACTGGGTAAACGGGCATGAAAAGAGAATCTAAATACTCGAATTTTGAGTCGGGGGTGGTATTATCCAGTTGGTAATACTCCAACCTCATCCCTGCGGTAATATCCAATTTCTTGAAACGAGATTCTAATTGCCCATATGCGGCCATATTTTGTGAGAAATGATTTCCAAATACCCAACTTATGACAGAGCTTGAATTGTTGGTTAAACCAGCAGAAAGATTAGTACCCAAACCTAATTTCTTTTGAAACTGGTAATCCAGGTAATACATTTGGGCAAATGAGGCATCCTTGTAATTTTCATTATTGCCAGTAGTCACTAAATAATATCTTGCACGCAAGAAGTGTTTGTTATTGAATTTATCAAAAAATTTCATGTAGGGATCTACACTCAATCTGATTGCCTTTTGCTCGGTGATAGTGCCCTCTTTTGCCTGATAACATAGAGAGTCGTTTTTCCATAAAATAAAAGCCCCGATGTCCTGATATTGGTAATTATATCCAATACCACTTTTCATATTTGGATACTTTTTACTTTTAAAGTATAAAGAGCCATTTAATCTTATCCTCATTTCGTCTTCCCCTTGACGATAACCATAATCTTTGTAAAAATTTGCCCCTTGAGTGAACCCGAATTTTTTAAATGATTTTCCAGCATAGACGTCAGCCATGTGAAATGTTGGATTTCTCCTCCACCAAATCAAAGATTTACGGCGCGGATCACCATAAACTCCCGATTGTACTTTCGCAGAAAGGTGTAATTCTGGAGTTGGCTCTCTTTCTGTTAGCGCAATGATACCATTTAAGGCTCCACTACCATACAATACGGAAGAAGCTCCTTTGAGTATTTCTATTTGAGAGGCTTGTTCCATAGGAACTGCATTCCATTTAGCGTCTCCAATATCGGGTGATAGCATAGGGACACCGTTCCACAAGAGCATTACCCTACTTCCTGCTCCATACGCATAACCACCACCACCACGAATACTCACTTGACCATCCATGGCGTATACCCCTGGGGATTGATCTACCGCTTGTTCTAAACTTGAAAGACCCTTATTATTTATGAGTTCTGGTTTCAATATTTCCATAGAAATTGCCACCTCTTCAATTTCCTGCGATCTGCGTCCAGCTGTCACAACAACAGTTTTAATCTGTATTGAGGCGTTATATAAAAGCCTAGTGAAGGTAGTGTCTTGAGTAATAAATATAGAGTCAGGTTCATAACCAAATGAACTTATAAAAAGTTTGACAGGATATTTTAATGGCTTGAGGGTAAATTCACCCCCAATATTGGTCGCGATTTTTTCGCCCGTTGAGAGTGTGATTTTTGCCCCGGGAATAGCTTCCCCATTTTTTTCGTCGCGAATAATTCCTCTGATTTGATTAATTGTCTGTGCAAAATGACTGAAATGCAGCAGGTAGAAAATTAAGCAAGTCAATAATTTTCTTGAAACTTCCATCAAAATTTTAATTAACTTAAGGTAACGAAACTAATAAAATTTTGAACGAGCAAGATACCTTTTACAAAATAGCATTGAGTCAACTTCACGGAATTAAATCTATTCGGCTTACTAGAATTTTAAGTCAACTCAGTGATTACCAAGATATTTTTACCTTTAGTGACCACGAATTATGGCTACAAACTGGTGTTAATAAATCCATAATAAGTTCTTTAAACAGAGGAAATGCCTTGAAAAAAGCAGAGCTTCAAATGCGCTACAATGAAAAACACCAAATAATCACTAGTTTTTTCCTCGATAGCGATTTCCCGAGAAGACTTAAACAATGCTCGGATACTCCAGTCGTATTATATTCGAAAGGTAAATTTAATTGGAATCAACAAAAAGTTTTGGCTATTGTAGGCACAAGAAATCCAACAGAATATGGCCGTCATTTCCTCGAAAATTTACTTAACGAACTCAAAGCGGATGATCTATTGATAGTTTCAGGACTTGCTTATGGTATTGACGCGCATGCACACAGCCTATGTTTAGCAAATGGCATTTCAACTCTTGGTGTATTAGGGCATGGATTAGACAGGATATATCCTAGTAATCACAGAGTGATGGCGCATGAAATGCTTCATAATGGGGGGCTCTTAACGGAATTTATGATAGGCACCAAACCAGACCGCGAAAATTTCCCCATGCGAAATCGTATAGTGGCAGGACTTAGTGATGCTACTTTAGTGATTGAAAGTAAGGAAAAAGGGGGTTCAATAATAACAGCAGAACTAGCGTTTGATTATAACCGAGAGGTATTCGCCTTACCTGGTGATGTCAATCGACTCACCTCTAAAGGATGTAATAATTTAATTCGAAAAGGTATTGCCCACATTCTCGAAAGCGCAGACGATATTCGTTTCGTGATGAATTGGGAGGGGCAATCGTCGCCAAAACAACAATGCATTGATTTCGTTTATGATGAAGTGGAAAAAGTTTTAATCGATCTAGTTGATTCCTCTCCAACTATCCATATTGATATTCTTCACATGAAATCTGGAATTCCGTTCACTACGCTACAAGGCATACTCCTTCAATTAGAACTTAAAGATGCTATATGCAAACTACCAGGAAATAGATGGGCTATACAGCGAAAAAATGTATCTTGAGGTAAGGGAAAAAAATTAAGATCCCAATGACTATTGAAAAGAGCGCCGAAATAAGAACCGAGGCTGCAGCTACATCTTTAATAACTTTAATTTTTGGATTGTTCGTGGTCTCTACTAAATCCGCGATTCTCTCTATAGCAGTATTTATTCCTTCGGATACCAAAACGATTGATGAACTTATCAATACCATACACCATTCATAACGGGTTATATTACACATCAGTCCAAAAATCACAACCACTAAAAAAGCGATCAAATGAAATTTAAAATTATTCTCGTTTTTAGACAAATATATCAACCCAGAAATAGCTGGACCAAAGCTTTTTAACATTTTTTTGATATTCATTGTTGAATCAAAGTTACAGCTTAGTTTCATAAGTTAAAATCTGTTTGTATCTTTACACCACGTTCATTTAAATAAACTTATGAAGAAAGGTGGAGGGACAGGCCCTTTGAAACCTTGGCAACCTATCGTATTGAAAAGGTGCCAATTCTGATTCCCTCGGGAAAAAGATAAGTTAAGCAGTTCCACCGAACTATTTCTTCTGTACTTAAACAACTATGAATAAAGAACTTGACAAAGCTTTAAAGGAGCGCATTCTCATTTTAGATGGTGCCATGGGCACGATGATACAGCGTTATGATTTAACAGAATTTGACTTTAGAGAGGGACATTTCGAGAATCATCACAAACCGTTAAAAGGCAATAACGACCTTTTATCCATAACACGTCCCGATATAATTAAAGAAATTCACCGTGCATATTTTGTGGCGGGTGCTGATATAGTGGAAACAAATACCTTTTCAGGAACTTGGATCGCTCAGGCGGATTATGACTTGGAGGATGCTGTGTATGCTATCAATTTTGAGAGCGCAAAAATTGCCAGACAGGTGGCCCTAGAATTTAATGACAAACCAAGATTTGTAGCAGGATCCATAGGTCCAACAAATAGAACTGCTTCCATCTCTCCGGATGTGAATGATCCCAGTTACAGGGCTATTACGTTTGATGAATTGGTCCTTGCTTACAAAAACCAAACTGAAGCTTTAATCGAGGGCGGGGTTGATATTTTGTTAGTTGAAACAATCTTTGACACGCTAAATGCGAAGGCAGCTCTTTACGCTATTGATGAAGTTTTTGACGAAAAAAACATCAAGCTTCCCATAATGGTTTCGGGAACCATAACCGATCAAAGTGGAAGGACCTTGACTGGGCAAACCACCGAGGCTTTTTTAATTTCACTTTCTCACATGCCCATGATGAGCATCGGTCTTAATTGTGCCTTAGGAGCTAGCTTGATGAGACCATATCTTCAAATTTTAAATAAGAAATCGCCTTTTGCTGTTAGTGCCCATCCCAATGCAGGTCTGCCAAATGAATTTGGTAAATACGACGAAACACCTGAAATTATGGCAGAACAAATTAAAGAATTTTTAGACGAAGGTCTAGTTAATATAATTGGTGGTTGTTGCGGAACCACTCCTGAACATATTCGCGCCATTGCAGACTTAGCAAAACAGTATCAACCAAGAAAATGGAATTAACTTTAAAATTATCTGGCCTAGAGCCCTTAATTATAACTCCGGAATCTAACTTCGTTAATATCGGTGAAAGAACCAATGTTACCGGTTCTAAAGCCTTTCTTAGGATGATAAAAGAAGGTGACTATGAGTCGGCACTAAGCGTTGCAAGGGAGCAAGTTGATGGTGGAGCGCAAATCATTGACATCAATATGGACGAAGGAATGATTGATGGAAAAGAGGCCATGGTAAAATTTCTTAACCTCATCGCGTCGGAACCAGATATTGCTCGCGTGCCCATAGTTATAGATAGTTCAAAATGGGAAATTATTGAAGCGGGTTTAAAATGCGTCCAAGGAAAAGGTATTGTTAACTCTATCTCTCTTAAAGAAGGTGAAGAAAACTTCATTAAACAAGCAAAAATCATAAGAAGATTCGGTGCCGCAGTGATTGTGATGGCCTTCGACGAAGATGGACAAGCTGACTCGTACACTCGCAGAATTGAAATTTGCAAACGTTCTTACGATATCTTAGTTGAAAAAGTCCACTTCCCTAGAGAGGACATTATTTTTGACCCCAATATATTTCCAGTAGCGACAGGAATGGAGGAACATAACGATAATGCCCTTGATTTTTTTAGAGCTACTAAATGGATCCGCGAAAATCTTCCAGGAGCACACATCAGTGGTGGAGTTTCGAATGTCTCTTTTTCGTTTCGGGGAAATAACAAAGTGCGTGAAGCGATGCACTCATCCTTTTTATACCATGGTATTCAACATGGGATGGATATGGGAATAGTGAATCCGAGCATGTTAGAAGTATACTCAGATATTGATCCCTCTCTTTTAATACATGTTGAGGACGTATTGCTCAACAGAAGACCTGACGCTACGGAAAGGTTGTTAGAGTTTTCTGAAACCGTAAAAGGTAAGGTAGTCAGAAAAGAAGCTGACCTTACATGGAGACAACTACCCGTTCACAATCGGCTAAGCCACTCACTGGTTAAAGGAATTGTGGAATACATAGATCAAGATGTTGAAGAATGCCGGCACTTGTTTTCTCGACCCATAGAAGTTATTGAAGGGCCCCTCATGGACGGAATGAATGTAGTAGGAGACCTATTTGGAAGCGGAAAAATGTTCTTGCCTCAAGTTGTGAAGTCGGCAAGAGTAATGAAAAAAGCAGTTGCCTATTTATTGCCTTACATTGATGCAGAAAAAGATGGTAAATCATCCTCATCAGGGAAAATTTTAATGGCAACCGTTAAAGGAGATGTGCACGATATCGGTAAAAATATTGTTGGAGTGGTACTCGGTTGCAATAACTACGAAATTATCGATTTAGGAGTAATGGTTCCAGCTGAAAAAATCATTGAAGCTGCTATTCGAGAAAATGTCGATGTAATAGGTCTTAGCGGATTAATAACCCCTTCACTGGATGAAATGGTACAAGTAGCTAAAGAAATGGAGCGTGCAAAGTTGAACATCCCGCTACTTATCGGAGGCGCAACCACTTCAAAGGTACATACTGCAGTGAAAATCGAAGAGCATTACACGCTTGGTCAGGCAATTCACGTATCGGATGCCTCTAGATCAGTAACTGTTGTACAAGACCTTCTTGGGAAGCGAAAAGAGAACTTTATCAAAGAGCTTAGGGAAGATTACGACCGAATTCGCATGCATCATGCAAAAAATAGGGCCGCCAAGGAATTACTTGATATCGAGAGTGCTCGAAAAAACAAACTCCAACTTGTATTTGATGAAAAGACTATTTCCAAACCACAATTTTTAGGAACTCATTCGATTCGAGATTTTGATTTATCAGCTATAGCTCAATTCATTGACTGGACCCCCTTCTTTCAAACTTGGGAATTATTCGGTAAATATCCAGCTATCTTGCAAGACGAAATAGTTGGAGTAGAAGCATCGAAACTTTTTGAAGACGCTCAAGGAATGCTCAAGAAAATTATTGATGAAAAATGGCTCGAGGCTCGGGCTATATATGGCTTATTCCCGGCAAATTCAGTGGGCGACGATATTGAAATTTACCATCCTGAGCGTAAAACTGAAATTATCGCCATTCAACGAACCTTGAGACAACAAACTAAAAAAGTAGTTGGGCAACCCAATTTAGCACTTGCAGATTTCATAGCCCCAAAATCTTCTGGAATCACTGATTACATTGGAGCTTTTGTCGTATGTTCTGGCTTTGGTATTGAACAACACGTGACAAGATTTGAGGAGGAACTTGACGATTACAATTCGATTATGATTAAGGCACTGGCAGATCGACTGGCAGAAGCTTTTGCAGAATACCTTCACAGAGAAGTTCGCAACATACATTGGGGTTACGGACACGAGGAGGAGCTTTCCAACGAAGATATAATAGCTGAAAAATACCGTGGCATTCGCCCGGCACCTGGTTATCCCGCCTGTCCTGATCATTTAGAAAAAATAGGATTATTTGATTTATTGGACGCAACAAAGAAAATTGGTGTTTCTTTAACCGAAAATCTCGCTATGTACCCCACGGCAGCGGTTAGTGGCTGGTATTTTGCACATCCAGACGCGCGCTATTTTGGACTGGGTAAAATAACTGATAGTCAAGTAATTGATCTTTGTGAACGGAAAAACGTTGACTTCGAGGAAAATCAAAGGTGGTATAGCAGTATATTAATTTAACTTTACGTCACGCATCTTTTTTGTTCAATCTACGTCTTTTTCATACTTTTACCAAGCAGATAACTTAAAAATGACTAAACGTTTTGTGGTTTTATTAGGGATTTTCTCCTGTTTTTTCATTACCTACGCCCAAAATCCTTTGGCAAATTTTACAGCAAATCCACTGTCAGCATGCGCTAACGTTCCCATAATATTTACGAGCACATCAACAACAGGAGGAGGCTCGGCACTCACAAACTTTATTTGGGACTTTGGAGATGGATTCTCCGGAACAGGAACAAGTGTATCACACAGTTATGCACAGGCGGGAACATATACTGTAACTCTTGTTGTAACAAATGCAAATGGAGCTGCTGATGCTGAGGTAAAACCTAACTACATAACCATTCAACCAACCCCTGTTGCAGATTTTTCAGTTTCTGGACTCGGTTGTACGGTTCCTTTAACTGTCAGTTTTTTAAATACCGGGAGTAGTGGTGCTGGATATTCTTATGCTTGGGACTTTGGAAATCAACAAACCTCTCCTTTGGCTGTACCGACTGCTCAAACATACACCTCATCAGGCACATATACGGTTACTTTGATTACCACTAATTCAACTTCAGGATGCAAGGATACCCTAATTGAGCCTTTGGTTGTATCAAATTTTCAGACCGATTTTGATCTTCCAACTATTGGCTGTGTAGGGGAAACTATTGATTTCACGGACAACTCTACCGCTGGAGCCAATCAATGGTCTTGGAATTTCGGAGGAATGGGAACGAGCAACGAACAAAATGCTTCCTATACTTTCACCTCCGCAGGAACCTACAACATACAATTTTCTTCTCAAAATACAATATCAGGATGCTCAGGAAGTGCCAGTCAAACAATTATTATTCAGCCCACACCGGTACCTAGTTTTACAGCTACACCCCTAACTAATTGCGCCCCATCGTTGGTAACCTTCAACAACACTTCTATTGGAGGCGCTAGTTACTCATGGAATTTTGGAGATGCATCCTCTTTAACTAATACGTCGACTTTAAACTCTCCTTCTCATACCTACAATAATAATGGCGCATACGATGTTACGCTAAATATGACGACTGTTGACGGATGTACGGGCTCCATTACGCTAAATGACTATATCATTATTGCTGATATAAATGTGGGTTTCGATGCAACACCTACGGGCGGTTGCACTCCACTAGTAGTCCAATTCGAGGATTTGTCTGTTGATCCAAACTCAACAAATCCAATTACAAGTTGGAATTGGAATTTTCAAGGAGGTTCCCCTGCTTCATTTAACGGTCAATCGCCGCCAGCCGTTACATATGGATTGGGCGTTTTTGACGTGACTTTAACTGTAACTTCTCAGTCCGGATGTACAGAAACACTTACTTTACAAGACTTTATTACTGTTGGGGATATTATTGACTTAAGCTTCAGTGTTGACACAACTATCAATTGCATAAAAACAGATTTTGAATTCACTTCTAATGTGGTAACCAATCCAGCAAACCCCGATCCAAGCGAAATTAGTTACAATTGGGACTTCACCGATGGCAATTCTACTGACGAAAACCCACAGTATCAATTCACCTCGGATACTGGGTTTTTCGATGTTCAACTAATTGTTGATTTCCGAGGTTGTATCGACACTGTTGAAATAGATTCATTCATATATATTAATGCTCCAATAGCTAAATTCACTCCTGAGGACGACCTATTTTGCAACCAAGGAAATTCAGTGAATGTCGATTTCACGGATGAAGCAACTCATGGAATACCAAGTGATGATATCTTGATGATTTGGGAATGGGGAGATGGGACTCCAAATACAGTTCTTGATGATCCTGACCTTGACGACCCTGATGCTGGAGATTATAGTCATAACTACACAAATTATGGCAGCTACACCATAGAGCAAGTCATACATAATTACACAACAGGATGCAGTGATAGCATAACAAGTATAGTGCATGTTTCTCAAGTTAACGCCAACTTTTATTACAGTACTGATTCTATTTGCCAAGGCGATACCTTAGTCATGTTTGACAATAGTACCTCATGGTCAACTCATCCTCTTGCAGATTGGGAGTTTAATATGGGAAATACCCCTCCTGGAATAGTTAATATGGGGGACACTGCCTATTTCGCCTACACAGCACCGATTTTCCAAACCGAAACTTACACCATTACGTTAACCGCCACAAATAGTGTTGGTTGTTCTGATGATGCAATATTGCCAATCATTGTTCTTCCAACTCCTTTCCCCATCCTATCTCTGCCGGATCCAAGCGTAGGATGCGCGCCTTTTCCGGTTACTTTAACCAATAATACCATGAGTTTCGGAATGCCGATAGACTATTTTATTTATGAGTATTCTGACAACGCCACAATTGACACGATTGACTACATACCATTCACTCCGCCTAATCCCAACCCAAATACCGTTACTCACTCATTTACAGATGAGGGATTCAATAGCCTTACTATGACGGTAGTGGATGTTTTTGGTTGTTATGCAGTGCAATCCTCTGTTCCTATTACTATTAGTAAACCATTTGCATCCTTTTCCATGGATAATGTAATTTGTAACGGAGATTCTTTATTGACCACTAATACTTCTACAGGTGTTATTCCCTTGACTTATGCATGGTACGATGTGAGTCCAGTTGGGGCTATTCCTATATCTACAGATACCAATACCACAGCTTCCTTTACCGTTAGCAACGTGCCATTTGGACAAACCAGTGCAGCAAGTCCGTTATATTTGGTAGTTACAGATGGCAACGGCTGTAAGGATACGGTAAGTAACTTATTAAGTATCTCTATTCCGTGGGCAGTCCCGAGTTATACTTTTACCGGCGCCGCTATTGGAGTTAATGGTGAATTCGTTTGTCCTCCATTATTTGGAGCCTTCGCTGACTCATCTTTCTCCTACGGAGACATTACAGAATGGTCATGGAACTTTGGGAATGGAAATCAATCAATACTTCAAAATCCTAATAACACCTATGCCTTACCCGGAACTTATGATCTTTATTTAGAAGTAACTGATGAAAATGGATGTTCGGCCGATACTCTGTTGTTGGAATATGTAACCATTGGTGGTCCATCCGGTGATCCAAATTGGTTACAACAAGCGGGACAATGTTCGCAAGGAGCTTTATTCGTAGTAAACAACGCAATAAATGTTGACAGTTCCTATTGGGAGATGGGGGATGGAGAAATTGTAACAGATTCAATTGGTTTTTTCTATAACTACGCTGACCCGGGTACTTATACTCCTGGAGTTTATTTATATAACAATGCAGGCTGCGAGGTCTTTTACCCTTTGAATCCCATAACTGTACTAGACGACGGACTAAACGCACTTTTCTCTGCTACCCCAAATCCTGCAGAACAAGGAGAAGTAGTTACTTTCGACGATGCATCAACCTCTCAACAATCCACTGTGGTGTCATGGATTTGGCAATTTGATCAAGATGTAATAAATAGTTTTACTGATACCAATCAATATTATATATTTCCAATAGCCGGTCAATACACAGTGACATTAACAGTTTTCGATGCGCTAGGATGCCAAGACGATTACACACTTATTGTAAATATTAAAGATCCCGATATTTGGGTGCCGAATGTGATTACGACCAATGATGACGGAATAAATGACATTTTTACGTTGCCGTTTGATGGATTTAATGATTTCGAAATAGTTATAGTGAATCGTTGGGGAAATACCATTCATCAATCCAATAGAGATCCGCTGAACCCATTATTACTTTGGGATGGCACTACCGATTCCTCAGGAGATAAAGTCATTGATGGTGTTTATTTTTGGCATCTGACGGGAACCATGCTAGGCGGAACTGAGGTTGATAAGCACGGCAACGTGACAGTACTAGAATCCGGGCAGTAAATAGTTACCCAAGATTTTCGAAGTTTTCATCGATAAGGTGGTCAGTAGATAACGCAGCAGAAACAGCGAGTTCGTCACAACGTTCATTCTCAGGGTGTCCAGCATGGCCTTTAACCCAATTAAATTGTATTTGATAATTAGCTTGTAAAATGAGGTATCGTTGCCATAGGTCTGCATTTTTCTTGCCTTTAAAGTTTTTTAGCTGCCAAGAAAATACCCAACCTTTCGTAATTGAGTCAATTACATATTTCGAGTCGCTGTAGACACAAATAATATATTTGTTTGTTGTTAGGTTCTCTAAACCAACTATTACAGCTAATAATTCCATTCTATTGTTTGTTGTGCGTCTAAAACCCTGACTTATCTCTTTTCGCTTGCCTTGAAATTCTAAAATCAACCCATATCCACCGGGACCTGGATTTCCTCTTGAGGAGCCATCTGTATATAAGTTTACTACAGCCATTACTTCTTAAGTCTTGTTGGATTTTGAGACACAAAACTAGACCACCCTCCTTTGCCTTTAGACTTGTTGTGCTCACCTACGCCTTTAGAAAAATGATGGCAAACAGCTACTGCCAATCCATCGGTCGCATCAAGGTATTTTGGTAATTCAGGAAAGTTTAGTAGCGTTTGCAACATGGCTGCAACCTGCTCTTTTGAAGCGCTACCACTTCCAGTTATCGATTGCTTTATTCGTCTCGGAGAGTACTCTTCAAAGGGAATATTATGATTCAAGCAAGAAGCTATGGCAACACCTTGGGCACGTCCTAATTTTAACATTGACTGCACGTTTTTTCCAAAAAATGGCGCTTCAATAGCCATTTCATCAGGTTTATATTCCTCAATCAAACCATTTAATCTGTCTAAAATACGCTTCAATTTATCTGGGTGATTAGCCAATTTATTCAATTGTATTACACCAAAATTCAGTAAATTTAACTTATCCTGTTGGACATGTATTAATGCATATCCCATTACAGTCGTCCCGGGATCTATCCCTAAAATCACCTTGTCATTTGAAGTCGTTTGCACAAAGTAAAGCTACTAATTAAAGTCGTTGCTTTTGCTATGATTAGCCTTGTTTGGAATATACTATCTTTGTTTTAACGCGTGATAAAAAGACTTTTCAATATAAAATCAAGTGTTCTTCTACTTAAATTCTTGCTGTTGCTAGGATTCATATACGTATTTCAGCAGAAAGTATTCGATGGTCAATACACCTATCGGATAATTAATGTAAATTATATTGCTGTTATTCCGCTGATTTTTCTGGTGTTTATCAACTGGTATTTAGAGTATGTTAAGTGGAGAATTATTACTGAAGCCAATCAATTCAATGAGGAAAAAATAAACATTCAAGCTTTTTTTGCCGGTATTTTAGGTTCATTCCTTACCCCGAGTATTGCGGGAAATTTTTTAGGTCGGATTTGGTATTATCCAAGTTCCCTTAGGTGGAAAATAGGCGTTCACTCAAGTTTGGCCAACCTCTCTCAAACAATCGTTGCTATTTGTTTTGGAATACCTGTGCTGCTTTATACAAATTTATACACCCTCCATTCTCTCTTGTGGTTTGTTTTTAGCCTCGTTTTTCTAGTTTCAATGTATCTATGGTTAGATCGCTTTTTTATAAAGTTTCCATGGCAAAAAATTAGAATAATGAGTAAAAACCTCTTGTCCTCAACCATAAGATTGAAGTTTCTGGCTATTTCTTTTCTAAGGTATCTTGTTATGTTAGCGCAGTATATTTGTGCCCTCCTTGTCTTCAATGCTGAATTGACCATAGGTTGGATTGCCCCTATTGTTTTAGTATTCCTATTTGTAACCCTAACACCTTCTTTATTTTTCGGAAAAATAATCGTTAGGGAAAGTATTGCGCTCACTGTATTTTCGTTTTTCGCTTTGCCTCTAAATGAAGTGTTTTTTGCCTCCTTATTGATTTGGGTTCTTTCCATTTTCTTACCTGCCATGTATGCACTTTTGGTAACCAGAGTTCCAAAAATATATAGTGTATGATAAGCTTGATGTTCGTGATTTTCTATGGGTTATTCGTGTTGGTCTTTCTATTTATTGGTAGTTTTCTTCAGCGAAAAAAAGAGTCTCGTTTTTATGCCGGAAAGAAACTCACTGTTGACAATATAACACTTTTGGTTCCGTACAGGAATGAATACTCCAATCTTAATAATTTTTTAGCTTGCTTGGAGAAATCCTCTTTAAAACCCATACAAGTAATTTTCATTGATGATCACTCATCGGATAATTCCACCGAAATTATCAAACAGCGAATGAAACCAGAGTATCTTTTACTAAGGTTAACCCAAACTTTGGGAAAAAAAGAAGCCTTGAGAGAGGGGATTTCACACGTTCAGAGTGAATTTATATTAACCATGGATGCGGATGTAAAGTTTTCTGCAGATTACTTCGAAATGTTGACTCGTTTGGAAGAGTCGGATTTATATCTTCTCCCAGTTGTGTTAAAAGGGCGATCGACCCTACAAATTTTCTTCGAGTTAGATCTACTGATGGTCAATGCTATAAATACAGCTCTGTATGGTTGGGCTCGTCCAATAGTCGGCAGCGGAGCTAACTTACTATTTAAAAAAGAGAAGTTTTTTAAAGCCGACAGGTATGAAACTCATCGACACGTAATGAGTGGTGACGATATATATTTGTTGCGGGATTTTAGGAAAGCGAAAGCCGACATCCGCGTCGTTTTAAATAATCGACTTGTCGTTTATTCCGATACTCCATCAAGTTTAGCTGGATATTTTCATCAGCGCTTGCGTTGGATTTCTAAAACGCGACATGTGAAAGATCACCTAGCAACATTTTTAGGCCTCATACAGACCTTATTCGTTTTATCATTCTGTTTGCTACTTATCTTTTTTTTAAGTTATGGCGATTATACCACTGTATTTGGTCTTTTTTGCATAAAAACACTCATTGATTTGATTGGTTTTCTGCCCTATTTCTCTTATTTCCGTTCGTGGAAACAACTTTTTATGCTCATCCCGTACCAATTAATTTACCCTATTTATTTATTGATTTTAGGTGTTTTACTTCCATTTATTCGTCCTATTTGGAAACAACGAATTACTACAACTAGATTACAGAATCCATAATTTTTTTGTAAATTTATTCTATGAAAAGATTTTTGCTATTTCTTTTGATTGCTTTCATTCTTTTAGGAAATACTGGAGTGACTGTATATACTCACCATTGCGAGAAGGAAGGTGTTTTCACTTCGCTTATCGCTCCTGTTGACGACCATTGCCAAGAAAAAGAAGATGAGCAACTTCCAAGTTGTTGTCAGAAAGCAGATAAATTAAAAGAAGAATGTTGTTCGGACGAAGAAAAAATTGTAAAACTTTCTTTCGAATACCACGAATATTACGACCTTACGTTACCTGTTTTATTTACCGATATCCCGAGTGAAATTCACTATTCCGGTGTGGGAAGTGTAAACCTAGAAGAACTACAAAAAGTAGATTATGTCAAGCCTCCTCCGAAGAGAAGTGGGCGTTACCTTCTTATTTATCATCAATTGTTTCAAATATAAAGCGAGAGAAAGCTATTCTCTCACCTAATATTTTAAAGAAACATGAAATCAATTTTATATATTATCCTGTTGTGCTTTTTTGCCAACACAACGCTGTCTCAAGTAAAAGGTCTTGTTCAGGGTAAAGACTCATTAAAAATAAAACCCATTGTTGGAGCAAAGATTAAATTTCTTAATGCTAATGACGGGACATTTACTAACGAAGAGGGAACCTTTGAGTTGGTTTTACCCAAAAATTTGCCCGATACCTTAGTAATTTCCGCGGTCGGCTATTATACTGACACCATTATCCTAAATAAAAAAGATCGCTTTATTTCACTGAATATATTATTATTTTCTAAAAATCTATTGAAAGAGGTTGTCCTTGAAGCACGAAAACGATCTTCCTCAATTTCACGAATGAAAACACTTCATGTAGAGGAATTAACTGCTGCCGAATTAAGAAAAGCCGCATGTTGCAATCTATCAGAGTCCTTTGAAACAAATGCCTCCGTCGATGTGAACATTACAGACGCTGTTTCTGGAGCAAAAAAAATTCAAATGATGGGGCTTGATGGTGTCTACACACAATTGCAATTAGAAAATATACCCTTTTTACGAGGTCTTGAAAGCTCATTTGGCTTGCAATCCTTGCCAGGAACTTGGATTGAATCTATTCAAATTACAAAAGGCACAGGAAATGTGGTCAATGGCTATGAATCCATGGCAGGACTTGTTAATTTAGAATTGAAGAAGCCCCAAGAAATGGAACGGTTTTACTTCAATGCTTACCAGAATTCTCAAGGTCGCTCAGAAGTTAACTTGAATGCCGGTCACCAATTAACGGATAAATGGAGTACCGGTTGGTTCGCTCATGCTTCCTCTGTCTACGGAAATATTGACCATAACCATGATGATTTTCGGGATCTTCCCATGGGAGATAATTTAGCCTTTTTTAATCGCTGGGATTATCGAGGAAAAAAAATGGAAGCACAAGTTGGATTGAGTACCTATCAGGACAGAAAAGTCGGCGGTCAAACCACCTATTTTAGAGAACAGCCTGAAATTCCAACAATACCGCCGACTTCATACGGCGTTCTTATCAATTCAAAGCACTTTGATGCTTTCGCAAAAACAGGCTTTTTTGGTAAAAAACCTGCACAATCTCTTGGTATTGTTTATCATGCCAAGTACCACCTTCTCGACGGAACATTTGGTATTCGACCATTTTCTGGTGAGGAGAAACGCGGATTTATCAATATTATATACGATGACTATATAAAAACAACCGATCATAAAATAAAATCTGGGATGAGTTTTTTATATCTAGAAATTGATCAACGGGCAGACAGTCTTTTAAACAGAAGAAAAGAACTCGTTCCTGGAGCCTTCCTTGAGTATACATTAACAACATCTCGTTGGTCAGTAGTTTCTGGTATGAGATATGATTACCACAATCTTTTTAAACATCAATTGACACCTCGACTACACGCCAAGTACACCTTAGATGAATATACCGATATACGATTCACGGCAGGCAGAGGATGGAGAGTCCCAAATTACATGGTCGATAATATTTCTCTCTTGGCAAGTTCAAAGACTTGGGTGTCTCCAGCAGAAATATTACCTGAAATATCCTGGAATTTCGGTGGATCAATTGTAAAAGATTTTAAACTCTTCAGTAAAAAAGCTAATATTGCTTTTGATGTTTACCATACTCGTTTTGCAAATCAATTAATTGTTGATCGGGATAGTATGGCAAATACCGTTGTCTTCAAGAATCTCGAAAATGCCTCTTACTCTAATAGTATTCAACTGGAGTTTAGCTGGACTCCTATTCGGAATTTTGACATCCGCCTCGCCTATAAATTCCTTGATGTAAAAGCACTTTATAACGGGACAATGCAACAACAAGTTATGATTCCAAGACATCGCGGGTTTACCAATTTAGCTTATCGAACAAGAAATAAACGTTGGGAATACGACCTTACCGTCTCTATATTTGGGCAGTCCCGCCTACCTGGATACGACCAAGACCCTACTCAAATTAGCAGTGTATATCCAATGCTAAACGCACAAGTTACGCACATATACAAAAAATGGGATTTTTATATTGGCGGCGAAAATCTTAGCAACTATAAACAACATCACCCTATTGTGGATGCAGCAAGCCCTTTTAGTTCCTCATTCGATGCCACAGAAATATGGGGGCCCGTTATGGGAATATCCGTTTACGCCGGAATTCGTTATCAACTTAAGAAAGAAAAGAAAAAATAACTTAACTTTATACACATGAAAAATCTAGTCTACCTTATTTTATTTATTAGTATTAGCATAAATTCAGCGTCTTACGGTCAAAAAGCTCGCAAAAAAGAAACTATCACCATTCAAACGTCTGCTGAGTGCGGCCAATGCAAAACTAGGATTGAAAGTAAACTAAACTATACCAAGGGGATTCTTTTCGCTGAATTGGACCTCGAGACAAAAAAGGCAACCGTCAAATACAAAACAAAAAAGATTGATGCCGAAAAAATTAAAAAACTGATAGCAACAATTGGCTATGATGCTGACGAGGTTAAAGCCAAAAAAGAAGACGTTGAAAAATTGCCTAAATGCTGTCAACCCGAGGGAATGAACAAGCAATAATGAGGTATTGTTAAGACATCATTAATTCCATATTCATCTCACTTAGACAAAGTTCTATTCTTTACCTTTGCTGTAAATGAATAATTCCAGACCTAGCATTTTAATATTATACGGCAGCATAGCTTTCAGCATTGTAAGCTTGGTTTTTACATTGATTGTTCATTCCTCAATGGTTGCCTTAACCATTCCGTTGATTATCGCAATACCATTAATTTCCGGGTTATTTGCCTATTTCATTTTTTATTATTTGTTAAAACGATTTATTCAACAGAGACTTGGTTTAATTTACCGTTCGATTCGAAACAAAGATCCTATGAATGCCGGAATAGACAGAATGGTAGAAACTGCAGAATTAGATGTAACCCATTGGGAAGAAGATCAGAGTCTAGAAATTACAAAATTAAAAGAACAAGAAGCATTTAGAAGAGAGTTTTTAGGTAACCTTGCTCACGAATTAAAAACCCCTGTGTTTTCCATTCAGGGTTACATTCTTACCTTAATTGATGGAGGGATAGACGATCCTAAGGTTAACAAATCTTTCCTAGAAAGAGCTTCGAAGGCCTCAGACCGCATGGCCTCGATGTTAGAAGATTTAGATCAAATCACCAAATTAGAGGCCAATGAATTGAATTTACAGCAGAGGTCATTTGATATTACAGAGTTAGTCACAGAAATAATTGATGCAGGAGAAATTTTTGCTAAGGAAAAAGAAATTAAAGTTTCATTAAAGAAAGACTATCCGAGTACTTTTGTTGTTGGTGATCGAGATAAAATAGGACAGGTTTTTACTAACCTCATTAACAACGCTATTTTTTACGGAAATAAAAACGGTTTTTGTAAAATTGGTTTCAACTATTTCGATGATATTATCGAAATTGAAGTGAGCGACGACGGTCCGGGAATTGATGCTAAATACTTGCCGAGATTGTTCGAAAGATTTTATCGGGTCGAAAAAAGTAGGAATCGACACGAAGGGGGTTCTGGACTGGGTTTAGCTATTGCAAAACATATTATAGAATCACATGGGCATAAAATCACGGTTAAAAGTGTTGTTGGACTTGGAAGTAATTTTTATTTTACGCTGAAAAGAAGCAAGAATAATGTTCCTCATAGTTCTAGAGGGATACCGTTAAAATAATGTGTCACAAAGTTTTTTTTTGCGATTTGATTTCTATTTCCTAACTTCATCACGCTATTGTTATAAATTGAACTATTTACATGAAAATACTAAAAATACAAGCATTAAGAGGACCTAATATCTGGAGTATTACACGAAAGAAATTAATACAAATGCGATTAGATCTCGAAGATCTTGAAGAAAAACCAACAAATAAAATTCCAGGTTTTAGAGAACGTATACAAGCCCTTATTCCCTCAATGATCGATCATAGATGTTCAGAAGGATGCAAAGGTGGTTTCTTTCAACGTGTTGATAGAGGAACATGGATGGGTCATGTAATTGAACACATCGCTTTGGAAATCCAAACCCTTGCTGGAATGGATGTGGGGTTTGGGAGAACTCGAGAAACAAAAACTCCAGGAGTTTACAATGTTGTTTTCAATTACATTGAGGAAAAAGTCGGACTTTATGCTGCAGAGGCAGGAGTTAGAATTGCCGAGGCGCTGATTGAAGGAGTACCATACGACCTGCAAGCAGATATCAAAATGATGCGTGAGATACGAGAGGATGTTCGTTTAGGGCCAAGTACAGGAAGTATCGTCGATGAAGCCGTAGCTCGAGATATACCTTGGATTCGAATGGGTACTAATTCCCTAATCCAGTTGGGGTATGGAATAAATCAAATGAGATTTCAGGCTACTATCACATGTAAAACAAGCAATATTGCAGTGGATATCGCCTGTGACAAAGAGCAAACAAAGCGCTTGTTAGATGCCTCATCAATTCCTGTAGCCAAAGGTTCTATTTGTGTTGACGAAGAAGATTTAGAAGATACAATAAAGAAAATTGGATACCCGATAGTCATTAAACCATTGGATGGAAATCATGGTAAAGGAGCTTCCATTAATGTAACCAATTGGGAAGATGCAGTGGATGGCCTTGCATATGCTAAGAAATACTCTCGCAGGGTTATCGTAGAGAAATTTATTACTGGCTTCGACTTTCGAGTCTTAGTTATAAATAACCAAATTATTGCAGCTGCACAGCGCGTTCCTGCCCATGTAGTTGGTGATGGAAAAAACTCCATCACATGGCTCATAGATGAAATAAATAAAGACCCACGTAGAGGCTACGGACATGAAAATGTGTTGACAGAAATTACTGTTGACAGAGATACTGAGGAATTGCTGGAAAAAATGAATTACTCACTCGAAACAATCCCTACTTTAGGAGAAATAGTTTATTTAAAATCAACAGCAAACTTGAGTACTGGTGGTACATCCATCGATGTAACAGACATGATGCACCCGGAAAATATATTTATGGCGGAAAGGATTTCTCGCGTGATTGGACTTGATATTTGTGGTGTAGACATCATGGCACCAAATTTAACTGAGCCTTTAAAAGAAAACGGGGGGGTCATTCTCGAAGTGAATGCTGCTCCAGGGTTCAGGATGCACCTTGCTCCCTCTGAAGGCTTACCTAGAAATGTGGCAGCTCCTGTTATTGACATGTTATACCCTCCCGGAAAACCATCGAGAATTCCAATCATTGCCATTACAGGAACCAATGGAAAAACCACCACCACACGTTTGATTGCACATATCGTTAAAAACAATGGTTTCAGGGTTGGATTTACCACCTCTGATGGTATTTACATCCAAAACCACATGATGGAAAAAGGTGACACCACTGGTCCAATGAGTGCTGAATATATATTGAAAGATCCTAACGTTGAATTTGCGGTATTGGAAACTGCACGTGGTGGAATCCTTCGTTCGGGACTCGGTTTTAGCCGCTGTGATATCGGAGTTATAACTAATATTCAAGAGGATCACCTAGGCATTAGTGATATTCACGACCTAAAAGATTTATCAAGAGTTAAATCGGTAGTGGTAGATAGCGTGAAAAAAGACGGCTGGGCGGTGTTGAATGGAGAGGATGAAAACTGCTTAGAAATTGCAGAGTCACTGCGTTGTAATGTAGCACTATTCAGTATGGATGAAAACGCTCCTGCTATAGTCGAACACTGTAAAAAAGGTGGTATTGCGTGTGTTTATGAAAACGGATTTATCACCATCAAAAAAGGAGAATGGAAATTTCGAGTGGAACGCGCGACACATATTCCGTTAACCATGAATGGAAAAGCCAAATTTATGATTGCCAATGTGTTGGCTGCCACTCTTGCCGCCTCTGTATATGGTTTTAAAACAGAGGATATTAAGTTATCGCTTACCACATTCATACCCGGCGCTGCACAAACTCCAGGGAGAATGAATATTTTCGAATTCTCGAAATTCAAAGTTATGATTGACTTTGCTCATAATCCTAACGGTTACCGGGGAATTGAAGACTTTTTAAATAGTGTAGATGCTGTAAGAAAAATTGGTATTATTTCTGGCGTAGGAGATCGACGCGACGAAGATATCAAAGAATGTGCTCGTATCGCTGGTAGAATGTTTGATCATGTTGTTATTAGGCAAGAAAAACACCTTCGCGGTAGAACTGAGGTGGAAATTATCAGTTTGATTGTTGATGGATTAAAAGAGTCTAACACAAACGTAAGTTACGAAGTGGTAACCTTGGAAGTTGAAGCAATCAAGCACGCAATCAGTATAGCGGAAGAAGGAACATTTATCATTGCACTTAGCGACGTAATTGATAATGCCATAGATATTGTTCAGAACTATTTAGATATGGAAATTGAGCAAGGCACTATTGCCTAATGGAAGAAAAGCAGGTATTTACTCTTGCTCAAGTAGTAGCCTCCATCAAAAAAACGTTGGACAGTCGCTATCAGCAGGCATATTGGATAAAGGCAGAAATACACAAAATAAACCGTTACCCAAGCGGTCATGCATTTCCTGAATTGGTGCAAAAAGAAGGTGAAAAAATCGTCGCTCAACTAACGGGAACGATTTGGAAACAGCAATTAGAACGTATACAAAAACGATTTATCGATGTGGTTAAGGAGCCGCTGAAAGATGGTCTTACCGTTTTGTTACTTGGCAAGATTGTATTTAGCGAAACTTTCGGTTTAAGTATTCAAATCTTAGACATAGATCCATCCTTTAGTTTAGGTGAGCTGCAAAAGGAACGAGAAGAAACACTAAAAAAATTAGCGCTTGACGGTGTGCTGAACAAAAATCAGTCACTTTCCTTTCCTTTATTACCGAAACGTATCGCCATCATTTCATCAGATACGAGTAAAGGTCTTTTAGATTTTTATGACGTTTTACTTCAAAACGCTTACGGGTATTCTTTTGAAACTCGTTTATTTAATGCCTATCTCCAAGGTGATGTAGCTGTCAATTCCATCATTGAAGCGCTCAATACCATTCAATCCTCCTTGAGTGATTTCGATATCGTAGTCATTGTAAGAGGTGGTGGTGCTGAAGTAGGGATGACTTGCTACAATAATTATTCGCTATGCAAGGCTATCGCACATTTTCCTTTGCCGGTTCTTACTGGAATAGGCCATTCTACCAACATGAATGTTGCCGAAATGATTGCTTTCAGGAATGAGATTACCCCTACCAAGTTAGCGGAATTTCTCGTACAAACGTTTCGTGAATTTGACTTGCGTGTTCAAGAATTAACGAGCAACCTGCGCGATATGTCCTTGTTAAAGATTGAAAGAGCACAACAATTGGTATTGAATTTTTCAAATGCATTTCAAAAATCTTCAAAAAGCTTAGTTCAGCAATTTAACTTCTCCTTTCAGAGCTTACAACAACAGGCAGCACAAGTTGCCATTCAAGTGCTACATAAAGAGAGAATTTCCTTAAATGAACTGCAAAATGAAGGTTCTACTGCAGCAATTGACAAGTTGCGAAACGTTGTGTTTCAACTTGAACGCAAACAACACGAACTTTCGATTTATACATCAAAATTCACGGAACATCAGCGACATCAATTGGAAAGTCTTGCTTCCAAAGTACATTTATTGGATCCCATTCGAATCGTAAATCGTGGGTTTAGTATAGCGCGAAGAAAGGGGAAAGTAGTTTCAGAAGAAAATCTACCGCAACAAGGAGAAGAAATTCACCTAAGCACATCTGTTGGCGAAATCAATTCAATCATTACCGTTATTGACCCAAGAAAATAACTTTATTGTTTCACCAGGGCCCGTTTCAATAAATCAGGATTTCCACGTAAATTCCCTGTGTTTTTGCCCCCACAACGATATTCGTTCAAGGCTTTTAGAAAAATATCACCAGACTTAATGCGTATCAGAACCTGCGTGCCTCCCGTACAACTTCTTTTGGCTTTTTCCTTGCCTTTTCGCAATTTTGATTTTTTTTGAGCTTCTACAATTTCCAGCCACCATTTTTGCGTCATTTCCATTGTGCTGTCCGAAATAATCTCTCCATAAGAGTCAACTGTATATTGCCAGCTTTTAGGTGTGGCGGTAATGGTAAAGCTGCGATGATACTGCGGAGGAACAGAGGCATCTACGAATCTATACTGAATGTAATCCACTACTCTATTTTGAGATAGAGCTGAATTAGCGACAAGGAAAAGCAATACAATTGTAAAACGCATAATAATTACTTTAAATAAACTGGTAAGAAGATTACAATGCCGCTAATCCTTTATGCAGCGAACTGACAAGCCTCCACCTTTTGAATCATATTCCTTTAACACATTACCTACATAGTATCCTAGATTAAAAAACCAAGAATAGTTCCCGCTATACTCAGAAGAAGTCCACCAAAAAGCGTAGCCTCCGGCATTCACAAAGGGTCCATAACTTTGTCGATAGCCACCTGGAAGAGCTGAAAAACCGCTGCTATTAGTTCCGTTACCTCCTTCCTTCCAGCCATTGGTGCTCTTCATTTTTTTACCTGGAGCATCTTTGCTCCCCATATAATCTAGGAGCATCGTCCACTCTTTATCACTCGGAACATGCCACCCATCTGGAGCTAAACCCCGAAAGTCGTTGACGGCATACCAATTATACAATTTGCGGTACTTCGTGCCATTAGCAAACTCGTTATCGTAATAACACCACGCGGGCTGTTTATTTATTCCTGCTCTTACCCATTCTTCGTTAGTTTTTGCCTCGGGGATAAGGTCACCGTTTCTAAAATTGGAAATATTTAGATTTTCAGCCATCCACATTTGAGTGCCAATTTTAACAGATTTATTAGCGCCCGTTTGCGCTACTTGATTGGTATTATTTAATAGTTCTTTTCTGAGAATAATCAAACTATCCATTTTCGACTTCAACTGACCTTGAAGCTTAACAATTTCGTCTTGCTTTGATTTATCTCCATTTATTTTACTTGAGTTCTCCGTTTTACAGGTTTGAAGCTCTAGTGCGAGTTTGTCTAAACTCGAAGTAATGCTGGAAATTTTGCTTTCTAAGTTGCTATTGATCGCAGATAACTCATAAAGTTTGTTAGAATTGTCTATTCTTTCAGAACGAAGCACGCTATTCAAACTATCCAAACGCATATTCAATTTCTGAATCAACTCCTTATCCGATTGAGCCAACGCATTCAAACATAGTAAAAACAGCAAAGCACAAAGCGAATACCTCATAATTAATATTTCTAGTTTCTTTTATTCTTTAACTGCATTTTCTAGATGCTTAACATAACCAAATATATAATTATTTTACGTTGATTGCTTTACAAATCAGGTCAATGTCAGTTAAAACAAGTTTATCAGAACAACAAAATTGGTTGTTTCCATAACCCATTGATTAATAAATGATCTGCAAAAAACTGATTATATGAAACTTCTCAAAAACAAAAAATACTGATAGTGATAAGTATAGAATCAACTATTAAAAGAATATTAAAAGACGAAGATAAAATTGAATGGTATCGTTCTTTAGAGGAACAATTTACCACAGAAAGAGCAATGGCAATTTTTGACGAAGTAAAATTCAAAGAAAGAAAAGACACAGATAGAACAGTGTACAGAATGCTTCAAAAGAAGGAATTATTCATTAAACTTTTTGAGACTCACTACAAGAAGATATATTAAAATACTTGTCAAAGTAGTCAAAGTAGTCAATCAAGTGACTATATTGACAAGAATGACAGCTCTTGAAAAAGAAAATAAATTGTATTTTTGATTAAACATTAAATTATTTATTTTGAAACAAAATATTTTCTTTTCATCATTGTTCGTCTTTTCCTTATTAGTTAGCTGTGCAGAAACAAAGGAAGTAAGAAGGGAAGAAACAAAGGAATCAAATGCAAGTATAAAAATTCAAGAAATAGGTTTAGAAGTAATGACCAAAGATTTAGGCAAAATGATTTGGGAAGATGCAATGGGAGCTTGTGCCGATTTAGGAGATGGGTGGAGATTACCTACAAAAGATGAACTTGAAAAAATATATAAATACAGGGATAAAATTGGCGGTTTTGCTAGTAACTACTATTATTGGAGTAGTACGGAGTACGGCAACGACTTCGCGTGGTACTTCAACTTCGGCGATGGGAGTATGTTCAACTACAGTAAGAGCTACGCCTACTATAAGAGCGACACCTACTATGTGCGTGCGGTTCGGGATTTAAAATAACCATTCATCTATTAAACTATTAAGGGAGCGTAAAGACTCCCTTTTAAATTTTAAATATTGAACCCCTACAAACACACTTTATTTAATCACTATTATCTTTAGGTGGATACGCGAGAAGTTTACTAAGCGTAAATGAGTTGTTTATAAATCAAGTTTCAGTTGAATAAATAACGGAACCTACTTTTTAATTATCAAAAGAACTAATCCTAAAAACAACAGAGATACAACTGCGAAAATTATTAACGCCTTTGTACTAACTTGTTTCTGTAGTTCATTTGATGTTTTACAATGTGGACACGTCCATATAGTTGATTTATCAATATTTGCATAAAATTCTTTTTTACAAACACCACAGTTGTATTTTTTTGTTCCATTTTCTGAATGAATAAAACCGTCTAAGTGAACTAACTTATTTTCACTTTTTAACGCTTCTTTTTTTTCTTCAGTTAAAGAAACGCATAAGCTTATCAATTCAATGATTTTTGAAATGTGATTATTTGCATTCGTTATTTCGTGCGATTTATCGAAAGCACCCATTTTTCTTCTTACTTCAATTTCTATTGTTGTTTTATTTTCATTTACTTCAGAAAAACTAATATCAATGTAAACACCCAAACTTAGTAATTCAGTAACTTCAAAAGTGTATAAACTAAAAGCTTCATTTTTTGTTGTGAATTTATACTTTTTATCTCCTGTAAGCGGAATAAAACCAATCGTTTCTTTTAACTTACTAATTGGAAAATCAATTGTTATTGTTTTTTTTGGATTTGGAACTGCACCTATCATAATTTTTTTTGTTAAATATATAAATTAATAGGTAATCATCAGTTTATACCAATTTTCTTTTACAAAATTTTTCATATTTAATGTTTTAAAGTTTAGACTAAAGATATAAAATCTTTTTTTCTAAATACCCTCACCAATATATAATATCCCCTTTAATAGTTACTAAACCCCGTAAGTTGAAAAGCGAAAATGGAACAGGGGAATTATAATGTAGTTCTATATGTATAGAACAATACTAACAAATTAAACACGAGAAATAATATAGGTATGAAGGCACGAAACAAAAGTAAGTTACTTACTATCCGCTTATCGGAAGAAGAACTATTAAAAGCAAAGAAGAAGGGGCGAGGTAACGTGTCTTACTGGATAAGAAGTCTAATAAATAAATAATAGAAACTATGAAATACTATGTCAACTTGGTAACACCAACAACTAAGCAAAAGAGAAAACGCATAACGCTATCTCAGTACAAAAAAATGAACCCAAAAGGTTTTGATAATTTACTATCACGGCTAATTAAAGCAATGGTAAAAAACTAACACTATAAATTTTAACTATGCACACAAAAGAACACAAAATGAATTTAGAAACCGCCGTAAGTAGTTTAGATAGAACCTTCGATAAAGGGGTGCTACTAAGCAAAGAAATAACTCAGCTTAACTTAAAAATTGAAGCGCTGAATTTACAACTTGAAAGCAACGAAAAGACGAAAAGCGAACTGATTTTAACCATTAAGACTTTACTAAACGAACCAATTAAAAACGAAATACTATGAAACCAATTAAGATAAGTTACAATAGCTACGCACACAACCAATATAAAGCCGACTTAAGGCGCTTAGAACGTCTTTTAAACGACTTCTTTTCTATAACGGATAAGTACGTTCAAACCGAAGATAAGAACTCTTATAAGGGAAATTTATATAAGACGTTTTTAACCAATGTAGAAGAAAAATATAGGGTAAACTTCCCGATTATCTCAGTAGAAAAAATGTGCGACTTCTTAGAAATACCCTTACACCAACTAAGTAAGATTTCAACCGATGTAAATTCGGTAGATATAGAAATTGATTACAATACATTAAAAGCAAAAGAACCTGATTTTTCGGTATACGCTACCACAAAAGACGAAATAGAAAAAGTTAACCAACTTCAACCGCTATTGAAAGAACTAAACAACTTAATGTTATCGGGAACGCGTGTTTACCCAATGGATATATGTCGAGGGTTAGGAGGTAGAATTTCTTACGATACAAGCGAAAACACCTTTATACCTTCCACTAACTACATATTGCACTCACACCGCATATTAGGATAATAGTAATAACAATAAGATACCAATGTTTACAAAAAACGACACCCGAATAAATAGGAACGGAAGACCAAAAGCGGAGGACACAAAAGAACGTAGACGCATAAAAGAAGTATTAACGGCTATTTATGAAAATTCACTTGAACACCTACAAAAACACGAAAACGAACTTAGTCTAAAAGACCGCATTGAACTATTAAGAATAGTATCGCCCTTCCTACTTCCTAAACTTAATAGCGTAACTATCTCGCCAGATACGGAACACGACCACTTCAAAGAAATTAACGTGAATATTATTAGAAGTGATGAAAAGAACTGAGGCAAAAATTCATATTAAAACCTTCGAGGATTTAATAGTCTTTTTACAGGCTAACTACGAGTATATCGATGACAAAGCTTATAGCCACTTAATAGAAAACACGCTACAAATTTTCCCTATGTGTAAACCACTTGACAAAGATTTAGCACTAAAGGAACTCACCGACTTTTACTATCAATTTAAAGATGCTAATGTCGAACGACCTTTATGGTTGCACCTTGACTATATGTTAAAATTTTACCACCTAAAAAAATGAGTAGACGAACTTTATATAAGCACTTAAAACACGGCGGTTTTTTAGTAGATGCGGAAATTTGGGTATTAACTGAAAACGATTTCAACTTAATGAATAAAGCGGGTAGACGTGCCTACAGGCAATATAGACAAAC